>CAMNSE010000001.1 GCA_946554525.1 uncultured Mycoplasma sp.
TATCAACTCTTTTCTATTATATATTTATAATAGCATACCCCCCCCCGGAGTCAATGATTTTTTGCAAAACAAAAGAGCCTTTAAAAGCTCTTTGTACTTATTCGCATCCATTAACTGAACATTCATCTTTTCTCATATTTTTAATCATTGTTCTATAAGTTTCTAAAAGTTCATCATGTTGTTCTTTAGTTAATTCATCATATTTTGTTTGGCCTTCATTTAAAGTAGTTGTTCCAAGTTTTGTATCTAATATATTACCATTTTTTACAGTAATAATAAGTGGCATATAAATTCTTTTTTCATTAGTATCAAAAACTTTTCCATCCTTATCTTTTAGAGTATAAGTTTTATCACCTAAAATAGAATCTAATGCTTCTAATAATTCATAATATCCTTCCCCTTCATTAGTTGTTTTAATAAGTTTATTGTCTTTTACTTCCCAAATGTTTTTAACTGTATCCATATCCAAATAATAAATGGTCTTTAAGTTTTCTTCTTTAGCTGCTTCAAATAATACGGGAATGGCATTTCTGCACCATGGACACCAATTAGCTCCAAAATAAATTACTCCTTCTTTATTTTTGATTACATCTACGGCTTCTTTAGCTGTTAAATATTTAATAGGATTATTCTTACTAATTTTAACATTATTATAATTAGCGCCATCACTTTCTCTTACTGTATTATTTAGTTTTTCATAATCTTTCTTAAATTTTAAAGCATCTTCACTTCCTCTAAAACAAGCAAAATTAGTGCCAAACGCTATGCCAATTATTAATAGTATTCCGATTATACTAAATAGAATTTTTTTATTTTTCATAATATACCTTCTTTCTAAAATTCATTATATAATAATAGAATTAAATTTTCTATAAAAAAGAAGTTGATTTTACTCAACCTCAAGTTTAGTTTGTACATTCATCATCTAAATGTAGAGGAACATCATAAACAGTAGCCTCTTCATCACTTCGATAAGCTTTTATTTCTAAATAAAGTGAATGATCTGAATAAATTGCACAAGTTCTTTCATAATCACTGATTTTTATTTCTACTTCTTTTAAATAATCTTCTAATTTTGTTTTTTTATTTGAACTAGTTAATTTACTTATAAGAGTTTTTGTATCACCATTTTTTTCATACAAAGCACATTCAACCCTTTCATATACTTCATTATTTTCTCCACCACAATACTCAATATTAGATATATGAATTGAAGATTTACTTTTATTATATGCAATAGTACCCTTTATTGTAAATGTAGAACATGTAGAAGATAACGTCTTAAATTCAAAATTTTTATCATGAAAGTATATGAAGATAATAGTTGCTAATATAATAATAGTTCCTAAAACAAACCATAAAATACTTTTCTTTTGCTTCTTCTTTTCATTGTTTCCTTCTAAAAAGTCGTTTAAATCGATATCAAAATCTTCACTCATTTGTTTCAAAAGGCTTATATCTGGGATATTACGACCATTTTCCCATTTAGATACTGCTTGATAAGTGACTCCTAATTTTCTGGCAAGCTCTTTTTGAGTTAGATTATTTTTTCTTCTAATTTCTTTAATTAAGCTACCTATTTTTTCTTGATTCATATTACCACTTCTTTAATTTATATTATACTAAAATATATTATTCATGGCTAGCTTATTTTTTTATTCTATCCAATTTTTCCTCTTCTTTTACTAATAAAATTAGTTAATATAATAAGTATTATACTGATTAAAATGATAATACTCATATTAAAGAATATTGGTTTTAGAGTTGTTAACTTAATAGTTTCTAAAGTCTTTATTTTTTCATTTGATAAAATATACCAATATGTTGGTAAGAAATGCGCTATATTAAGTACACTTTTTGGTAGCCATTCCATTGGCACAAATGCTCCACATAAAAAGCTTGAACCTAATGCTACGACATTTACGATTCCATTTATCGCATTTTTATTTTTTACTAAATTACTAATTAAGAAAGCAATTGTAACCGTACACATTGTAAAAATAAATGAATTTAATAAGTAAATTAGTCCATAACTTGTTAGTATTATATTACCTACTAATATAATACTTATAATGACATAAATTAACCATAAGAAACACGCAAATAACATATTAGATAATAGTAAAATATGATTTATTTTCTTAATTGAAGTATTACTAATAATCATTCTTTTATATACGTCTTCTTTTCTAAAGCTTGAAATGATTAAGCAAATAACATAAATTGCTCCTGCAAGCATACTATAACTTAGGAAATTATAATAAAACGTGGCATTATTTAAATTATTAGTATCAATTTTTGTTGTAACTTCTACATCTATTTTATTTTTTAAAGTGTTATTTATCTTTTCAATTAAATCTTTATTTTTATATCCAAGATTTATATAAACGTTTGCTATCTTTAAATATTTATTTAATAACATTTCGGCATATGAACTATTATAGTCTCCGGTTTTACTTATAATTAATTTGGGATTTAATCCTCTTTCTAAATCATCAGAAAAACCTTCTGGAATTTCTACTATAATATTTACATCACGATAAAATAAAGCATCACTTTTACTAGATTTATTATCTTCAATTTCTACTATATTGGAAGTACTTTCTATATAAGAAACTAAGTTATTTGTTATTTCACCCTCTAAATCATTATTAATGATTAAAATATCTGGTTTAGTGTCTTCATAGCTTATATTTTGATCATTAGTTTTGAAATTAAATGCACCAAAAGAAATTAAAATAACAGAATATAAAATAACAATTCCTTTACATTTATTTAAAACTTTTAAGAACGCTTTAAATACTGTCATAACTTGTCCTCCTTAAGCTTCTAAGAGATATTAAAATCATTAATATTGCAAAAATTAGTAAACTTACAATATTAAATATATATCTATTAAATGTATCATAATAATATAAAGAATATAATCCATCAGTAATCATACTAGCAGGATTTATTTTATTTAATAAGGGAATATTTTTATCAATTACGTATTTCATAGTTATTCCCATCATTCCTGATAAGAAGCAGCCAAACATTGTAATAGCAATAGTTATTCCTATTTTAACATTTTCATTTCGTTTTATTACTGAGGCAAGACAAATCCCTAGAGATAAACCCACTAATGATCCAACACTTGCTAAAAGTATTACTAAACCTAAATGAGATCCATAGTCTACTTTTAGTACAAATATTGTATAAATAAATAATAATAAAAATCCTAACATAATTATAATATAACTAGCTAAAGCACTAGATAAAACTAATTTAGCTTTAGAAACTCCTGAAATAGAAATTCTTTTGCCTTTATTATTCATATTTGGAAGAAGATTATTAATTGCTATCATTCCTATCATTCCACCATATAGACAAGTCATTGCTATTAAGGTGTAATATTCAATCATCGTATAGCTCATACTTTCATTAGATTGATCAATTAAGAAGTCATTATTTTCATTTAGTATCTTATTTATATTTTCATAAATTGTATTTTTATATATTTCTATATTTATTTCTTCTGGATTAGTAGTGCTTATATATTCATTAATTTTACTATTTAGTATTTCTTTATATATTTGATTTGTCTCTTCTATACTTTCAACTACAGATTTAAAAATAGTCTCATTAATTCCATTTTTCTTTAAAACTATTTTAGCTTCTTCTGTTATATATAAGTAACCTATAATATCATCATTATCTAATAACTTTTTTGCTTCTTCCTCATTTACAAAAGAAGTATTAAAAAGTCTATCTTCATTTTCTTCTTCACTTAAAGATTCCATTACTTCTTTATATATTGGATTATTTAAATATGCTTCATTATTTACAACTGCAATATTAATAATATCTAGTTTTTCATTTTCTTCTATATTGGAAAAAGCCATTTTAAAAAATGTGCCTAAAATAAGAGGAAACATAAATGTCCAAAATATTAATGATTTATTTCTAAATAAACTTCTAAAACAATATTTAAAATTATGACTGAACATCTCGAAGTTCCTTTCCTGTAAGTTCTAAGAATACATCATTTAGAGTAGGACGTTCTGAAAATATTTTACTGTATAATATTTTTTTACTAGCAAAATAATCAATTAAATCTCCAAGATTATTTTTTCCCTTTTTATATACAATTGCTAAAATGCGACCATCATAATTTAAGCTTTGAACATTTTTAAAATTGGAGATTTCTTTTATAAATATTTCATTTAAATTAGTTACTTCTACTGTTACTTTTTCCTCTATTTTTGCTAAATTCTTTAATTCAGCGCTAGAACCTATAGCAATAATTTTCCCTTTATCTAATATAATTATCCTATCACAAATCATTTCTACTTCTTCCATGTAATGAGTAGTATAAATAATAGTTGCGCCATCTTCTCTTAACTTTTTTATGCCATCTAGAATATTATTTCTGCTTTGGGGATCTACTGCTACTGTAGGTTCATCTAATATAATAATTTTGGGCTTATGAGCAATTCCACAAGCAATGTTTAGTCTTCTAAGTAATCCTCCAGATAATTGACGAGGATAAAATTTTTGAAAATCTTCTAACCCAACTAATTTAATAGCATCACAAACATATTCTTTTCTAAGTTTTTTGTTAGTTATATATAATCCACAAAAATAATCAATATTTTCTTTTACTGTTAATTCATCAAATACTGCCACATCCTGAAATACAACACCAATATCTTTCTTTATATCATAAGCATTTGGAGACATTTTTTCTCCAAATATTCTAATCTCGCCTTTACTAAAGTTTAGTAAAGATAAAAGACAATTAATGGTTGTTGATTTACCACTTCCATTAGGACCTAATAGTCCTAATATCTCACCTTCATAAACATCAAATGATAGATTATCCACGGCTTTTAATTTTTTATATTCTTTCGTTAAGTTTTTTACTTCAATTATTTTTTTCATTATTATTTCCTTTCTTAAATCCAATTAATAATTCTCTTACAGTATCTTCAAGTAATTTATTTATCTCATAGTCCGATATCTTTATAGTTCCGGTTGCTACTAAAGTGGCAATCCCATGAGTAAATATCCAAACCTTGATATGAAACTTCTTTTGTTCTTCTTTTGATAAATTAGTTAATTTCATTCCTTCTAAAAGAACTTTGCTTCCACTATGATCCGCCATGATAAATTTTTCAGCATCTAAATCTGTTTGCTGCATAAATATCAATTTAAAATATTCTGGATACATAGATGCAAAGTGAATATAAGCAAGTCCCATTTCTTTATACCCATGAACCTTTCCTATATTAGATATCATCATATTTTGATATATTTCATATATATGTTTATACGCTTGCTCTTTTAGATCTTCAAAATTACTAAATTGATAATAAATGGGTTGAATAGAACAATTCAATCTTTTGGCTATTAAACGAACATTTAATCCTTCCATTCCCTTTTCTTTAATAATTTTTAGAGCACAATCTAAGATATTTTCTTTCGTAATCTTTTTTGTCTTAGGCAATTTATCATCTCCTATACTATATCTAGATATATTATAACATATGTTATAATATTGTGTAAATAAAAAAGCTTTCAAATTTCGAAAGCTATTTTTGAAACTGAGAATTATATAGCTCAGCATAAAATCCTTTTTTCTTAAGTAATTCATCATGGTTCCCCATTTCTACTATATTACCCTCTTGCATAACTAATATTTTATCAGCATTTTTAATAGTTGATAATCTATGGGCAATAATAAATGAAGTTCTTCCTTTAGTAAGTTTATCCATTGCTTTTTGAACTAATTCTTCTGTTCTGGTATCTACACTACTAGTTGCTTCATCTAAAATTAAGAAAGGAGCATTCTTTATCATACCTCTAGCTATTGTTAAAAGTTGTTTTTCTCCAGCACTAATACTTTCATTATCTGTAATTTCATAATCAAGCCCGCCTGGTAGAGATTGAACAAAATGATAAATTCCAACTGTCTTTAATGCCTTTTTAATATCTTCATCACTAACATTTTCTTTATTATATTTAATGTTATCACGAATCGTTCCATTAAATAACCATGTATCTTGAAGTACCATTATAAATAATTCATGAATATTTTCGCGAGTTAACTTATTTGTTGGAATTCCATCAATCATAATTTCTCCTGAGTTAATATCATAGAATTTCATTAGTAAATTTACAAGTGTTGTCTTACCAGCTCCAGTAGGACCAACAATTGCTATTTTTTCTCCTTTTTTAACTTCTAATGAGAAATCTTTAATAATTATTTTGTCAGAGTCATAACCGAACTTCACGTGATTAAATGTCATGTTTCCTTCAACTTCTTTTGGATTTAAATAAGTTGTGAGTTTTTCTTCACTAGGCATTGCTTCACTTTCTAAAAATTCAAATACTCTTTCACTTGCAGCAATAGTACTTTGCATAGAAGTAATACCTTGAGCAATTTGAGAAAGTGGTGAAGTAAATAATCTTACATATAGCATAAAAGCAACAATAACACCAAACGATATAGCCCCATTCATTGTAAGTACTGCCCCAACTACACATACCGCTACATATCCTAAGTTTCCTACAAAATTCATCATAGATGGCATAAGCCCACCTAAAAATTGGCTTTTTAAATTGGCATTAAATACTTTTTCGTTTAACAGGTCGAATTCTTTATCTGCGGAACTTTTACCATTATAGGCTTTCACAACACTTAGGCTTGAATAAATTTCTTCAATATGACCATTCAACTTTCCTAGCTCAGTTTGTCTCATGTCAAAATACTTTTGACTTTTACCCATAACATTTCCCATAAAGGCAAAACCTATTAGGGAAGCAATTATTGCGGTAATTGCCATAATATAGTTTGTATAAAACATCATGATAATTGCTCCTAAGAAAAGAGTAATAGCACCTATTAAACTACCTAAGCTTTGGCTCATAGTTTGTCCTATTGTGTCTACATCATTAGTAACACGTGATAAAATATCTCCATAACTATGTGTATCAAAATATTTAAGTGGGAGTTTGTTAATCTTAGTTGAAATATTAGTTCTTAATGATTTTGCAAATTTATTAGCAACAGTTGCCATAATAAAGTTTTCAATAAAGTTAAATACAGCACTTATTAAAAATAAAATAATTAAGAAAACTGTTATTGATGTTACTTTATTCATATCAATTCCCGTCATTAATCCAACTTTTATTGTATCAGTTAAATCAGATAGTTTATTTGGACCAATTATAGAACATATGCTGCTTAAAGCAGATATAATTAATGCAATAATAATTGCGGGCATAAATTTATTTAAATACTTAGTTAATTTTTTTACTCCTAATTTTATATTTTTAGGTTTTTCATTCGGAATGTTTCTTTTAGGCATTGTCTAGTTCCTCCTTAGATAGTTGAGATAAAGCAATTTCCCCATAAATATCACATGTTTTTAATAATTCTTTATGAGTGCCAATTCCAACACAATTACCATTATCTAACACTAAAATTTTATGGGCATCTTTAATTGTCCCAATTCTTTGAGCAACAATTAAATTTGTCGCTTCTTTAGTATATTTTTTTAATTCATGTCTTAGAGTATAATCTGTCTTATAGTCTAGCGCACTAAAAGAATCATCAAAAATATAAATTTCTGGATCTTTAGCAACAGCTCTTGCAATAGCTAATCTTTGTTTTTGACCTCCAGAAATATTAG
The DNA here is from genome assembly GCA_946554525.1 of uncultured Mycoplasma sp. Taxonomy (GTDB): domain Bacteria; phylum Bacillota_I; class Bacilli_A; order RF39; family UBA660; genus Caccenecus. The sequence goes on from CAMNSE010000001.1 coordinate 7,677, forward strand.
TTCCTCCTCTTGCGATATCAGCCTCATAACTGTTTTCCATTTCCTCAACAAAATCTTTAGCTTGAGCAACCCTAATTGCTTCTTTAATTTTTTCTTTGGTAATTTTCTTTCCGGAATCACCATATCCAACATTTTCATATACTGATCCACTAAACATTACTGCTTTTTGAGGAACATATCCTAGTTTTTGATATAGTTTATCTAATTCGTATTCTCTTATATCAACATCGTCTACTAATATAGCCCCTTCAGTAACATCATAGAATCTTAATAATAAGTTTACAAGGGTAGATTTACCTGAACCAGTAGAACCAATAAATGCTACAGTTTCTCCTTTATTAGCTACAAAAGAAATATTTTTTAAAATATACTCTTCACTATCGGGATATTTAAAACTAACATTTTTAAATTCTACTTTTCCCTTTAGTTTAGTATTTCCATTAAATGTTCCACTCTTGATACTTTCACGTGTTTCTAAAACTTCATTAATACGCGTCGCTGAAATACTAGCTCTAGGATACATAATAAATATCATAGCTAGCATTAAGAAAGACATGATGACTTGCATAGCATAACTTGAGAAAACTACCATGTTTCCAAATAAAGGAAGTTTATCTAATAAACCTGCTTCATTAATTAAATTAGCACCTATAAAATAAATACCTAGCGTAAGACCATTCATAATTAAATACATAATTGGTGACATGATTCCCATAGTTCTTTGATTAAAAGTTTGTAAATTTGTTAATTCTTTATTTTCGGATTCAAATTTTTCTTCTTGATAACCTTCGGCATTAAATGCTCTTACCACACGGATTCCCATTAAATGCTCTCTTGTGGTATTGTTAATCTTATCAATTAATTTTTGAACTTTTTTAAATTTTGGTAAAACCAAAACTATTAATAGCCCAACCATACCAATTAATATTAAGACAGCTACTCCTGTTAATATACTCCATTCAAGACCTTTATCTAGAATTTTTAATATTGCCCAAATTGCTGTTATTGGTGCCTTAATTAACATTTGAAGCCCCATTGATATAAACATTTGAACTTGGGTAATATCATTTGTTGTTCTTGTAATTAAAGAACTTGTTTTAAAATTTTTAATTTCTTTCATACCGAAATTTTCTACTTTTGTATAAACTTTTTTACGAACATTTTTTGAGAATGTTGCTGATACTCTAGCACTTAAATATCCAACTATAATAGCACTTAAAAGTGACCCAGCAGCACATAATAACATATATCCACCTTGTACTAAAATATCTTTCATTTTACTTGTTTCACTACTTACTAAAATTGTGATTTCTGACATATAATCAGGTAGTTTTAAATCTAACCATACTTGAAAAACTATTAATAAAACACATAATAATATTATACTAATTTCTTTTTTTGTAAAGTTTTTAAATAATCTAAACATATTATTTCCTTCCTTTTTTTAAATTTTCTTGCATTTTTGCAATAACACTCAAAAATATTCCCATTTCTTCCATAGAAATATTTTCTACTAAATCTAAGTTTAATTGTTCGAAACTTTTATCCATTGTTTTAAATTGTTCTAGGCTTAAATCTGTTAATCTAATCATTTTAGATCGATGATCATTTTCGTCTTCTAATCTTTCAATAATCCCTTCTTTTTCCATTTTCTTTAGTGTCTCTGAAATAGTAGCCTTACTAATATTTAATGCAATCTCTAAATCTTTTTGACATATTTTTTTATCACTTGATTCAATTAAATATTTTAATATATTCATTTGAAGTGGACTGGGAAGCTTTTTTATTCCAAAATCTTTTGAAATAGCAATAATTCTCTTATAAATTTCAATATTTAAATTTTTTAGCTTGTCTACTATTCTAATATTCACTGTACATTCTCCATTCGTTCGGTACCTTACTAATATACATTTATTTATAATAAATGTCAAGTGATTTTATAATTTAATTTACATTAATTATTAGTTTTATTTTCTATTTGATTATTTTGATTTATATATTTATAATCTAAAGTATTTTCTGTAGATATTGCTGATTTTTTTGTTTCTTTTTCATATAAATCTCTTGCGCCTTTTGCAACTCTACCACCACGAGAGGCAACTTTCATATTTTCTTTTAGTCCTTGTGGCTTTTCTTCTTTTGCAATGTCTCTAGCAGCTATTTCACCGATATTTGTTAGCGCAACCTCAATATCAGTCATATTATCTCTTAAAGACTCTTTTCTTAAACCTTTATATGTTTTGTATTCACTTGCTTTCATACCTGACCAGCCTTTGTATATTTCATTTGTAAGCATTGCATATTCCATTGGCTTTTCAATACCTCCATCTTTCCATATATCAGTTAGTTTAAATCTATCTACAATTCCTGTTAATCTTGCTTTTATCCATTCATCCGTGTATCCTTTATTTCGATAATATTCTATTGCCCTATTAACTGCTAGTTCTGGATTAAACACTTCATCAATTCTTTCACTTCCTAAATTAGCAAGCCATAATTTAAAAGGTTCTGCCTTTGGACTTGGAACAGATTCGATTAATCTTAAAATTCCTTTTGTATCAAGCACATCTTGATTATAAAATTTCCCATCTTTTGATTTTAATTTCAGTTGTCCGATTCTTTCGGACAACTCACTTCCCTCATTTTCTAATTTTTTCTTTAAATCATTCCAATATTTACGCGGTCTATCTGATTTAGTTAAAGCTATAATAACATCGACAACACTAAAATAGTAATCCTCCTTTTCACTATCCCAAACACTTCTAATTTCTTTTTCTTCAAATAAACCCACAATTGTCTCTAATTTATTTTCTTTCATAGTTTATCCCATCCTTTTTTATACATTCAAATTATATCATACGTTTGTTCTATTTACAACATAAATAATATTTTTATTAAAAGAAAAAAGAAGCATCTGCTTCTTATAATCCTCCACCAGATCCGAAAGAATCTAGTTCTTCTTGAGTTACTACAACATTAATTCTCATTCTTCTATTACCACATATAAATAAGGCTTCTCCCTGATTGTAATACTTAATACTATCTTTTTCAGATTCATTTAAATCAATTAATTTAGCTAAATCATCTACAGCTTGTTTTCTAAGTCCCATCACTAAATAGTAAGAAGCATTATCAAATATTGCTTTACCATGCATAATAAGATTTGGATGGGCAAAGTCAGTGGGCTGTTGAGTAATAATAATAGTTCCTGTATTGTATTTTCTTGAACGTCTTTGGATTTGGGCTAAAAATTCTGCTCCAAGTTCATTTCTACTTGATAATAATACATGAGCTTCGTCTACCATCATAACTGTATTAACATCTTTATCTAAACATAATCCCCAAGCATATTTTAAGATATTGAAGAATAGTGCATTTTTTATATTTTCATCACTATTCATTAATTCTCTAATATTAAATACAATATAATCACTATTAAATTTTAATGTTGTGTGTCCAGTAAAATAATATCTTAATTCCTTTGTAAGAGGCCTTATTTTTAACTCTAATCTTTCTATTACATCACGTTCACGTGTTGTATCAGGCATGCTTAAAAGCTTACCTTTTATAGTTGCATATAAATCGTCAAATGTTGGGAAGTCAGAACTTTTAAGAGCACTAAAATCAGTTTCAAAATCTATTTTATATCGTTTATATGTATCTTGAACTAGTTCACTAAATATTGTTAAAACATCTTCCTCTATATCTGGATATAAATATTTCATAAATGCTTTTAATTGTTGCAATGTTCTTGTAAGTACCGTATACCCTAGTCCTTGAGCTATTTCTTCTTCATCAGCGTCCACTACTACTTCAAGTGGATTGATCATTCCAAAGTCTCCACCTTTTCCAAGATCTAGGAAGTCTCCGCCTAAAGAACGAGTCATTTCTTCTAACTCACCTTCTGGATCAATACATACTACTTTGCATCCATTTCTTAAGTGCGTTCTAAGAAGCATTTTAGCTGCCGTAGATTTACCACTACCACTTGTACCTAAAATAATCATATTTGCATTATTACGGTTAAATTCTTTTTTAATTTGATATAAGAATTGATTAAATAATACAACACCGCCTGAGAAGTCGACACCAAATAGTGTTGCATCTCCAGGATCCTTGATACTATCAAAAACAAATGGATACATTGCTGCGACTGTAATGGAAGGAATAGGCGTTCCAATACGATTTTCTATATCTTGTTTAGGAAATATCGGAATGATTGATTTTAATACTTTTTCTTGTTCAAACATTAGACTAATTCCACGCATACCTAATGCATCTAAATAGCTTCTAACTTGCATTTTTTTGATTTCTAAATCTTCTTTAGAATCTGCACTAATCATAATATGCATTTGGAAATCAAAAATTCTCGCTTGAGTTGCAGCAAGCATTGAAATAAATTGTTCTAAAGATTCATAATCTTGTCTTAAACGTTCTTGAGTTGTCTTATCTCTTTCATTTTGATAGCGCATTTTTAAATCAGCTATTTCTTTGTTTAACATTTTTTGTAATGTACTAAATTCAATTGGAATATGCTTAATTGCAACTTTAACACCACTAATACTTGTAATATCTGATAAATATCCAACATAAATACTTTTTGGATAAGATATTATTGTCATAATCGTACAGAATTTACCACCAAGAGTGAATTCTGTAGCTTTAAACTCCATTCCTTTAGGAGCTATTTCACTTTTAATTTTGCTCATTAACTCATCACCGTCCCAAAATTAGTATGAACGCCACCATTTAAGAAGTTATCTAATACCATTCTTAAATCATCATTTGATACTTGATTAGAATTAAGTCCTGAATTCGCAAGTCCACTCATCAAAGTGTGTAATTTCTTTTGAATTAATTCCATTCTCTTTTCTTTAAATAAAATGAAATATTCTGTATCTACAACGTTATATTCTGCACTCATAAACATATTAGCTTTATTTATATCTTGCATAATTAATTTTCTTTGGATTGGACTGTTTGTTTTATTGTAAAGGATTTGTAACTCCGATAAGTATAAACTAATATCAACAGGTCTATCAGCAATAATTAACCAAAACTCAAAATTAATTGAATTATAAAAGTTTCTTAAATTGCCAATAATCGCATTTTGAAGCACTGCATCAGCAATAAAAATATTTCTAGGATGTACTTTAATTCCTGTTACATATTCTCCAGTATCTAATTGAATCATTCCATTGATTATTTGATTTACAGGCAACCAATCTTCACTAAAACCCGAATTATTTTTGTTCTTCGCCATTTGATGACCATCCTCTCCATATATATTTTCTATTTTCGCTGTAATAAGTATAAACATTAACAATAAACTGTAATACATTATGATAATTTGGAATTGGTAAAACTAAAAAACCAGTAATTAGTGCCGGTGCTAAAATAAGTAACATAATAGCAAGATTTGCACTTTGTACTACAAGTAATAAAATAAGCGTAATTCCAACACCTGAACCAAATAAAATCAAATCAAGTGGTGTAAAAAATCCTAGTAATAACTGTGACTTTTTGGAATTCGCGGGAATTATATAATTATTATTCACACTACTTACCTCCTATTTTACTTATATATTATAACACAATTATTTTATAAGGGATAGTAGTAAATATTATTTTTAATTACATTATTTAAAAAAGAAAGCTGTTGTGCCTTCTTTGATTATTTTTTTCCAAACTCTTTTAAGTATTCGTCGCTAGCAGAAGCGCGTACATATTCCTCAGATGTAATAATTAATTGTTTAGCTTCTTCTATAATCTGCAATGTTCGTTCATCATCATGTTGAGCATTTTCTAATTTGCTTATACTTAAACTAAAATTATTTGCCATGCTACTTGCCATACCTTTATATTGATAAATAAAATCTTTAACTATCGCAAGCATCCTACTACCACTATTTTGAGGATAAAAAGGTTGTTTATGTAAATCGGTAACATATCCATCTTGAACAAATTGATAAGCCATCAAATAACTATCATATAGTTCGCTTAATTTAATTTGGTTACCATTAACCTCAGCATTACCTCTTCCACTTTCTATAGCATCAATTAACACATCAATATATTCTGTAGCCATTTGTTGCAAAGCACCACTATAAAATACAATATCTGTGCTAAACTGTGGTAACAATATTACGCTACTTAAAGCAGCGAAATTTCCTACAGCAATCACAGTTCCATTTCTATCTTTTAGGCTCATTTCGACTTCTGAGTCTCCTTTTTTTATTTCTTCTGTAGCAATGTCATGAATTTTATTGTACATCTCTAAAAAATGGTTATATCTTTGTAATATTTGATCATAGTATTGCTTTTTTTGTTTTAGACTTGAAATTACAATATTTCTTTTAGCTATGTTTTGTTTTGCTGCATCAGCGTTTTCTCTTTGATACTTCGAGATTTCTTTATCCATCGCTTCTTTTTTAGTGTCAAAGCCAAAAGAAACTCGTGCTTTATCCGCAATAATATCCCCTATGGGTCCTTTAAATAGCTTAAACATAAAAGTTATTATTTTCCTCCCTGATCTCTTAATTTATCAGCCTCAGCATTTGCTTCTGCAGCTTTATACTTAGCACTTGATTTTTGAACTTCTGCCAATTCTTTTTCTTGAGCAAATATACGCTCAATAGCTTTAGATTCATCATCAAATTTAATTTTTGTATCTTCAGCAGTATGTTTTTCAGTTGATGTATTTAGTTGTCTATTAATATCTTCTAAGGAATCTTTAACTTGTTTAATAATTGAAGCATCTATATCTGAAGCATCTATATCAGAAAGATTAACTATTTTTTCACCATCTCCATCAGGTATAGTAACCTGAATATTTTTTTGCAATTCTCCTAAGCCATCAAAGAAGCCTTTTTGAGCTGCTTGTGATAATAATGTCTTCTTTTCAATCATTTCTTTGTTAATACTGCCAGTTCGCTCAAATTTTCCGTCTGCTCCAACTACATAAAAACCTTGCTTATCAATTTTCAAATCTTCTCCATTATGATTGATAAAATCGTCAACTGTAAAAACGTTTGCTGAGTCTTTAATAAGCTTAGAATATTTAGCAACATCAGCAGCAGTCATTCGTTGTTGATTAGCAGCTAACCATTTTTCAAATTGTTCCTTTGTTGCTTTCTCTATTGCTCCAATTTGTGAGCCATCAGTTCCAATAAGAGGCCCAATTGAAAGATCAGCTCCTTCTTTATCTTTCAATCTATATTTTCCTTTATCCATTTCTTTTTTAGCAATGTCTTCAAGCGTGCCTTTATAGTCGGCTAAAGTTTTATTTACTTTCATCTTTTCTTCATATTGACGTAGAGTTTCAGCTAAAGCTGACACTTCTTTTGCAATTTCAGCTTTTCTAGCATTTAAGCGGTTTACATTTTCTTCTGTTAAAGTAAGCGTATCCCCATCTGCCACAATTCCTTTTACATCTGTTCCAGAATCGTTTGTTACTTTCATTTGTTTTCCATCTAATGTTTGATGCTTTTTAATTTTTTCGTCCGCAGCTTCTAATGGAGTTCCAAACCCAAAAGCACTTCTAAAAGCACCGTTTACATTAGATCCTAACCTTTGAGCCATATTCATACCTGCCTCTTTTTGCCTTTTTGTTGCATCTTGTTTAGCTTTTCTTCTTTTAAATTGATTTCCTATTGCACTAAAATCAGAAAATTTCTTGGCATCTCCTGCCTGTTTATATGCTCTAGCAGCAGCCAAAGGAGATCTTCCGGCTATTCCTCCGGCAAGAGCAGAAAATGCTTGTTTAGCAGACTTAAGAGGATTATATTTACCACCATCTAATCCAGTAATATCTTTTATTATTTGTGGCGCTTCTTTAATAAATAAGAATACTCCTAATATAAGCATACATTGTGCTATTAATAAGATATCCCAACGTGCTCCAGAACCACCCATAATTACTGCTCCAAAAACGTTTCCTAAGTTATTTGTAATCAATTTAATGATTAAAACTGCAAAAAATAATAGCGCAATTCGAATAAATACTTCAGCAAATGTGGATAAAGTAGCCTTTACCCAGTTATTAAACACATCTTTTGATTTTTTATTAGGCATAATTCTCGCAAATATTGCAATTGGCGCCATTACTTCAAATACCGCTAATTTAACTAAACGAACTGCCATATCTATTACGTATGATAAAAGAACAAAAAGAACAAAAACACCCGCTGCCGTAGAAATTAACCAGTAATACGTTATATTTCCAGCAACTATATCCTCGCTAAACACTCCTAATGGAAAGAATGATTGCTTCAATGCTGCCGTAGCCCACACTTGTCCGTAAGTTGTTTTAGTAGCTGTCAAATCTGATAGCCATCCAAAAAACATTGCAGGTAGATTTGGTAATATCCCGAATGTTACCAAACCAGCTAGACTAGCTACGTTCTCAAGCCCACCAAAAAAGCCACTAATCAAATTATCTGAATCCTTAATATCTCTTATAGTACATGGAACACCATTTCTTTTTCCTTCATATTCTTCTTTCAATGATTCACAATAAGTTATACCATCATCTGCCGAATTAGTATGTAAAAAAGAGTTAAGAATCGTGCTCGCCATAAAATAGCCACCCTCACTTATAGTGGTAGCACTATTAACATCATTTGAACCTGCTCCTAAAATTATTTTCCCAACAGTATTATTTTTTAAAAGAGAGCTCTGAAACTCAAATGCAAAATTAAAGATAGTAGGTATAAGGGCTATTAATACTACAGAAGTAATTACATTAGTTACAAATTTAAGCGGAGATGTGTCCTTCTTTAGACCCTCATCAGGGTTAACCATTGCTTTTAATAACGAGTATGCTAGTATAAATAGCATAACTACTCCTAGAATTAAATATAGTCTTTGTACAAATTCCTCAATTACCTTATTATCTATAATATTTCCACCATTAGCTAATACTAAAAAAATTTGATATACATAACTAACAAAAGAATATACGATAGCATCTAAAAATAATAAAATACTAATTATTGCTTCTTTAATTCCATCCCAATTGGTAAAAAATCCCATCTTTCTACACTCCTTTCCTTAAATTATGTAATGTTACAAGTTCCACTGCCATATATTCCAAGAATTTCAAGTAAAAATTCAATCAAAATTGGCAAAAAGAATATAACTACACAAATAATCAATCTCTTTATGGCTACTATTCCTATTTTTTTTAATCCATCTTGCGAACCATTAGCTACATGTTTAGCTAAATCGACAATTGTTAAAGCAAATAATAGTATGATTGCAGCATATTTCATTAAATTGAATATAAATTGTAAATAATAAGCTGGTGGCTTATTAATATTATCTTTTGGATTTCCTAAGTAGCTACCACATCCATTAGTAGTATCAAAATCGATATCTAAATAATTATCTTTTTTTACATCAGCTATAGTCCCAGGAACCCCAACTCCTTCTTCTAATTCTGCTCCAGGAGCTACACCATTTATAACAGAATTAGAATACTTATCATAATCCGAAGTTAATTCATAATATTTTACAGTATCTGTAGAGTTTGCTGGAACAATATAAAAGTGTTGTAACTTATTTATTTTACCATCTACAAAGATATTATTTAATTCGGATTCATAAACCATTATCATATAATTTGCTCCAGCATAAAATGAAACAGCTGCATCTCCATTAACTAAATTCCTAATTGGTTTTTTATCTTGAATATTTGTAGCATATACTTGGAAATATTTATCTCCATTATCATAAAGAGAAAAAGTAAAAGTTAAACCCTCTACTCCAGGAATTCCTTCTTTGTCTATATGGATATCCCATTTATCAATTTCTTTTGCTTCAGTCGGTGTCACACCATTAGAAGTTTGAAAAAATTTAGCAGTCCCTTTTGTTGATTCAAATCCATCCAATGCTTCATTTCTTGTTGCATCTTTAGCAAGATATACATACAAACTATTTGGATGTTGTCTATTATCTACCTCTAAATAAGGGCACATTTTGCTTTCATAGCGTTCTTTCATAATTTCTATATCAAATTTGTGATTAATTATAGGATATACACCATTAAGGCTTTTGTTTCCATTACCATAATCCTCAAAAAAAGGAATATTATAGGCTTGAGTCCCATTTATTTTTGATAAAGCATTCGGATTTGAAGAGTCATTTCCAACTTCTATTCCTATGGTATTATCATCATAGTATGTTAATCGATATTTTACACGTAAATTTACCTGTATTGCTGCATCATAGTCACATTGCATAAGTGGGGATGCTGCAAAACATTTTATACTCATAGAAAAAAATATAATTAATGCAAAAATTATTTTTTTCATTAGTTTTTCCCTCCTAATTTACTGCATGTATTATCATTAGGATCTAGCATACATCTAGTACAATCCCAAAATGTTCCTTTATAAACATTTGAAGCATTATTATCATTCTTTGACGAATCAATAACATTTATAACAAGATTTAATATAGTTGGAATAAAAAATATTAAAATCCCTATTACAGCACGCATTGCTAAAGTTTTAGCAGATTTTTTTATTTCATCATCTTTGCTTGATAGTATTGCTTTAGCAAAGTCAATACTTCCAAATATAATTAAAAGAATTGGCACTAAAATTTTTACGATGAAAAATACCCACCCTAAAGTTGTAAATATTCCTTGAACTGGCCCTTTACAGAAATGTTCTAAATCTAAATCATTTTTTGTCCCAGCTCCTTCTGATCCATTAGATCCCCCAACTCCTGGCTGGTTTTGACTAGAATTTATATTATTGTTTTTTAACTCTTCCTTATTCGTAAGAATTGATGTTTTAAAAGTGACTCCACTATATTTGCCTTTTGTGCTAGAACTTACAATATAAGATAAATCAACTTTCGTATAGCCACCATTATAATGGCTACCTACTTGTGAAGTTGTAACCACACTGTATATCGAATCTGCACATTCATAACCACCTTGTGCAAAATCATTATAATCAAGATCAGTTTTAACGCTATCAAATGTACATTTGCTATTACTAGCATTATTTGACCATTTGCAGTTATTTACATTACATGAAACAGTTTTATTTGAACTATTGGTAATACAAACAATATCATAAGAGTAAGTAGCAGGCGTTCCATTAACGTTATAGTCAGTCAAACTATTTCCTGTTATAGAATATTTACATTCTTGAGCTTTTACATTATTTATACCAATAATCATAAGAAAAACAAATAATACCAATACTTTTACGTTTTTCATAATACTCCTCCAAAAATTTATTTTTAAAATTCTATTTAAAATTAGCCACAATAATTATAACATTCTTTTATATAAAAAACTAGTAAAATATAATTTTTCTTCTCTTTTTTTTATTTTTGATATATAATGATATTAGTTAAAGGTGATAAATTATGGATAAAAAAATAAGTGAGTATAGTCACATATATTTTATTGGTATTGGTGGAGCTAGTATGTATGCAATTGCTTCTATGTTAAAAAATGATGGCAAAACTGTAAGTGGAAGCGATATTCAAGAATCTAAAAATACTGAATATTTAGAAAATCTAGGTGTTAATGTTTTTATTGGACACCATCCAGAAAAAATTAAAAATGTTGATTTAGTTGTTTATACTGCGGCCGTACATGATGATGATCCTGAAATGGTTTATGCTAAAGAAAATAATATTGAATGTGTAGAACGAGCTATCTTTTTAGGCGAATATACCAAAGATTTTGAAAATTTAATTTGTATTAGTGGTACTCATGGGAAATCAACTACAACAAGTATGATGGCATCTATATTTTTAGAAGCTGGACTTAATCCTACTATTAATATTGGTGCATCTTTAAAAAAAATTAATGGAAATTATTATATTGGTGATAAAAAATATTTTATTTTAGAAGCTTGTGAATATGTAGACTCATTCTTACATTTTCACCCTACTAGTGAAATTATTTTAAATATCGATGATGATCATTTAGATTATTTTGGCAATATCGAAAATATAAAAAAATCATTCCGCAAATATGTAGAGTTATTGCCTCAAAATGGATATCTAGTTATTAATATAGATGATGAAAATGTAAGAGGTATTGAAAAAGGAATCAGAAATGTAACTACTTATGGTATTAATAATGATAATGCTAATGTTATGGCTAAAAATATAACTTATTCTAATTTAGGATTTCCTACATATGATTGCTATATTAATGGAGAATTTTATGAAACATTTAGTTTGGGTGTTTTAGGTAAGCATAATGTTTTAAATTCCCTTGCAGTTATATCTATGTGTTTAAATTATGGAATAAAAAAAGAAGTGATTAAAAAAGCTTTAAAAGAATTTAGTGGTGTAGGTAGACGTTTTGAATATTTAGGAGAATATAAAGGAGCTCATTTATTTGATGATTTTGCTCACCATCCAACTGAAATTATGTCTACATATAACTCCTCTAAAAGTATAGCTCATAATGAGACTTGGGCAGTATTTCAATCTCATACATTTAGTAGAACTTATGAACATTTAGAAGCATTTGCTAGTGTTTTAAAAAAATTTGATCATGTAGTTATATGCGACATATATCCGGCTCGTGAAACAAATATATGGAATGTAAAAGAAAGCGATTTAGTAAATTTGATAAAAGCTGATAATCAAAATGTTATACACATTCCTACATATGATGATATTGCTAAGTATTTAAGTGAAAATGTAAAAGAAAATGATTTAGTACTTACAATTGGTGCTGGTCCCATTAATACTGTTGCAAAGATTTTATTAGATTCAAAAACTGATTGATTATTCAATCAGTTTTTTCTAGTTTATTTAAGTATTCTTCATATTCTTTTATTATTTGAAAAAATTCTTTTTCTGTTTTAGCCTTACATAATAAATCTTTATATTTTTTACTCTCGGGCATATTTTTTAAATAAGCTAGGGCGTGAGTTCTAATTTCTAAAAGTGCTACTTTTGAATTTTTATCTTCTTTTAAAAGATCAAAATGCTTTTTAATCATGTCTAATTTTTCTTGATATGAAGGATTGTCTATTAAAATATTATGTTCTAAGTATTCCTTGCATTCTTTAAATATCCAAGGATTGCCAAGGCAAGCTCTACCGATCATTATAGCATCACATCCTGTGTATTCTAACATTTCTTTAGCTTTAATAGGACTTGTTATATCTCCATTTCCAATTACTGGAATAGAAACACTTTCTTTTACTTTTTTTATAATATCCCAATTAGCTACACCACTATATCCTTGACTTCTAGTTCTCGCATGAATAGCAATAGCACTAGCTCCGGAGGCTTCACATATACGTGCAACTTCTACAGCATTAATATGATCTTCATCCCATCCAGAACGAATTTTAACAGTTACGGGAACTGATACAGCTTTTACTACTTCCGCAACTATTTCACCTATTTTTTCTGGATTTTTTAATAGTGCGCTTCCAGCTTCTGCTCTTAATGCTACTTTAGGTACAGGACACCCCATATTAATATCAATAATATCGGGATGCATACTATCCTCAACTAATTTAGCCGCACTAACAAAAGTGCTTACATCACTTCCAAAGATTTGCTGTGCTATAGGGCGTTCTATTTCACACATTTTTAATAATTCCATAGTTTTATCATTGCCGAATTTTAAAGCATTCGCGCTCACCATTTCAGCATATATTAATCCTGCGCCCATTTCTTTAACAATTTTACGATAAGAAGTATTAGAAACCCCAGCCATAGGAGCGAGTACTAATCTATTAGGTATATAAACACTACCAATATAAAAACTATTTTCTGATTTCAACTTCATCACCCTTATTTAATAAAAATGAATTTGCGTCATCAATATCGATATGAACTTCATAAAAGCCATTAGATGTTACTTTAACTCTTGCATCCATTGTTCCACCTTTTATATTATTAACAATCAGATTAATCCTCTCATTATCTTGAAGTCCTAATTCTTCTTTTTTTTCTTCATTCATGTGAATATGTCTTTCAGCTATAATACATGCATTTTCTAATCTAATTTTGGCTTTTTTAGTTACCAAAATAATTGTCTCACTATTAACTAAATTCCCGCTCATTCTAACTGGTGGAGTAATTCCTAAAATTCTAGCATCAGAGCGGGATACTTCAACCTGATTATATTTTCTAAATGGCCCAATTAATCTTACATTATCTATATATCCTTTTGGACCTTCTATTCTTAAAGTTTCGTTAGCTGCAAATTCGCCTATTTGTCCTAACTCGTTTCTCATGGATAAATCTTCATCGAATAATAAATCATAAACTTCTTTAGTTAAATGAACATGGCGATTACTTATGGCAACTGAAGCATAAATTTTATCTTTCATTTATAGATGCCTCTTTTCTAATTATAATTTATATTTTTTATTTTACCATATTTTACAAAATTTAAAAAGATTCATAAGAATCTTTTACTCAATTGAATTTATAAATCTTGATGCAGATGCACTTGCATCTTCACTAGAATTATCATTTATAATATTTGGCTCATTTATTTTTTCTTCAGCCTTAGAAAAATCTAATGGTTCTTTAAATGCTCCACTATCAACACTTTTGCTTATCTCTTTTTCATCTATGGCACCTAAATCATAGGAAATGTTGTCTTTGGAATCCCAGAAAGATGAGACATCGCACGATGAAGAATATGGTCTTGGGTTTGGCATATCAAGTTTTATTATCATTGGAATTTTAAAAGCTGACCCAAAAGCTACACATGTACCAGGTTGAAGTATCTTCATTTTTTCAATTACATCGCCACTTATATTTGGTAACATTTCTTCTATATATTTAATATCTTTAGGGTGTGTCATTTTGAATATTAGAAAGTTGGATACTTGGGCTATAACAGTATCACTTATTTCAACAGGTCTTTGCGATATTATATCTAAAATAACGCCATATTTACGACCTTCCTTAGCTATACGATCAAATATATTATATCCTAGCAAGAATGTATCTATATCCTGTTGGATATAACGGTGAGCTTCCTCTAAGAAAATATGAAATGGTACAGTAGCGCGATTAGCATTTTCTTTTGAGAAATCAAATATAATTCTTGTATATATTTTTACTAAAGATTTGGCATAAGTATCATCCAGTGTTTCTAAATTAATATTGATTATTTGAGATTTTTTACTATTATGACTAACTAAATTAGTAACAAACTTAGCTGCTGGAACATATTCATCACCTGTAAATATTTTACTCATTTCATTATGAAGAATAGTATTTAATCTAACCTTTATAATCTGAGCATCATCATGCATATTTTTATTTTGAGAAAATCCTTCACTAATTAAAGTAAAATCTAGTGCTTTTGCTAAATCATTAAGTGTAAATATCGCAGTATCAGATGCTTTTAAATCTTCAATATTTTCATCTATAAATTTTAAAATATATTCAGTTATTAGTGCTTCTTCCCCAAAATGTCCTCTTGAATCTATTGCAAAACATTCACTAAATGTTCTAGTATATCCTATGCCTGGTATTACTGTGTCAAAATTAAATTCCTTGGTATGACATGTATCTATTATTGTAAAAATATCATCTTTTTTTTGCCTTGTTGTATTTGGTGAATATAAAATTGTAATAAGAGCATTAGCAATAATATGATTTTTATAGTTAGTTGCTTCTTCATTATCTGTTGCAAATATTTTAGCATATGTTAAAGCTCTATCGATAATTGTTAGTTGAGAGTGCTTTTCAGCTTGTAATAATACTCCAAAGTCATCTACTTTCATTAAGTTTAGGGGTATATTTAATCTTACATCTTCCTCATCCCTTGGATTAGATGTTATAAATTTGTAATTGTAATAAGAATTAATACTACTAATACTTTTAAAAGCACTTTTATATTCGCCAAAAGAATCAAAAAAGATTAAATTAGCATTGTATGCTAAAGATTCTTTATTACTTAGTATATTTTGGACTACCCTAGCAACACCGCAAGATTTACCTGAACCAGAATTTCCAAATATACACAAATGGTTAGAAAATAAATCATTTATATTAGGGTATACATTAAAGTCATTATATGTAGCACTTTTTCCTAATAGAAAAGTTTTATTAGACTCGGTACCAATTAATTCTAATAATTCTTCCCTATTTATAACTCTTATAGTACTGTTTAGGCTAGCTTTTCTTAAAACTCCACTATAGTATTTATTACCTATATATTCACCTAAAAAATTTACTTCTATTTTATCATCTCTTAGTTCAACTATTTCCCCTAATATTTTTCTATCATTGCTCTCAAATATTAAGTGTAAGTTTAATAAATCTCCTACAAAATCTTTGGATACTTTATTTTCAATAAATGCTTTGTTATCACTAACATATAATATTCTGCCAAACATTAATACATCAACCCTATCTTTTGTTATTTAAATAATACCATAAGATAACTTTTTTTGCAATCATTCTAGCATAAAAAAAGTGAGCATATTTATACTCTCTTTTAATTTTTCAAAATAAACTAATTATTCATATGAGATAACTTTTCAATTTCTGAGCAAACATTTTTAATTGAAGCGTCCATTTCTTCAAAATTATCTGTAGTTTTTAGCGAATAATCTCTTAATTTTTCAGATATATTTTGATAAGTTGATTTAGCAATACTACTATAAGTAGTTAAAGAATTTTTTAAACTACGAATACTATTACTAGCAGCGTCATTTGCTTTTCTCACTCTTGGTATTACATTGTCCAAATGTTCTTGAAGAAGATCAATAATTTTTACTAAACAAGTTGCTTGTTCTGAAATTCTTTCTGATTGTCTTAATATTTCCTCAGGGACTGTAGCAGCTGGCGATTTTGATGCAGCCATATCTAATCACTTTTCCTTTCTTTATTTAATTTTTAATTAATACTGACTATTAAGTCTTTCTTGTCTATCACATGTGCTTTCTAAATTTTTCTTTGCAGCATTTAAAGCATTCCATAATTCACTTATCACATTTCCAACTGATTTTGCTCTAGCTGTAAGTTCTTCACCCCAAACAGTATCAGTTAAACCTTGCTCATCAATATATTTTGCAACATAATCAAATGAATTCTTGATATCATGTAAATTTTGGCCATTTCCATCTGCGTCAAGTCTTAGAATTTTTTCAAGATACGAAATAGCTTGTCTTACTACAACTATGTCATCTGAAGTCATTTTATACACCCTCCTCTCCCTATCTTATAAAGAAAATATGCCATTAACTACGCTTTTTGTCAATCATAAAGCCTCAACTTGTCAAATGATTAACAAAAATGGTCAATTATTTTCTTGCACTTTATTTTCTCTAAAATCTTCTAGTAGCTTAATTGGAATTACTTTAGTGTTTTGAATTATATATCCATAATTATTTGGTATTTCCTCTCGTGCTTCTCTATCAATTCTAGAAATTCTAAATAATGATTGGTCAGCAATACCGCTGCCAATATAAATCCCCCTACTTGTATCAGCGCCACTTTTAAACCAATCTTCATAAGCATAATTTTTAATAATATCCGTATTATCAACTAAAACAAATGAAACTAAATTGATTTGAGCATCTTTTTTTATTATATCTGATAGTTTTCTTTTTGTTTCATCTTTTAGCTTATTATAAAAGTCATATACGCCATAAATGAATACCATATATTTCTTTTGGTCCATTAAGGATTCTTCATTAAATTCTGCTTGTTCATAAGCCTCATAAGCCTTATCAATAAAAGTAGCGATATTATCAATTATTCCGTCAAATCCTCGGTTGTAAAGTCTTCCATTTAAATTCTCATTTTGAATGATTATTTCAGAAGAATTGATAAATATAATTTCATATTCTTTTGTATATATTGCTTCATTAACTAAACTATTAATGAAATGAGTAGTATTTTCAAGTTCTTGAGAACTAATAATATTAATTGGATTCTTTTTGAAGTTGTATTTTTCGGCATTTAAAGTTGTTTTATTAACACCAACAACCATATTAGGTGAGAAAGAAATGTCTTTTACAATAGCATTATAGTCTACTAATTTAGGAAGCACTGGAATTTTTCTTGCGCGATATTCTGTCATAGATGCTTGGCTTTTACAAAAATCCGCCAAATATTGGTAAGAATCTTCTTTCGCTACTAAAGCTGTTTGAAACTCATATATGCGATCTTTTTTGAATAATCCTCTACCCTTTATTTTAGCAGGCAATTTCCCGCGACAATTTCCTAAAATTGAAGCATATTCTGATTCATTATTTTGTTGTAAAACATAGGTTAAAGCAATATTTTGCCTTGCTTTCATCCGAATTGCTCCTTCACTACTAGCAGTTAATATAAAGTATATACCATATTTATTAGCGTCTCTAAGTAATTGAATTAAGTCTTCAGAGTAATCATTATAAGTTTCACTAAAAGCTTCAAAATTATTTATAATTATGACTAAATTTGCAATATATTCTCTCTTAGCATTAATATAGCTTTGATAAGTACCACCATAGGATGTAAACTTGCTTTTTCTTATCTCTATTTCTTCAAATAACATTTTAAAAAGGTTCTTTAATTTTTCTTCTTCATCTAATAGTACTATATCTCCAACATATGGGCTTGATGCATATGCTCTTAATGTTTCCGCACCAAAGTCTACTACATAAAAGTTTATTTCTTCTGGAGCATATGATGTCATACACGAATATATAAAACTAGTAATAAAACTTTCTTTACCAGAACCTGTAATACCATAGATTACAGCATTTCCAAGTTTAGATATCGGAACAGTTAGTGCATATTGATTTTGGCTTGACGGATCATCATATTCACCAATAATAGGATTAATATAAAATGGTTCCCTCTTAAAGTTATACTTACTTTTTAGCATATCAATATAGATTTTATCTGGTATTTTATCTAGCCATAATTTTTTTATTTTTATGTTTTCTTTAGCCGCTAGCTCACTTAAATATTTAACTATGTGAGGAAGCTCCTCTCCCACTGATTTAGGTTTGGATGCAAGTTCTATATCTTTAGTAGTAGTTATTACACCTATATTATTGATTGTATTAACAGATGTGTCAACATCTTTTTTAAATGTTGTATTGGGATAGTACTGCCCTCCAGCCCATGCTGATTGACCTAGAGTATATACTTCATCATATCCAACTTGTAAATAGAAACGTCCAGTTCGCTTTAAGTATGCGGCATCAGGTTTTTTTAAAACTTCTTGGGAATCAGATGTATCTTGAACTTTTAAGCACACTCTAAATCTAGTATTTGACCAAATTTGAGCATCTACGACACCGCCTGGCTTTTGAGTAGCAAGAATAAGATGAATTCCAAGTGATCTACCAACACGAGCAACAGATATTAATTTTTCCATAAATTCTGGTTGTTGTTCTTTTAACTCGGCAAACTCATCACTTATGATGAATAAATGGGCAACAGGTTCCATATCTCCAAGCTTACCTTCACGCCATAGTTTTTGATATTTATATATATCAACAGTAGATTCATTAGATATTCTCTTAGCATCATTAAATACTTTTTGTCTTCTTTTTACTTCACTTTCAATTGAAGCAAGCGAACGATTTAATTCATTTCCATCAAGGTTTGTAATAGTACCTGCTAGATGAGGAAGTTCATACATATCGTTTGAAAATGCTCCCGCTAAGCTTCCTCCTTTATAGTCAATTAAAATAATTTGAACTTCATATGGATGGTAATTTACTGCTAGCGATAAAACATAAGTAATAATAAACTCTGATTTACCAGAACCGGTAGTACCTGCAACGAGTCCATGTGGCCCATGATATTTTTCATGTAAATCTAGTGTTAGTACTTCACCACTTTTCCCTATTCCAACAGGCGCTTGTAAAGATAATATAGGATTATTCTTTCGCCATCTTTCTTTGGAGTTTAATTGGTCAACTTTACCAACTTGATACATTTCTAAGAATTGATATGTATCTGGTAAGCTAGATTCAATTTCTGATTTAATATCTAAAGGAATATTTGCAAGAACACTAGCACAATTATATATTTCATCAATAGGAGCATAATCTATTTTAAATTTTTGCTCGCCTTCGTTAATAATACTACTATAAATCGAACATTCTTCACGTGATACATTAATAAAGTTTTTACATTCATTTGGTAGAGCCGCTACTTTATCAACTAACATTATTATACTAAAGCCATAATTTTCTTCACTAGACATCATATTTTTAATAAAATCATATGAATCAATTGATTTAATAGCATCAGTGATGATTACATAATGAGGAATATTCTTTTCTTCTTTATCGTGATTTGCTTTTCTTTCATTATATATTTTTTCTAATGTATAGATAATTTCACGATAATCATCATTTGATGAGCCAAAAAATCTCATATTTTTATCGTTAGTCCAACTATGAGGTAAAGTTTTAATATAATCCCAATCATGCTCATTATCAACATTAGTAAATGTTACGATTTTTAATTCATCATAACTATAATTAGCCATCATTTGTAATACAACACGATCAATAAACTCTTTAGTAACAATAGAATCTCCTACTATACCAGTTGTTTTATTATCATAAAAAGAATATGTTATAGGAACATCTGTTAATATTCGATCTTTTCTGCCTAATTCATAAGCAAGTTCTAATAAATTATCTGTTGATAAAGAAAAATGCTCTTCAGGATATTTAATTTCTATTTGCATTTTTTTATTTCCGTATCCTAATGGCATAGTTAAAAAATCACTATTGGTTATTCTTCTTTGCCATAGTTTAACATTTTGAGCTCTAATTATATTTTGACATTCTCCGATAGTAAAATTGTTTTCTATTAATGATTTTTTTTGTACTTCTAATTCATTTACTATTTCTGCTTCTTTTTTAGCTATATATTTTTTATATAATTTTTGCCTTTTCTTTTCATAAGCTTTATCAGAAAATTTTTGATACATACGAGTTAATATTGGCCATAATAAGCTACTAGCAAACATAGCTCCGCTCATAACAATTTGCGGTAATGCCGAATCAAAATCCTGTTTACCACTAGATATTCCATTAATTGTAGATAAAAGCATAACAACAGAAATCATCGCCATAGTTGCCATAGGACCAATTGTTAATATAGCTGGGGATTTATCTGCTTCTTTTTTTGCTGGTGGAGAATCTATATTTAGAGTATATTTTTCAATTGTATTATAAAAGTGTGGAGCACGATAAAAATAGTTATAATCATTATATAATGAATTATCACTTAATTCTTTATTATCTTCAACAAATTCACTTTCTGTTGGTACTATATTAACAAATGAGGCATTAAACTCTAGGAGAGACCCTGGATTATTAACAAGAAGATAGTCTCTTCCATCTTTTCGCATTAATATAACTTTAAGACCAAATGTAAAAATTACATCTCCATATTCAATTCTTTTAGTTTTTAAAACTCTTTTTTGATTAACATATACTGATGCACTATCATCTAATATATTCATATAAAACCATTTGTCTTTTTTTTCAATTTTATAAGCTTTTTTGGGAATACCACCTAGGCGATAGCATATTTCATTTGATTTATCAGATCCAACAGATATGCTTGTAGCTATACCTAGTTCTTTATATGTTTTGTCATAAACGGGTGAACAATATAAATAATATTTTTCATTTTTATAATTATTTTTTAACAAATAAAAATTATAATCTTTTAATATCGCACTTGGAACCATTATATCTTTATTATCTACTATAAACGCATCATTATTACTAATTATATTCCATCCTATTTCTGTTGCTTCTATATTAATTAAATTTATTTTACGTCCGTTTTCAAAATCCGTAATCCAGTAGCTTCCCATGATATCTTCTGGTAATGTAAAAAGACTTAATTGATTTTTTTTGATGATTGTAAGTTGCACTACTACCCTCCTCCTTTCTAATATAAAACTAGTTTTGTACCATTCTTTATCTTACTATATTTAACAAATAGCTCATCATCTATTTTTTCCCCTGTTAATTTATCGTATAAGTTTTTAGTGTGATCATCCTTGAAAGTTCCAGCACTTTCTTCTTCTATTATTTTGATTATTAAATTTTTTACTGTTCCAACTTTTTTTACAATAGGTATATATATATCAAATTCTTTTTCAATTAGTGGAACATATACTATAACTAATGCTTTATTTTTCATTATTTATTCACCATAAAATAAATTCCTACTGCTAAGATAATGAATAAAAGAACTAATAAAATGCTTAAAAATATCATCTTATTATGGTTTTTCTTTTCTTCTTCTTTTATTTTATCTATTCCTGGCATTATAACATTATTAGAATTTAATTTTGCTCCACAGTTTAAACAATATTGATCACCTAAGTTTGCAGTATTACCACAGTTATCACACTTCATATAATCACCCTCTATTTTAATCATTATACCATGAATAATTTAAAAGATAAATATTAAAATAAATTTTTTCTAAAAGAAAAAAGAGCCGAGGGCTCCAGAGTTTTATAGTTTAATTTTTTATAAATTCTTTAATAATATCTAATTCATTAAAATAGTACTTGATTCCTTTAATGTCTTGATATTCTTCATGACCTTTTCCTACTAAAAGAATTAAATCTCCTTCTTGAGCATTTTCTATTGCATATCTAATAGCCTCAGCTCTATCACTAATTTCAATATATTTAGCATTTACTTTATTTAATCCAACTTTAATATCTTCATTAATTGAGCTAATTTCTTCAAATCTAGGATTATCCATCGTAATAATAGAAAAATCACTAATTCCTCCTATTATTTCGCCTATTTTGTATCTTCTTTCTTTGGGCCTGTTTCCACCAGAACCAAAGATACTAACTAATCTTTTCGGTTTATACTCTTTTAGCGTTTCTACTAATTTTTTCATACTATCTTCAGTGTGAGCATAATCAATGACTACTTTTAATTTTGGTGTTACTAAAGCTGTTTCCATTCTTCCTCGTACACTTACTTTTACTAAAGCATTTTTCATTACTTCTACATCTAATCCTAGTTTTTCTCCGACTAATATGGCCGCTAAGCTATTATAAATATTAAAATATCCAGGAATGCAAGTTCTAAATGTTCCATTTAAAAGTCCAAAGACAGTAAACTCCGTACCAAAAAAATCATTATCATTAATATTATGGATATCTGTTGCATTTAAATCAGATGCTAATTCAATTCCATATCTAGTAATTGGTGCTTTAACGTCTTTTAATACTTCTTCTAAGTAAAAAGAGTCGTTATTAACAATAATTTGCTTGCTATTTAGAAATAGCTCTCTTTTGCAAGATACATATTCTTCATGAGATTCATGTTCTCCAGGGCCAATATGGTCAGATGTAATATTTGTTAAAACCCCAATATCAAAGGTTATTCCTGCTAATCTATGCATCTTGAATCCTTGACTAGAAGTTTCCATTACAACATGAGTGATACCATTTCTCGTCATTTCTTTTAAAAATCTATATATTTCATAAGATTCTGGCGTTGTATTTTTAGTATCAAGTACTCTATCTTTAAATTTTGCGCCAATACTTCCTATTAATCCTGTTTCTATGCCACTTTGAAGTAAAAGGCTTCTAATCATATGAGTAGTAGTAGTTTTACCAGTCGTTCCTGTTACTCCAATTAATGTTAGTTTAGATAATGGATTTCCAAAGTAATTTTTTGACAATAGTGCTAAAGTGAGCCTTGTATCATTTACTTTTATTACTGTCACATCTCCATGAATATTTAGCATTTTTGATATAACAATTGTGCTTGCTTTTTTGGCAATTGCTTCTGGAATAAAATCATGTCCATCCATAAAATATCCATTTAGCGCAACGAAAATATCTCCCTCTTCTACTTCTCTACTATCATATTTTATATCTTTTATTTCTACATTTTCTGTACCTCTTAAAAGCGTATAGTCAATTCCATCTAATACCCTTTTTAATTCCAAGTTAAATTCCCCCTATAAAAGTGAAATATCTATTTCACCTTCAAATACGGTTGTACTCGGTCCTTTCATAAATAATTCATTGTCTTTATATTCTATTTCAATTGCACCACCAATTTGTAGAACATTACATTTATTACTTGTAAGACCGAGCATATGGGATATAACTACAGCACTGCTACAGCCAGTTGCACATCCAAGCGTTTCCCCAGTACCTCTTTCCCATTCTCGTATTCTTACTGTATTATAGTCAATTATTTGGGCAAATGTTACATTTGTTTTATTAGGAAAAATATCTAATTTATTTTCAATGGCATTTCCATATTTTTTTATGTCAAAATATTCGACATTATCAACAAATATTACTGTATGAGGATTTCCCCAAGATAAGGAACTCATTTTAAATGTTTTGTCTAAAATATCTATACTTTCTAATATAAATTTATTTTTATTTGTATTTACGGGGATTAACTTAGGATCAAAAATGGGACTCCCAATATTCGCTTTTATATTTATAATTTTATCGTCTTTAATTTCTAATTCAATTTTTTTTATGCCACCTAAAGTTTCTACGCTAAATTTTGTTTTATCAGTTAAATTATGATCATAAACAAATTTTCCTACACCCCTAAGAGCATTCCCACACATTTCTGCTTCGGTCCCATCAGGATTAAATACACGCATTTTAAAATCAGCAAGTGTGCTTTTGCAAATAAGAATCATACCATCGCTACCTACACCAAAGTGACGATTCGATATAAACTTAGCTAAGAGCGGTAAGTTTGATAGTTCTTCATTGATATTGTTTATATAAACATAGTCATTACCATAGCTTTCCATTTTTGTAAATTTCATATTATCTCCTATTCTAAAGCTTGTTTTAAATCGCTTATTAAGTCATGAGCGTTCTCTATACCTACGGATAATC
This sequence comes from uncultured Mycoplasma sp., assembly GCA_946554525.1. Classification (GTDB taxonomy): domain Bacteria; phylum Bacillota_I; class Bacilli_A; order RF39; family UBA660; genus Caccenecus. Next base: position 32,530 of record CAMNSE010000001.1, read on the forward strand.
TTAAAAGTGTATCTGTAATGCCAAGTTTTTTACGTGTTTCTGCACTTACTTCGGTATGTGTTCTACTAGCTGGATGGGTAACTAAGCTTTCTACCCCACCTAGGCTTTCCGCGAATAAAATTAAATTTAGTTTTTCTAAAAAAGTATTAACAGATTCCATACTATCTAATTCAAAAGATATCATTCCGCCAAAACCAGTTGTTTGTCTTAAACTAACTTCATAATTTGGATGGTCTTTAAAACCTACATAATAAACATTTTTTACTTTTTTATGCTTTTTTAAAAATTCGGCGATTAAAAGAGCATTTTTACTATGTTGCTCCATTCTTACTGCTAAGGTTTTTAACCCTCTTAATGTAAGCCACGAATCCATGGGACTTAAGCCGGATCCTAAAATGGCATTTTGTAAACTTAAATATTCTGCTTGTTCTTTAGTACTAGTAACCACAATACCTGCTAGAACATCATTATGTCCGGCAAGATATTTTGTTGCACTATATATAACCATATCACAGCCTAAATCTAATGGTTTTTGGTAAAAGCTTGTTAAAAAAGTATTATCTACGACTACTGTGATTTTATGTTTATGAGCAAGATTAGAAATAGCTTTTAAATCTGCCACTTTCATCATTGGATTAGTTGGCGTTTCAATTAACATCATTTTTGTATTTGGTTTTATATTTTGTTTTACACTTTCTATATCTGAGAAATCTACCTGTGTATATTCTATTTTATTTGTTTTTAGTACTTCCTCACAAATTCTTACTGTTCCTCCATAAACATCGTCGCTAATTAAAATATGTTCTTTAGGACGCAAAAAAGTCATAACTAAACTAATAGCTGCCATGCCTGAGGAAACAGCAAAAGATTTATATCCATGATCTAATAATGCAATAGTTCTTTCTAATTCCTCTCTTGTGGGATTTATTATTCTACTATAGTTATAACTTGTATTTTCCTTAATACTTATATGTCTATAAGTAGAAGTTTGAAATATTGGAAAGCTAATTGCTCCCGTTACTGGATCATGACCTAAGGCTCCTCTTACTACTTTAGTTTCATCTTTTAAATTTTCTTTTTTATCATATGCCACATAATTAATAAAATTTTTCATACAGCCTCCTTCCTAAATTTTATGTTTCAATATAAAAAAAAGAAGTTTTTAACTCCCTCGTTTTAAATTTTCTTCTTGTTCTAATTCAGCTATTAAACTTAAAATATAGCCTTTAGCTTCCTCATTTTGATAATGAGATAAACTTTCTTTTAGTTCTTCTTTGGTTTTGGCCCTTACCATACCATGATCTATAGTGTATGCTATATTTAAAGCTGGATATACTTTCATGCAAAATAAATCTTGATTAATACCTTTTAAAAATACATCTTCAAAGGACATTTCACCCGTATTAACACCATCCAACCTAGATGTATTTCTCGTATGATTATTTTTTCTTTCTGCTAGTTTTGAAATTATTGCTTGTAAACGTTCTTCATCTATAGAAAAACCTAATTGATTTACATATCTTTTAAACCAAATAAAGCCGTTGATATCTGCATCTATTTCCATATTGTTAATATTATAATTATCTTGATAAAATTCTTCTGGAAATACAATTTTAATTACCATTTCTTTAATATTTGTCATAACTTCACTATTTATTTTGCCTGTCTTTATCTCTATCATTTGTTTTATATGATATAACTCATGAAATAATGTTTGTAAAAATTCTATTTCTCCATTATAAAGTTTATTAATCAATTCACTTGATAAACTCATAATTTTTCCATTGGCTGCCGATGCATAAATTTTCCCATTAAATTCTTCGATTTCACAAATAGGTTCATAATTGGGTAATCTATTATGATTAATTTCAATCATAATATCTTTTACAAATTCTTGAATTACGTTAGTAAAACATTCTTTAGTTATAAGTTTTTTACCACTCATTATATTAATAATAAGCATATTTATAATTTGATTTTTCTCTTTCTTTATTAGTCCATTATACTTTAGTAAAGAAATAAAACAATTCTCTTCATCTTGTGTTAGTTTTTCTGAATTAAGTATTTTGTTATATATTAAGTTAGATAGTTTTCTTATTTTATTTTTAATATTATTTTGTTCTAAAAAGTATTTCAGCGAAGGAAGATTAATTTTACTTTCATTTAAGCAAAGAAAAATAATATTTGGAGTTAAACCACCATAACTACTCTCTTTTATAATTCTGTCTAGTTCATGTAAAGAAAAATCTAAAGCCACATTGTGCGAATTGCAATATGTACAATTACAGTTTTGATCAAAAACATAGCTACCACAAGTTGTGCATTTTAAATTATTTAATAGTACCTCTGCATCAAAGGTATCTAAACTATTCATGAGCCTCCTCCATAAAAGCAATTTCTTCAATTCTTTTTAATAAGGCTTTTTTTAAATCTTCATTGTCCGAGCGCTTATAAATTTCTAAACATACTTCTTTTTTTTCTTGCAAAGTAATTTCTTTATTAAATATTTCATTATAATCAATATTCATTTTAAACTGCTCACTAACTTATAAACATCTTCATGTATTTGTTCAATTGTTCTAATATGACCATTTTCTACGCAGTCAATCTTTTTAAAATTATAAAGATCCGCTAATTCTAAGTAAGAAGATTCTCCTCTTCTTAAGTAATTTTCATCAGTTTCAGTTTCATCAGGGGCTTCCTCTCTTCTGCTTTTTAATATACAAGCGTATTCGTATGGCAAATACAAGAAAATTACTTGATCTGGTTTAGGTAATTCTAAAATATCATATTCTAATTTCTCTATTTTATCATACATTTTTAAGCGATCTTCTTTTTTATTTAGCATTCCTCCACGGTGAGCCATATTAGATGTCACATAACGATCTATAATTAAAGTATAGCCATCATTCAAATAGTTATTAATGATATCTAAATTATATCTTCGATCTGCGGCATAATATAAAAGCGCGGTTAAGGAATCTATTTCTCCACCACCTTCAGGGAAAAAGCCATGATCAGCTTTTAGAAATTCCTTACACATATGAGGTTTACCAATTAAACACGCTCCAACTATTCTTCCAGTTGGGGTATCATACATAGGAAATGAAATATTAGCAACTTTACATCCTTCTTTTTTTAATCTTTCTACTAACAATTTAGTTTGAGTTTCTTTTCCAGAACAGTCTGTTCCCTCTATTACTATTAATTTGCCTCTCATTTTTTAATTCTCCTTAATTTTATGTGTTTATATTTTATATCTTCATCTAATACTGTTTTAATATGTTCTGTCTCATACGAGCTTACATCGTATTGGGGAAAATATACATCAGCACTATCACATTCTGCCTCAATTTCGGTTAAAACAAGTTCATCTGCTAATTCAATAAATAATTTATAAAGACTAGCTCCGCCAATAATGTAAATATCTTCGTCAAGACTTTGTATATAATTAATTAATGAATTTGCTTCATGAAATACCGTTACTTCTTCACTATTAATTTCCTTGTGTGTTAATACAATATGTTCTCTTCCCGGTAAAAGCTTAGGTAATGATAAAAAAGTATTATATCCCATAACAATTTTATGATTCATTGTAATCTCTCTAAAAAACTTCATATCTTCTTTTAAGTGCCAAATTAAATCGTTATTTTTGCCTAATTCTCTATTTTTGCCTATTGCAGCGATTAAAACTATTTTTGCCATTTTATTACCCTCCTATTTTAAATGTACAAAAAAAGTAGAAATTTGTCAATCCTACTTGCGTAATATTTTTTTTTCATTTATGATTATATTAATGGAGGTAGTTATGGCAAAAGGAACTAAAGGTGACATGTACACCAAAGAATTAATTGAAAGAATTTTTGAAGAAGGATGTCTGGATAAATATCCAAGTTCAAAATATAGTGATGGAGTCCCAGCTCATACACTAAGTGTAAATCATGGGATGATGACTTATGATTTAACAAAAGGAGAAAATCCCCTTATTACTCTTCGCCCTATTGCTGTTAAAAGTGCTATAGGTGAGCTGTTATGGATTTATCAACAAGAGTCTAACAGTTTAGATATGCTAGCTGAGAAATACGGCGTAACTTGGTGGGATGAATGGGATATTGGAGATAGAACGATCGGTGCCGCTTATGGTGAAACAGTTAAAAGACATCATTTGATGAAAGATTTACTTGAAGACATTAAAAATAATCCCGATGGAAGAAGACATATAATTAATATGTGGCAAGTAGATGATTTTAAAGACAAGCATGGTCTTAAACCTTGTGCATATCAAACTGTATGGAACGTTAGACATGGCAATGATGGTACCGATTATTTAGATATGTGTTTATTTCAAAGAAGCAGTGATTTCTTAACAGCAGGTTGTATTAATCAAGTACAATATTTAATCTTTTTACATTTAGTAGCAAGACATTGCGGATATACTCCTGGACGATTTACATGGTTTTATTCAAATATTCAGATATATGATAGACATATTGAACAGGGCCGTGAGATGCTAAAAAGAGAGCCAATCGATTGTAACCCTAAAATATGGCTAAATCCCGAAAAAACAAACTTTTATGATTTTACAGTAGAAGATATTAAAATTATTGATTATCCAAGGCAAGAAATTAGCGAAAAGAATCCTCAACTAAAATTTGAGTTGGGCCATGAAAATGTGGATACTGAGGGATTTGATCTATCAGAATTTATTGCAGCATAAAAAAATTGAAGGAATTATTCTTCAATTTTTTTAACCATTCTATTTCATCTAATTTAGCCTCTGTGTTGATGTTTTTTCTAAAACTTAAATGTGGTCCATGAAAATCACTTCCTGCACTAATTAATAAATGACTGTCATAAGCTATTTTCATATATTTTTTTCTATTTTCATTATTTATTGAAGGATGAAAACACTCTATTCCATCGATATCGTAATTTTGAATTAATTCCTTTAAAAATTTTTCTTTATCTTTTATTTCTTGATACTCGTCTAGATGAGCTAAGAAAACTTTTCCATTATTTTTATGAGCATTTTTTATTACTTCTTCAAGAAGCGGAAAGGCTTTTTTATTGTTAATATAAAATGGGCTATTTATATTTTGAAACTCTTGATAATAAAAATATTTTAAATCTGTTAAAACTTCATGAGATACAATTTTAATATTATCTTGATATCTTGCATTAATTGCTTCCTGAAATTTCATATTAGCATAGTATCCATTTTGTAGTTCTTTTATGGGTTCTATATATTTCAAGCCCATACTAGTTCCAATTTCTAATAATCTTTTGTAAGCTTCATTATGAAATTTCCAAAACTTTCTCCTTGTTTCATCTATATATTTTTTAAATTTTAATAAATCATAATCATAAACCAAAACTTCAATTAAATAATCTCCTACAAAAGTTTGTAATTCTACTCCTTTTATCATTTTACCTTTATATATTTTTTCAAAATGTTTATCTTCATACTCTATATGGGCATCAACATTATTATGATCTGTAATAGAGGCATATAAAATATTTTTTTCATTTAGAATTTTGATTAATTCTTCTAATGTATAGTCTCCATCAGAATGTTTTGTATGCATATGTAAATCAATCATAACCCTCACCATTAATATTTTAACAGTTATAAAGTTTTTTATCAATATGATAATTAATTGTTTATTTTTATATTATATTTATCAATTACTTTATTCATATAGCGGAATCCATACTTATCATATTTTGTTTCTTTTAAAATATCTTCTATATCAATATCTTTATTATCAAGTTTAGATATTAAATATTTGGTAGCGTCCTCTTTATTAATTTTAGAAAAGTTTATTATATCATCAAATCTTCCTAAGAATTCTTCACTAAAATATTCTGTTATATTTTTATTTTGGCTGTTTATAAATCCTACACTATTATTTTTATATGCGTTAGATGTCATAAAAATCATTGTATGTGAAAAATCTATAGCTTCTCCTTTGGCATCATGTATTATACCATCGTCCATTATTTGCAGAAATAAATTTAAAACACTAGGACTAGCTTTTTCTATTTCATCTACTAAAATAATAGAATATGGATTGTATTTTACTTTATTAAAAATATATTCATCATTATATCCAACATATCCATGACTTACGCCAATAAGTTTGTTTACAGAAGTCTCTAAGTTATACTCACTCATATCAAGTCTAATTAAATTTGTTTTTAAGGTATCAGCAATTATTTTTACTGATGAAGTTTTTCCTACTCCACTTGGACCTACAAGTAATAATTTTAAATTATGATTGTTTATTAAATAAGATTTAAAATTTGCTAAAATTTTATTAATTGCATCATTTTCATATAATATATTTTCATTTAATTTAGCATTTACTTTCTTATAAATATTTGTTTTATCTAAATACATTGGAATGTTACTTTTAGCTTCAATAACATCTAAGATGTCTTCTTTTGTTATAGCATCATTAGGATTATTCTCTTTATTTTTTATTTTTTCTTCTAATTCACTAATGGCAACACAGCTATCTAAAGCTTTATCATAAAGATTCTTTTTTACATACTCTTCTTTTATAGTTATTAACTTTTTTAATTCTTGTTCCCAATTTTTTAAGTCATCATTTAACAGGCTTTTCCTTTTTACATGAGCACACACACTATCTAATAAATCAATAGTTTTATCAGGGTTTTTCTTTTTAAATAAATAATTATTAGCAAGGTTTACTATATCATTAATATTTTCTTCAGTAATTGTCACATGATGGTGAAGTTCATAACTAGTTTTAAGTCCCCTTAATATTTTGCTAGTTTCTTCTAAATCAGGTTCTTTTACTAAAATAGTTTCAAATCTTCTTTCTAATGCTTTATCATGGGCCATAAATTTTTCATATTCTTCGGTCGTAGTAGCCCCAATAATTTTAATGTCGCCACGAGCTAAATATGGTTTTAAAATATCACTAGCATTAATAGCTCCTTCAGCACCTCCAGCATTTACCATCGTATGCACTTCATCAATAAACAAAATAATATTTTTATTTTTGATAACTTCTTTTATAATTTTCGTAAGCCTTTCTTCAAATTCTCCACGATATTTTGTACCACTTACTAAATCTCCCATAGGAAGTTCAATAATTTTTTTGTTTAAAAGTGGACTTGGTACATTTTTTTCATTTATTCTTCTAGCCAATTCCTCTACTATAGCAGTTTTCCCTACTCCAGCCGGGCCAATAAGTAAAGGATTATTTTTCTTTTTACGTAATAATACTTCAATTAACTGATTAATTTCTTTATCACGACCAATTACACTATCAAAATCTACTACTTTATCATTCATAAGAGTTCCTACATGAAAAACTTCTAGGTTGTTATTAACTATTTCTGTAGGTTTTATTTTTAATTCGTCATAAATACTATCTAAATCTATCCCCATTCCGGCCATAATTCTAATAGCAATTCCTTCGCCCTCATCCATAAGAGCAATAAAAAGATGAGATTCAGTTACCACGCCTTTATTATTTTCTTTTGCTTCAACTATAGCACTTGAAATAATTCGCTTTAATAATGGTGTATATAAGTTAACATCAATATTTTTTTTAGGTATTCCAACAATATCAATTAATTCATTACGAAATTTTTTATATGTTAAACCAAAATTAGAAAGCATTTCTTTGACTAACGAATCACCCTTTAATATAGCAAGTAATAAATGTTCACTTCCAACATAAGGATGAGATAATTTAAACCTCTCCTCTTCTGCTTCTCTTAATATCTTACTTCCGATAAATCCAAAATTATGAAACATAAGAAAATCCTCCTTTTAATATCTATTCTTATTTAGATAAAAAAAGAAGAACTTTATTCAAGTTTTTAAAAATGTTTTATTGCATAAAAAAATCATGAATTTTATTCATAATCTTTTTTTCTAACTCTTTTTCTTGTTAATACTTCGTGAGTCATGTCCATTAAATGAGAATTATCTTTATATTTTTTATAAAATTCTGGATCAAATAGAATCTCACTAACACTTTTTGTATCAATATCTTTCTTAAGTTCTTCTTTTACTTTAGCTTGTTCTAATCTTCTTTCCTCTTCATGTGCCTGATATTCCTTTTTTTCTTTTCTAAACTCATTTAAATAACTTGTGAGAGTGGCAACTTCACTTAAAATCATAGGGCTTAATACAGCGCCAAATAGTTTAATTTGATCCATAGATGCTATTTTAGTTACTAAATCGGCGCTAAAATAATTAATAACGTTTGGATCTACTAATAAATATGATAGTGTAACAGTTATTCCTGCAAGCCACATTTTTGCTTTCCCAATAAAATTTGATTTTACATTCAAATTATTTTTATATTTTAAAGTTTGTATGCCAGCAATTCCTACCTCTAATAAAATAGGTATTATTGCAAGCGGTGTAATACCAAGCAGTAATACCATGTTAGCAATTAAAAATAATTTATCACTTACTCCATCAAATAAGCTTCCAAAAAAGGTTGAAGCATCAAACTTACGAGCCATTTGCCCATCTATCCAATCTGTTGCAAAACAACTTGCTGACAAAACTGCGGTTGTTGCTCCTCCAAATATTTTATATACTGGAATCAAAGCTACGATACCTATCATTCGTAAAAATGTCACGAAGTTTGTTATTCCTATTTTAAACCATTTCTTTTTCATAATAAAACCCTCTTCTTAAGCTGCTATATTAACATAAATAATTTTATTTTTCAAGAATCTTAATAATCTCTAATTTTATTTTTTCAAAATTACTTTCAGTTAATAATTCTCTTAAATTATTTCTTATATCATAATTATGTAATACTTTCTCATATCCCAATAATTTATTTTCAGCACTCTTTAAAGTTTTTCCAACACTACTTTTTGAGACTTCTCTATTTTGCGCTATTTCATTTAATGATAAATCATCAGCATAATAACTTGTAAATGTTATTTGTTCTACTTCTGTAAGAAGTTCCTTATAAATATCAAACAAGGAATTTAAATATTCTCTATTTTCCATTTTCAATCATATCCTTAAAAAGTCCATATATATAATTTTCAATATCAAAAACTTTTAAATCTTCCATAGACTCACCTAGACCAATAAACTTTACAGGAATATTTACAGCTTTTTTAATGGCAAGAACGATACCACCTTTTGCTGTGCCATCTAGTTTAGTTAAAACGATACCTGTAATATTTGTAATTTCTTTAAAACTTTCGGCTTGTAAAATGCCATTTTGACCAGTTGCAGCATCAATTACTAATAGTGTCTCTTGAGGGGCATTAGGGATAATTCTTCCAATAACTTTATTAATTTTTTCAAGTTCATTCATTAAGTTTACCTTATTTTGAAGTCTTCCGGCAGTATCGATTAAGACTATATCAACATTTTCTTCTACTGCTTTTTTTAATCCATCAAATATTACTCCAGCAGGATCTGTATTTTCTTTTCCAAAAAATAATGATTTTGTTTTAGTTGCCCATTCTTCTAATTGAGTTACTGCTCCAGCCCGGAAAGTATCCCCAGCAATCATCATAACCGTCTTTCCTTCCATTTTATATTTATGAGCTAGTTTTGCAATAGTTGTAGTTTTTCCTACTCCGTTTACACCAACCATTAAAATAACTGTTGGCCCATTATCATTCATTTTTATTTTATCACTTAAAGATTCTCCTTCAACATAGATAATAAATAATTCATCTATAATTACTTCTTGTAAATAAGTAGTATCAATAATGTTTTCTTTTTTTACACGAGCTCTAATTCTGTCCATAAATTCCATTACCGTATTTACACCAATATCAGCCATAATTAAAATTTGCTCTAATTCTTCAAAATAATCTTCAGATACTTTTGTATATTTATGTCCTAAAATACTAAGTTCATTTACAAATTCTTTTCTAGTTTTTTCTAATCCCTTATTATAACTATTTAATTCTTTGTTTTCACTTATTTCTTTTTTAGAAAACTTTTCTTTAAATTTACTAAATAATCCCATAATTTATCTCCTAACTATTAAATATTATAACAGAGGAATTAAAAAAAAGCCACAAATTGTGACTTATCTTTCTAAAGAAGTTACTCCTATGATCTCTGCTTGTGTAAATGTACCAATTTCTCTGTTATCAGGAATATTCATATTGTATACTTCAATGCTTCCATTATCTTTTGATACTAATAAATAATCATCTTCTGTATCTTGATTTATTAAACGTAATTCCATTGCACTTAATAAACTTCCAAATAAAGGTGATTTTCTAAATCCAGAATCGGAAATATCAGTTCTTAGGGAAATAGTTCCTAAAATGCCTTTTACTTCAAAGTCAGATGTACTACTTGTAATATCTGCATGTATAGAATTGCAATTAATTACTGTATTTTTTAAACTTCCAAAATTTCTTAAAACTAAATTATCACATTTAGGTAAAGTAATTTCTGCATTTTCTAGACTATCATCATTAAAAATATCTAAACTAATAGTTCCTAAACTAGCAGAGGAATTGCAATTTACTAAATTAATTAAATTGTCAGTATCATATAACGTTATATTAATCCCAGATATACTTGCAAATAATGCAAGATCTTGTTTTGATACTCTAGAATTTTGAGCTAAAACTAAATCTTTAATATTTGAAACTGTAAGATTATCAGTAATATTAACATTGCTATAATCTTTCATAATAAATATTGAACATGGATAAATGCTAGTTAACTTTTTTAGATCTGGACATTCTGAAGTTTGATTAAACATTAAATAAATAGATAATTTATCTTTTAATGCAGTATTTTCTTCTAAAAAAGCTATGACTTCTTTTAAACTTGAATAATCATAAATTGATAATACGAAAGAATCTTTCATATCAGTAAAACTATAATCTAGCCTATATTGATTTAGACTATCTAGCATATTAATTAATGTTTCTTTAGCACTATTTTGTTCTTCTAACTTTTCCCTACTTCTATCTGGAACCCAATTAGCAACTAGAGTCATATCAGATGTAACTGGTGTTGAAAAATCATATGGTTCGCCATTTAGGGTCCATCCTTCAAGAATATAGCCTTCTTTTGGACTAATGGCTGGAGTATATCCGGCGGTAATATCAGGTGTAACTTCAATATGATATACTTCGTCTCCACTTTTAAATGTTACTGTATGTACCTCGATTTCCGGAATATATGGTACATCTATTGTTTCTTGTTTTTGGCATGCCGAAAGAGCTAATGAAGCACTTAAAGCAGTTGCAACTATGGCAATACTTTTTTGTTTATTCAATTTGAATTTCATCATTTATTCCCTCAATTCACTTTAATTATAGCAGAGTTGACAAAAAATAGCAAATTAAGCGTAAAGCATTTGCATTCATGATTTGAATCAGTTATAATATATATAGGTGAATAGAAAATGGCAAAGAAGAAAAAAACAAAAGCAAGCGAAAAAGAAAATTTTCAATTTAGTGTAGAAATAACAGGACTTATTTTAATACTTGTAGGTTTAATTGGATTTGGATTTGGACCAGTTGGATCTTTAATTAAAAAATTCACTATGTTTTTGGTTGGCGGATGGGCATGGATATTTTTATTGCTTACCCTTTTAGTATTAGGATTTTACATGTTATTCAAAAGAAAGTTACCAAAATTTTTTAGTCAAAAATTAATTGGCTTTTATGTTATTATTATTGTTATTTTAGTAGCAAGTCATTTTGGATTTATTGAAAAATGTAAGAGTGCAAGTGACATTTTTCAAACTACAATTGATGAATATATGAATCGTATATCAACAATTGGTAATAATACTGCTCTTTTTACCAGTGGAGATACCACGATTGAAATCGGTGGCGGAATTATTGGCGCAATATTTTCTGTTGCCTTCAGTAGTTTATTTGGGCTTACTGGTACAAAAATTGTATGTGTAATTCTTCTTTTATTTGGCGGTATTCTATTCTTTAATGTAACTTTTGCTGATATTTTATCAAAATTAAAGGATATCTTTAAATCTATGAGAGGCAAAGATTCTCCTCAAAAAGAAGAAGCAAAAATAGCCGATCCTAAAATATATGATTATGATAGTGCCGATAAAGATATCCCACCAAAAGATGATAAAATTATTATAACAAGCATGGAAGAACTTAAAAATATTAAAGAGCCTGTAAAAGAAAACTTAGCTCCGACGAGGGAACATGCATATGAAGTAAATTCAAGTTATACCCTTCCGCCTCTATCTTTACTTGATGAAATTGAACCTCCTAAGAAAAATAATTCTAATAATTATATAAGAAGCAATAAAGAAAACTTAGAGCGCGTATTAAAAGACTTTCAAATTAATGGTCAAGTTGTAGAAATTCATATTGGCCCTGCTGTAACACAGTATGAGTTAAGAGTTCCAAGCGGTACTAAAGTAAGTAGGATTGTTGGTATTAATAAAGAAATCGCATTAGCACTAGCTGCAAAGGATGTTAGAATACAAGCTCCTATTCCTGGAAAAAGTACTATAGGTATTGAAATAGCCAATCCTAGTATTAGCGCTGTTAAATTTAAAGAAGTTCTTGCTTATGATAAAGGATTTGAAAGTTCTAAAATATTAGTGGCTTTAGGAAAAGACATTATGGGTCGTCCACAGCTTGCAGATATTTCTAAAATGCCCCATCTTTTAATTGCTGGTTCTACTGGTTCTGGTAAATCGGTTTGTTCTAATACTATTATTTGTTCTATTTTGATGCGTTATAAACCTGATGAAGTAAAACTTATGTTAGTTGATCCTAAAAAAGTAGAATTATCAAATTATAATGGTGTTCCTCATCTATTATGTCCAGTTGTAAATGATCCTAAAAAAGCCAGCATTGCCTTACAAAAGCTAGTTTCAGAAATGGACAAACGCTATGATTTATTTAGTGAGAAAAACGTTAAAAACATTAGTGGATATAATGAGTGGGTAACAAAAGAAAATAAAAACAGAGATGAAAAAATTCCTAAAATGCCTTATATTGTAGCTTTGATTGATGAACTTGCTGATTTAATGCTTGTAGCATCAAAAGAAGTAGAAGATTCTATTATGCGTATTACTCAAATGGCAAGAGCAGCTGGAATTCATTTAATTGTAGCGACTCAAAGACCTTCTACTGATGTCATCACAGGTGTTGTTAAGGCTAATATTCCATCTCGTATTGCATTTGCCGTTGCATCAAATATTGACTCTAGAACCATATTAGATTCAAGTGGTGCTGAAAAACTTCTTGGTAAAGGTGATATGTTATACTTACCTATGGGTGAAAATATCCCTATTCGTATTCAAGGATGCTTTATTAGTGATGATGAAATAAAACGTATCATTGATTATACTTGTAAACAGCAAGCTGCTCATTATGATTCTAATATGGAAGATTTAAACCAAAACGGGAATGGAATTCATGGACTTCCTGATGAAAAAGAAGAATATGATGACCCACTATATAATGAAATAGTAGAATTTGCAATTCAAACAGGAAAAGTTAGTACTTCTCTTTTACAAAGAAGATTTAGACTTGGATACAATAGAGCTGCTAGAGTTGTAGATTTACTTGAAGAACGTGGAATTGTAGGACCTGCTAACGGTTCTAAACCTCGTGAAGTTTTAGTAAAATTAGATGATAGCGCAGAATAAAATATGTGGTTTGCAAATACAATGATAGTATGTTACAATAATGTTAGATAAAAAGAAAGGGACTTCTTATGGCAAAGAAAAAATATAAAAATAACTATATACCAGCAAAGAATTATGTTATTGCTATTTTGGTAATAATCGGATTATTTCTAGTAGGAATATATGCCTATAAATGGTATTGTGTTAAAGAAGATAAAAAATATTTAGACAGTTATTTAGTTTCAACTAATACAATTAATTTAGAAATGATTAGTTTAGATGAAATTGAATCTGTACTATCGGAGCCCCCTACTTATTACTTTATATATGTAAGCTTTACGAAAAGTAAATCTAATTATAACTATGAAAAAAAATTACAACCTATAATTAAAGAATATAATTTAATTGATAATTTCTATTTTATGAATGTAACAGATATAAAGACAAAGAATTCTAATTATATTAAAGACTTAGAGAAAAAATTAAATATACAGGAAGGAACAATTAAAGATGTTCCAGTTATACTATATTTTAAAGATAAAGAACTAGCAAATCCAGAAGGCATATATAGTGCTGAGGAATTTAAGAATTTATTAGAATCTAGAAATATTAAATCAATGTAAAACATCACTATTAGTGATGTTCTTTATTTTCTTCTTTTTCTTTCCTCTCCTAAGCATTCACTTATATAATCTATTTGTTCTAAGCTAAATGTTCCAGTCATGCTTTGTTCTAATGTTCCCTGTTTGAATCTTTTTCTTAATTTTTTATAGTGAGATAAAAATTCAAGTTCTTGTTGAAGTCTTTGACGATAATCATTATTAAAGGCTGTAAGATCGATAACATCTACAGGTGTCATATCAAATTTTTCTTCCCTTAAAGTATCATCACTTCTATCCTTACTAACATTTAAAGCTTCTAATTTATCTTTAGTAACATTTAAGCTTCTATTTAAGTGTTTAAGTTGGAGTTTAATGGTTTTTCTATTACGTAATACTTTAAAGGGATTTCGAAAACCAGCTATTACTCCCACTATAGAGGAAATAAGAAGAGACATTAAAGCTATAATAACATTAATTGTCCCAAAAAACGGAAAACTAACTATCATTAAAATTAAAGCGCCAAAAACAAGTCCCACCCATTCAAGGGGCATTTCATCTTTTAATTCTGCTTGTTTTTCTTTAATTTGTTCTTCTAAAATTTCCACTTCATTTTCTAATTTAAGTTCTTCATCAACTTGTTCGTGTTTTTTTCTCTTTACTAATTTTTGCTTAATTCTAACAAATACTCCATCTCTAGTTTTTGCATATTCATAGTTCATTTTTATTTTACACCTTTCTTTAAGTTCTTCTTATAATGTTTACAACAGCTTTGCAAGATACACTCTTCACATTCTGGTTTTAATGCCTTACATTTATATCTTCCAAAAAGAACCATTTGATGGTGAAGCCTACTCCAGGAAGATTTTGGAAACTTCTTCATCAATTTCAACTCTATATTATATACACTATCAGTTTCTTTTGCAAGGCCTAATCTATTAGATACTCTTGCTACATGAGTATCTACTGCAATAGCTGGAACATTATAAAGATTAGATAATACTACATTACAAGTTTTTCTACCTACTCCAGGAAGACTTTCTAAGTATTCTCTATTATTAGGAACTTGCCCATTAAAGTTAGCAATTAAGCTAGTTGCAATTGTTTTAATATAATGAGCTTTTTTAGTATATGAGCCACATGGTCTAACAATTGCCTCAATTTCTTTTTGGCTAGCTTTAGATAGACCATTTAAGTCATATTTTTGGAATAATACTTTAGTAACTTCATTTACTCTTTTATCGGTACATTGAGCACTAAGAACCGTTGCTATTAATAATTCGTAGTCTTTATTATATATTAGTTCACACTTTGGATCAGGAAATATTTTATCAAAGCTTTCAATTAAAAAATCACTCTTCATCAGTATTTACCCAATCATAATCAAATAATTCTTTTTTTTCAGATTTTGTATTTTTGTTTTGCAAATGATTTGAAACATCTTTCATATTTTTAAATCCTTTTTTGTTCCATTCAAATAAAATTTTGTCAATATATCTTAAGTTGCTAACACCATTATATACAGCTTCCTTTAGGGCACCTAGAATCATTTCTTCACTATAGTTTTTATCTAGCCAAGCATTAATAATCTCATATTCCATGCTGGTAATAGTTCTTCCAAACTCACTTTCAAAAGAAGCATAAATATCTGTTTTTTCACTACTTTTTTGTTCTTCTTTCTTCTCATCTACAATCATATCAAAAAAACCATCTAAGCTAACGCTTTCGATCATTCTTCCTTCCATGTCTTTTTTGGTATCAATAGTAATTAATTTCTTTTTTAATAAATTATTGAATGTTTGATAAGCTTCTTCTATAGAGATACCTAAATGTTTGCTTAATTCTTCAATGTTTAAGTAGCTGTTAAAATCATTATCAAAATAAGTTAACATTAAGAATTCTTCTAAAGATAATTTCAGCTCTAAGGCCTTTTTTATAAATAAACTATTAGTAACAAATTTTTTATTTAAGAATATTGATTTATCCATTATAACCACTTTCCTTTAAAGCTATCTAAATAAGCAAAAATTGCTTCTTTGGTATTTTCTATTTTACCATTTATTAAAGAATCTTCAATATCATTTAAAATAATACTAATTTTTTTAGAAAAATTGATATTAAAATGCTCTTTAATTTCATTTGCACTTACTATTATATCTTTTTTATCATAAATCGGCAAGCTTTTGTGAATTTTGGCAATAGTTTGTTTATCAATGCTTAATATTTCCCCCGCGATTAATGAAAGATATAAACCATAATGATATACTTCATATCTTTCTATCTTTCCTTTTCCTATCATTTCTTTTAATAAAGATATATGATTTTTCTCTTCTTTTGTAAAGGGAAAATTATATTTAAAATCTAATTGAGCATACATTCCTTCTAAATTTTTGACTGAAATAATACTAGCATTATTTTTTATTTTAAGTAGTTTTAAAATATGAAGTTCTTCTAATAAATTTAAACCTTTTTTTACATACTTAGATAATAATATTTTATCAAATTCTTCTCTTATTCTCGTGTTTGATAATTTGGATACTTCTTTATAATTTTTTTCTATTTCCTGATAAAACTCTTTATCTAAGTTGAAGTTTAAAATAGTTGCTAATCTAATTCCTCTTAAGATCCTAAGAGGATCTTCTTTTATTTTTATCGATGGAACTCCTATCATGCGAACTTTAGAATTTTTTAAATCTTCCATTCCCTTAATTAAGTCAATTACTTCGCCTTTAGAATTCATACAAATGGAATTAATTGTAAAATCTCTTCTTTTAATATCTTCAAGTAAATTATCAATATAATTGAATTCTATAGGTTTACGTCCTTTATATTTAATCTCTTCACGATAAGTAGTAACTTCAAAATGATAGGCGCCTAACTTGAAATCTATTCCTCCTAAGTTCTTAGTAGATGCACTAGGAAATATTTTAATTAGTTCTTTGGGTGTAGCATTTGTACATATATCTATATCGCTAGAATTAGTACCTAATAATAAATCACGTACAAAGCCACCAACTATATAGGCTTCATATCCATTTTCTTCAATTGAATTCATTACTTTGGTAATGACTTTATCCATTCTAATCTTCCTTACTATTTATTATCTATAAATGTTATTACTTCTTTTATGGTTTTATTAAAATCTTTAAAATCGGTTTGAAACCAATTTACATCTAGTTGGTTATTGAACCATGTATACTGTCTTTTGGCATAATGACGGCTATTTTTTTTAATTAATTCTTTGGCTTCTTCAAAAGAAATTAGGCCTTCAAAAAAATTATATAGTTCTTTATATCCTATAGCAGTTAAAATAGCTTTAGATTTAATACCTGCATCATAAAATCCTTTTACTTCATCTAATAAACCATCTTGAAACATTTCATCTACTCTGTTATTAATTCTTTCATAAAGTGTATTTCTGTCACATGTAAGCCCTATATATATAGCATTATATAAAGGATAACACTCTTCTATTTCTTTTGCTTCTTTATTTAAAAAACGAATTAGCCGTTTTCTATTATTGATATGAATATCCATATTTGGATCTTTTTTTAAAGCCATACTAAATAATTCAGTATTAGATACATCATCATATGTCTTATTATTTTTTTCTTCTGGATTAAATACATAATTATAAAGAGCAGATTTTAAATATAGACCTGATCCACCAACAAAAATAATATTTTTATCTTTATATTTTTCTAATAATACTCTTGCATCTTTTTGATAATCAAATACCGTATAATTTGTGTTAATATCGGCAATATCAAATAAAAAATGCTCTATGCCATCCTTTTCTTCTTCTTTTATTTTAGCGGTTCCAATATCCAGCCCTTTATAGATTTGCATGGCATCTGCATTAATTATGATTGCATTATATTTTTTAGCAAGAGCAATGCTTAACTTTGTTTTTCCAACTCCTGTTGGCCCTACAACACAAAGAATCATTATTTTTCCTTTTTAATTTTTGCTTTTGGTTTATTTTCTTTTTTTAATAAGTCTCTAATTTCTTCTAATAATAAAACTTCATCACTTTTTTTAGCTACTACTTCTTCTTTTTTGGCTTCTTCTTTTTTCTTTAGATGAGTAAGCTTATTAATAACTTTAATAATTGCAAATATGCAAAATGCAACAATTAGAAAATCAATTATGCTTTGAATAAATGCTCCATATTCAATTCTCGTATTTCTAAAAGTAATCGCTAAATTAGAAAAGTTAACGCCTCCCATAAATAGACCTATAATAGGTGTTAAAATATTATTAACTAAACTAGTAACAATTGATGAGAATGCTCCTCCAATAATTACACCTACAGCTAAGTCTAATACGTTTCCCCTTTCAATAAATTTTTTAAATTCTTCTAAATTTTTCTTAATCATAAAAATCCCTCCTAAGAAGATTCTATCATATTTCTATCATTTTAAAAAGTCTTTATTTAAATAAAAAAACTTCCAATAAGGAAGTTATAGATAATTATAAACTAATACTTTACCATTAAAGGTATGTGCTGGTTCCATTATTTCATTACCTGTATTTTCATCAATCCATAAATATAGCTTAAATGTTTTTGACTCCCCTGCAGCAAGAGTTCCACTACCTAATGAATAACTTGTATCGACTCCATAACGAGTTTTTAATTCTGAGGACATTGGATATACATTACTTGTTAACATTGCACTAGTTCCATTTACAACGCTTGGTGCTGTTTGATTTAACTTATATCTAATATTACTAGTTAAATTAGATGGGGTAGCAGTTAATGTATTTAACGTAATATTATACTTTATTGGTGTACTAGAATTTGAGCTAGTACATGTATTTGTTATTGTAAAAGTATATGGTGTTTTAGTTAAAGCAGTTGCTTCACTCATAGGATAAGCATAATTTCCAGCTTGGTTCATACTAATAGCATTCCCATCACTGAATGATACGTTAAAACATGTTGTGTTTAAAGTATTTGGATCTTTTTGTGTTTCATTTATTGAATAATAAGAATAACTAGTACCAACAGTAATTACTGCTAAAATCATAACTGTTAAAAATCCCAAAGTTATTTGATATCCTTTTTTCATCTTTATCACCTATTTTACTAAATATAATTATAAGCTATTTTTTGTAATTTGAAAACCCCTTTTATTAATAATTTTAACAATTTTTACTATTTTTTTATTTTAGATCTTCTTACCATCTAAGCTAAAGCTTTTAGCATCAGTAATATGAACTTTAATAATGTGTCCTATTTCATCAGTTGCATTAGTTATATTTACTAATTTCATTGTATCAGTATAGCCATATACTTTATCATTACCTTTTTCACTAAGTCCCAATACTAAGACATCTACTGTACTACCTACATACTCTTTATTATGCTCCAGGCTATATTTATTTACTAATTCATTTAAACGATAAAGCCTTTCTTCTTTCTCTTTTAAAGTAATAGTATCCTTGATTTTAGCAGCAGGAGTACCTTCTCTTGGTGAATAAATGAAGGTGAATGCTCCATCATATTTACACTCATTTACAATATCTAAAGTGTCTTTGAAATCCTCTTCGGTTTCATTTGGAAAGCCAACTATAATGTCAGTTGTAATACTAGCACCTGGAATACGTTCTTTAATTTTTCTAAATAATGTTAAATATTCTTCTTTAGTGTATCTTCTTCCCATTAATTTTAAAATTTTAGATGATCCACTTTGAATCGGTAAATGGATATATGGCATTACATTAGGATATTTTGCTATTACATCTATCATCTCATCTGTAAAATCCCATGGATGAGAAGTTACAAACCGAATACGAGGAATACTAGTTTTAGCAGCTTTCTCTAATAAATCTGCAAAGCTATAGCCCAAATTCAGATCTTTACCATAAGCATTTACATTTTGTCCTAAAAGAGTAACTTCTAAATACCCCTCTTCTTTTAATTTTTCAATTTCACTTATAATATTCTCAATCTTTCTGCTTCTTTGTTTTCCACGAGTAAACGGAACAATGCAATACGTGCAAAATTTATCACAACCGTACATAATATTTACCCATGCTGTATATTTAGAATCTCTAACATAATTTGCACCTTCATATACATTTCCTTCAATAGAGTATACTTCTAAATCTTGTTTATCTTTATGCTCTAATATAAGTCGACCTAAATCGTCAATATTATGAGTTCCTATTATAATATCTACATAAGGGTACTTTTCTTTTATAGTAGTTGCTACACTCTCTTCTTGAGGCATACATCCGGCAATACATACCATTAATTCTGGTTTTTCCTTTTTTAAATGCTTAACTCTCCCTAAAAAACCGAATACTTTATCATGTGCATTTTCTCTAATTGCGCATGTATTTAAAATTACAAAATCGGCTTGTTCTAAAATGTTTGTTTCGGTATATCCTAAATTGTATAAAATACCCTTTATTTCTTCAGAATCATGCACGTTCATTTGACAACCATATGTCCTAATAAAGAATTTTTTATTTTTAAAGGCATCGCTTTTAATATTAGAAGAAGTTTTATATAAAACTTCTTTATCGCTTCTTACTTTCGCATCAATTAAATTTGGTAAATTCATAACTAATACTCCTTAACTGATGCTATTATAACACGTTTTTATACATTATGGTAAGATAACTTTATAATATAATATAGTTTTAATATATCTTGGTTAAATTCCTCTTCTATTTTGCTTTTTAATGTTTGATATATTTCATCTATATCTTCTTCTTTTTCACTTTTGTATTCATAATACAAATATTTTAATTTGTGTATATCTTTTCTTTCATATAAATTATCTAATTCAAGCTTTATTATTTTTTTAGCTTCTTCCTCTTGTCTTAAGCAAGTACTTCTTTTGATTGGCTTTATTAATTCAAAAGATAAATCGCAATCTTTTAAAGTATAAGCAATCTCTAATATGTTTAGTTCATCATCAACTAATAATTTGCTAAAATTAGTACTAATTCCATTTTCATTAAATTCAATTGCTATTACATTCTTATTATCTGTAAATATAGCGGCATAAGGTATTTTGTTAACTATATTTTTACCACTTATTATTGTTTTATCTTCGATACTTGTTAAGAAATCTATATTTACTTTAGAAATATGAGTAGAAATATCTATAAATGCTTTATGTTTAATTCTAAATATTGGAATTTTTTTGATTAGTTCTAAAGGATCAGTATCATCCCATTCGTAAAACTCAAGAATTTTTTTTTCGTTCCAATTTAAAATTATGTCGTAATAATAGTTCATTTTTAATCCGCCTTTCTAAAGAAATAAAAATAAAAATTAAACCACTTATCAAAAACCAGAATTCACTTCTTCTACTAATAAACTGAACAAAATGGAGGAATCTATACCCTAATGTTAAAACATTTGCGTCCAATATTGTCAAGAAAATGCCAATACTAATTAAAAAGATACCTAAAAAATAGCAAAAAACTCTAAACATAATCATTTCCTCTCTTAATTTTATTTCTTATTTTAAGAAAATATTATATAATTAAGTAAGGTGATAAATATGAATTTATTAGTTTATATTATTTTAGGAATTTTACAAGGATTTACGGAACCACTGCCTATTAGTTCTAGTGGACATGTATTCTTATTTAAAAATATTTTTAATACCAATATGTTTAATGATTTAAATTTTGAAATTGTAGCTAATTTTGGATCTTTTTTAGCAATCTTATTTATTTTTAGAAAAGATATCGTTGATTTAGTATCTGCATTCTTTAAATATATATTTAATAAGAAAAATAGAGAAAAATATAAAGCAAAGTTTAAGTATTGTATTTATATTATTATATCAACAATCCCAGTTGGTATTGCAGGTATTTTGCTTAAAGATGTAATTGAAAGTAAACTTTCTAACATCACATTTTTAGGATTTGCTTTTTTACTTACCGCACTGATGCTTTTCTTAATTAGAAATAAAGCTGGAAATAAAGAAGATAAAGATATTACTCTTAAAAATGCAATCATCATTGGGCTAATTCAAATGATTACTATTATGCCAGGAATTAGTCGATCTGGTACAGTACTAGTAGCATGTCTACTTTGTGGAATGAAAAGAGAGACAGCTCTTAAATATACTTTTATTTTGTATTTCCCTATTAGTTTAGCCACAATGCTACTAGGAGTAAAAGATTTAATTCAATCAGGGAATTTGACTACTATTTTTGTTCCATATTTATGTGGTATGCTATTTGCTTGTATTGTTACATACTTTACTTATAAATGGCTAACAGAACTAGTAAGAAAAGGAAAGCTTTGGAAGTTTTCAATATATTGTATTTGCTTAGCAGTATTCATCTTTATTTATTTTAGGTAAATACTTTACAAATAAATAATATTTATTTAGCACTAACTCAACTAAAGTTAGTGCTTGTTTTTAACTAATTAAAAAAATTCTCAAATATTTGAGAATTAGTTTTTAAACATAATCATGTTAAATATTAATAATAGTGCTACATTTGCCATATAAGTAAATTGAAAACGTTCACATTCCATAATAGAAACGATCAAATCGGATGCACAAATTATCCATCCTTCTTTTGACTTTGGCTTAAACTCTTTTATGCTTACTTTTTCTTTACGATTTATAAATGGAAGTATTTTCTTTAATAATACTTGATGAAACATATGCGTTTTAATAGCTTCTGCTTCTATATCACTTACATTAAAATACTTTCTAGCATTTTCGCTTGCAGTAATTGGATGGTTTAAATATGAGTTTTCAGGTTTTTCTTTACGAGTGCCAAAGAAAAAGTCATGCAATAACCCTGCTCTAGCAGCTACCCTATTATCAGCTTTAAATATTTTACTTAATTTGTAGCTTAATTTAGCAACTCTTAATGAATGCTCGTATTTACTTGTTCCATGGTGTAAATCTTTCTTTGTATCTAAAAAAACTTTATCTTCTAATATATCTGAGACATAATTATCAAACTCGCTCTTTAAACTTTTTGACATAAATTCAACTCCTATTTTAATTTGCGATATAATAACATTATATAAAATTATACTCCTTTTGTAAAGGTTAAATACTTATAATAAGTCAAAAAGATTTATATAAGTGCATTTATTTAACTTTTACTTAACGTATAACTGTTTAATTATAGCAAATTTTATTGTTTTTGTCAAAATTGGCTAACTTTAGTAGCTAAATTAAGCTCACTCTCTTTTACTTTTAATAAAATATTAGCAATAATATATGTAGCAAGTCCTAAAATGGTCATTATAAAGCCTATTTTACTTACACTTAAATTAAACATTAATCCACATATGAATGTACCAATTCCATTTCCCATTAAAGAAATACAATACTTTATAACAGTAAATAAAAGCGTGTATTCTTCTTTCATATTATTTATAAAATGAGCATTAAATATAAAGTTATAAGTTAAATCAGTTAATAATAAATACCCAATTGTATAAAAGAATATTGTCTTACTATTAGTAATAAACATTAAAAGATAAAGTACTACTCTTATTCCATATTTAAAAAAAGCATTAATATAATCATTTTTGAATTTTAGGTATTTTACAATAAGTATTGCTAATATATTGGTAATAACTCCCATAATCAATATAAAATAACTTGCACTTTTTGTACTTAATCCGATTTTTTCCGTTAGTGTTAGCATTTTAATTCCTAAAATACTAGACCACGTCATTCCTCCCATAAAACATAAAAAAAGATATAAGTAGATTCTCTTATTTTGATTTAAATACTTTACTAAGCCACAAATATTTGAATATTTTTCTTCTTTATTATCTTCTATTTTAATTTCCATTAAAACGGTAAAAGATAAGAATAAAACTATAACTGAAAAGAGTAAGCAAATATTATAATTAATGAATAAATTACCGAATGTTCTTCCAAGCATTAAGGAAATAATAAAAAAGCTAAGTTTGCCTCCTAATGATTCAACTACTTCTCTTTTTACATATATTTCTTCGCTTTTTTTCACACTCATAATTAAAGGATAAATACTACTAAGTATAAGCTCTGTAAAAGCAATATCAAAAAACATAATAAATTTAATCAAAAATAAATATTTTGAATTATTAAGACATATTAATATTGTACTAGTGCACATCTTTAATATAAGGGAAATTAGAACCCCATTTTTTAATTTATTAGTGGAAACCCGTAATGAAAAAAATAATAGAATAAGAGCTGTTATAATAGAAGATATTGTGATTATTCGGCTAATTGATAATGTATTTAAGCCATTTTGTGCCATCCATAATTCTTTATAGTTAGAAAATAATCCAATTGCAAAACTATATAAACCTAAAAAGAGTAAAAGAAGAAAACTTTTATTTTCTTTTAGTTTCTTTATCATTTTATATCCTTATCATATTCTATATCATTAATATCATATATTCTTTTACTCGCTATAAAACTCATTATACGATTTACAGTAAATCCAATTAATGCTAAAACAAAGAAATATATAATGCCAAATGTAGTAAATGTTGGTGCTGATTCTGTAAAAAGGCCAATTAAAGAGGCTCCAACTCCCATAGATGTAACAATTGTTAAATTATCAATTGATTTATTAGTTATATCATTTTGTAAATCATTAAATAGTTTTTTAGCAGAATTAACATAGTTACTTGTCATTTTCCATAAATGTTGGATATAAGAAAGAGTATTACCAAGAGTTTCATAGCGGTATCCAATCAAATCTAAAGCTTCTTTCAAAGCTTCATCCCCTTTTGCTATTTTCTCTCTTGTTTTTAAATAAGTGCTCATTTGGTTAATACGCCCATCTATTAAATTCACAGTTTTTTGATATCCATCTATCTTACTATTTAATTTGATAATATCTTTGCCTTTAATATGAGCATTTTCTTTGACGTTATCTATTTTTTCCCATATAATTCTATGTAAATTTAAATAACGATGCAATTGTCCTTTAAACTCTCTAATAAAAATTTGCTCTTCAATGTATCTTTCTGCTTCACCAATTTCTGATGTTTTATTGTTTATAAAATAATATACATCTCCACGATGAACTTCAAATTTATCATTAATAAATTCAAAATATTTTTGGTTTTCTGTCTTAGAAATTAAAAAATCAATGTCAGAAGACTTACAATTATTTAAAACAATAAAGTAAGGATACACGGTTTTAATATTTGCAAGTTCTTTAGGTACAGGGGCTCCTAAACTAAATAAATAATTTAGTGCTGGACTTAATTTTAATTCATAATAACTAGCTAAAGAATCAATATCTTGAAACATGGTAATATCCATTATATCGTTTTTATTTAAACTAATTAATCCATCTTCAAAAACTTTAACTTTAATTCCAGACAAAGTATAAAACGTTATACATTCTAACCCTTCAATATGATACTTTACACCCATATCTTTATTTATGTCTAAATTCGTATGTAATTTCTTTAATTTATTTTTATCTAAATTTAATTTTGAAATTCCTTCTTTTAAAAAGTCATATACTTCACTTAATTGAAGTGTAGTCCTTTGAAACCAACCGCCTATATAAATACCATCTATCTTCATTTATTGAACCTCCTTAGTAAAGAATTTGGCATCCATTACTTCAAAGCCATAGTCATGATAACAACTATGCGCAGCCGTTCTAAAGTTTTTACTCCATAGTTCAATGTCTGAGCATCCTCTTCTTTTAGCTGTGTCAAATAAAACATTCAATAAATATGTTGCTATATGATGCCTTCTATAACTTGGATGTACGCATACATGATTTAAAATACCAAAAGTTCTCATTGGCTTATAAATTGTTCTAATCAGTGTCAGTTTAGCATGGGCTATTACTTCTCCATTTATCACTCCATTTATATAAATACTATTTGCGTCATTTTGATTTTCTAAAAAAACTTGCTTTGCATATTCATAGTCTGTTGTTTCATCAAAACATAAATTACATAAATCAATTGTTTTTTCTAAATCATTTAAATCCATACTTTTAAATATTACTTCCATACTATACACCCACTATTATATTTATAATAGCATACCCCCCCCGAGAGTCAATATTTGCAAAAATTGTGTTTACGAGCAATTTACGGTTAGTAAAACAAAAAAAGATCAATTATATGATCTTTTTTAAATAATTATAAATTCTTCTTTTTTTACATCAATGGTAATCTTTGAATTCATTTTAATTTCATCTTTAATTATTTTATCAGCTAAGAGCGTTTCAATATGATGTGTGACATATCTTTTTATTGGTCTTGCGCCATAGTTTTCTTCATAAGCATGCTCAATAATAAATTCTTTAGCATTGTCAGTTAATTCTAGGCTTACTTTTAAATTATTTAAACGTGATTCTGTTTCTTTAATTATTTTATCTAAAATATCGAAAACAACATTTTTATTTAAAGGTTTAAATATAACAATTTCATCGATACGGTTGATAAATTCTGGTGCAAATGTTCTTTTTAAAGCATCAAGTACTAAATTATCACTATTTTCTGCTTTATCTAATATGTATTCACTTCCTAAATTAGATGTCATAATAATAATTGTATTTTTAAAATCTATTAATTTGCCTGTCGAATCAGTAATGCGACCATCATCAAGTATTTGAAGAAGAATATTAAAGACATCAGGATGAGCCTTTTCTATTTCGTCAAATAATACTATACTATACGGATTTCGTCTTACAGCTTCTGTAAGTTCTCCACCTTCATCATATCCAACATATCCTGGAGGCGCTCCAAGTAGTCGAGACACATTAAAGCTTTCCATATATTCTGAACAATCAATTCTTACAATATGACGTTCATCATCAAATAATTCATAAGCTAAAGATTTTGCTAATTCTGTCTTTCCAACTCCCGTAGGTCCCATAAATATGAATGAGCCAATTGGTCTATTTGGGTCTTTAATTCCGCTTCTTGCGCGAATAATTGCATCGCTAACTTTTGAAACAGCATCATCTTGCCCAATTACACGTTTTTTCAAATGTTCTTTTAAATTAAGCAGTTTTTCTTTTTCGCCACTAACTAATTTTTGAATTGGTATATTCGTCCATTTTGCAACAATATTAGCGATGTCTTCATCAGTAACGGTATCACTAAGCATTTGGGAATCTATTTTCTTTTTCAAAGATTCTAGTTCTTGCTCTAAACGCGGAATAACACCATGACGAAGTCTAGCAGCAGATTCTAAATCATATTCATTTTCTGCTTTATCTAATTTAAAATGTGCTTCATTTAATTCTTCTTTCTTTTTATTTATTTCATCATTTAAATTCTTTTCTTCTTCCCATTTGGTTCGCATATCCTGTTCTTCTTTTTTTAAGTTAGATATTTCGTTATCAAGCTCATTTTTCCTAGCGATAGATAGTTCATCTTTTTCTTTCTTTATAGCTTCTCTTTCAATTTCTAAACTCATAATTTTTCGAGTTAAAGTATCAAGATCTGTTGGAACGCTTGCCATTTGCATTTTAATTGTAGCACAAGCTTCATCAACTAAATCAATCGCTTTATCAGGTAAAAACCTATCAGTAATGTATCTATCTGATAATGTTGCTGCTGATATTAAAGCACTATCTTTAATATTTACACTATGGAATAATTCAAATCTCTCTTTTAAGCCACGTAAAATTGTAATTGTATCTTCTATAGTTGGAGCATTAACTTGAATTTTTTGAAGTCTACGCTCTAACGCTCCATCTTTTTCAATGTATTTGCGATATTCATTTAAAGTAGTCGCTCCTATTAACTTAATCTCACCTCTAGCAAGCATAGGTTTTAATAAATTTCCAGCATCCATTGCTCCATTTGCTCCAGCACCAACAATCATATGAATTTCATCAATGAATAAAATTATATCTCCATTAGAATTACTAATTTCTTTTAATACTTTTTTAAGCCTATCTTCAAATTCACCTTGATACTTTGCTCCAGCTATTAAAGAACCTAAATCTAAAGACCAAATTCTTTTATTTTTTAAAGTATTGGGCACATCTCCTTTTACTATTCTAATAGCAAGTCCTTCCACAATAGCTGTCTTTCCTACTCCAGCTTCACCAATTAAAACTGGGTTGTTTTTAGTTTTACGAGATAAAATACGTATAATTGAGCGTATTTCCTCATCTCTGCCAATAACAGGATCTACTTTATTTTGCTTCACAGACTCTGTAATATCTCGACCGTATTTTTCTAATACGTTTTCCTCTTCTTGATTATTAGGATACATATTTATCATTCCTTTCGTATTTGTATTATACACCTATTATTAGCACTTGTCAACACCAAGTGCTAATAAGTAATCAAAGATAAAGACTATACTGTTTATAGTCTTATAATGCTTAATAATTATTATTTTATAATAGAATCTAAAGCAAGTGTTATCATATCATTTAAGTTGGTTTCTCGCTCTTCAGGTGTTAAAACAACCTCTGAAAATTTCGAATCTACAACTGTCATTAATGTTGTTGCCTCAATTCCCATTTCATTTGCCACATGAATTAAGCCAAATGCTTCCATCTCTTCAGCAAGTATTTCATATTCATCAGGGATTCTACTAAGAACTCTTTCAAAATCGATATATGGTCCAAATACATCCATCGTTGTAGTTATTCCATAATGAACTTTTTTGTTTTGTTCGTCTGCTGTCTTTAATATTTCTTTGTTTAGTTTTTCATTTGCATCAACTAAATTTCCTATATAATTACTATAAGTATAAGCAAAATTCGATTCAGAATAAACTGACTTTGTTAATATTACATCACCTATATTTGCTTTAGGACTAACTGCTCCACAAGAGCCAATACGGATAATTTTTTTGACATTAAAATAATGGATAAGTTCAAATACATAAATACTAGCGCTAGGCATTCCCATACCACTAGCCATAACAGTTACTTTCTTTCCATTATATTCACCAGTATATCCACTCATATTGCGGATATTAGTTACAAGTTTTGCGTTATTTAAAAACCTCTCTGCAATATATTTAGCACGTAATGGATCTCCAGGCATTAATACTACCTCGGCAATATCAGCATTTGCTTCAATATGAATTGGGGTATCACCTATGAACACTCTAACCACCTCTTTATTATAATATTAACATAATTTAAGTAACTATGAATGAATTTTAGAACGTATATGTAAAGTTTTTGACATTGTATAAACCCTATTTCTAGATTCTGGCGAGTTTAGTTCATCAAGATACGAAGAGAAAAAGTTTCCTTCATCACCACCCAGTAAATTCATTAAATTTTTTTTCATATCATAAGGCAGCGCAAGATTTGTAATTAGTTTGTAAAAGTTAGAAGACCTTTTTTCATATAAACTTATGAAATCAAAATTATATAAATAGCTTAAATATATAAAATAACTTCTTACTTTTAAATCATTTTCTGCTTGAATTATTTTATGAAATACTGGAACATCTAAGTAATATGCATGTGTTAATTTACAATCCTCTAAGCCCAAACTATATATTGTAAGCCCACGTTCTAAGAGTTTTTTAATATCTTGATCAAACAAAGCTATTTGTAAAAGTTTTAACCTTGTTTTTATAAGCCTTCTTTCTTCTATAATTTCTCTAAAGTCCGTTAAATAATTTGTGCTATCTTTGTTATTAGAAATAACTTGTAAATTTAGTTCTGTCATATAAAAAGCCTCTCTTTTCTATAAGAGAAGCATATGATTGTTTTGTTTATTTATGCATTAAATTTTCTTCTATTTTCATTAAACGATTATATTTAGCAATTCTCTCTCCTCTAGACATAGATCCAGTTTTGATATATGGCAAAGATAACCCTACTGCAAAATCCGCTATAAATGTATCTTCAGTCTCTCCACTTCTATGAGAAATAATCATTTTATAATTGTTTTTTCTAGCCAGTAAAATTGTTTTAATCATTTCGGTTACGGTTCCAATTTGGTTTGCTTTCAAAAGAATTGCATTACCAGCGTCTAAGTTTATGCCTTTTTGTAAATATTTTATATTAGTAACAAAATAGTCATCCCCCACTATCATAACTTTTTCACCTATTAATTTAGTTAATACCGCTAAAGATTCAAAGTCATCTTCAAAAAAAGGATCTTCAATACTTAATATTGGATATTTATTTACTAACTCCATATAATATTTAATTAATTCATCACTTGTTAGTTCGTTATGATCAATATGATATTTCTTAGTCTCTTCATCGTATATTTCACTTGCAGCCACGTCAAGAGCAATAAAAACGTCTTTTCCAGGAGTATATCCCGCTTCTTTAATAGAGAGCATTATAAGGTCTAATGCTAAACTGTTATATTCAAGGTTTGGAGCAAAACCGCCTTCATCGCCTACAGCTGTGTTTAAATTTTGCTTCTTCAAAATGTTCTTTAAGCTTTGAAATATTTCACTTGCTACTCTTACTCTTTCTTTAATAGTTTTCACTACTGGAACAATCATAAATTCTTGAATGTCTAAGCTATTATCAGCATGACGACCTCCATTTATAATATTAACCATTGGAATGGGAATACTAACACGTCCACTAGAAAGATACTCATATAATTCTTTATTTTCTAAACTAGCCGATGCTTTAATACAAGCAAGAGATACAGCCAATGTGGCATTTGCTCCTAACCCGCTCTTATTTTCTGTACCATCAAGCTCAATTAATAATTTATCAATTGATACTTGTTCTAATTCATGACCCACTAAGTGCTCTTTTATTGTTGTATTTATGTTTTCTACAGCTTTTAAAACACCTTTTCCTAAATATCTTCCAGAGTCTCCATCACGAAGTTCCAAAGCTTCTTTAGAACCTGTAGAAGCTCCACTTGGAACAGACGCAACACTTTTTATTCCATTTTCTAAAGTTACTTCTGCTTCAACTGTAGGATTTCCTCTACTATCTAATATTTCTCTTCCTACTAAATTAATTATTTTCATTCTAGTCACCACTTCTTTATTTTAAGTATACCAAAAAATAAGTGAATTTATCAATTTATTTTTATAGATATTAATTATTTTACGTAAAAAAGTATTTATATAGACACTTCCATATATTTTTGATACAATTGAAGCATGGTGAATAAAATGAAAAATGCAAATTATTTTACAGTTAATATAGATAATTTAATTGCAAATATAAATATAGTAAAAAAAGATTACCAATATTCTAACTATATTTTAGATGTTAGTAATGATGCTTTTTACCGTGATATGAAGATTGTCCCTTATATTGAAAATGAGTTTAATTATTTATATGTCCATGACCTACAAGATGTTTTAAAAATAAGAAAATATAATAAAATAATTCCTATAATTTATGATGGTATAATTTATGAAGATAATATTTATGATTTAATTGTTAATAATACAATTATTATCTTAAAAACGCTTAAAACTTTAGATGAATTACTTAAATATAACATTAAAGATAGCTTAGATATTGTTTTAAATATTGACGTTTCTGGATATAATGGTTTTGATAAAAAAGAAGATATTTTATACATTGTAGAAGAAATAAAGAAAAATAAATATTTAAAGATAATAGGTGTTAAGTCAATTATCACCGAGGATACTTATCAAAGTTTTAAACATATTGTTAATCCTTTAAAAAACTTAGATTTAGTAATTTTAAATCATGAACAAGATAAGAATAAAATTAAGGGTTCTAATGCAATTAAACTAAGTTCTTCTATTTATGGAGATAATAACATTAAAAAATCACTATTTAAAAAAGATAATACTAAATTATTACCAACTCTTTCTTTAAATTCAACTATCATTGATATAAAAAGAAAAATGAAAAGTAAAAAGGAAACTTTTATTGGCATAATACCTATTGGTACTATACATGGTTTAAATAAAGAAACTAATAAAGTACAAATTAATAATCATTATTTTACAGTAAAAGAAATATTAGAAAATTATAGTTTAATTGGTGTTGATGACAATGTTAAAATTGGTGATAATGTCTCATTATTAATTAATAATTATCAAGCTATAAGCAAAAATATTCCAATTATTCTTGAATGTAAAAACAAAGAGCAAGTTTATAATTAAACTTGCTCTTTAAAAATATTATAGCTATTTTTAATCTGTAAGATAAATTTAAATATGTTAATTTATCTTTTCTCTTAACCATATGGCGTATGGCTCCACTAAATCTGCTACATAAACATTAATTCCACAACCAGA
Source organism: uncultured Mycoplasma sp. (assembly GCA_946554525.1). GTDB lineage: Bacteria > Bacillota_I > Bacilli_A > RF39 > UBA660 > Caccenecus. The sequence continues at coordinate 64,906 of CAMNSE010000001.1, forward strand.
CGTTTTTTTATTATATTTGCCAAAGCATTTATTAACTCTAAATACCAAGCCTTGGCTTAATGGTTTTCCATCATTTTTCCCACCAACAACCACAAAATCATCAAGTCTAAATCCTTCTACTTTTCGTATATTACTAGCAACGAATGAAAATTGAGCGCCTTGTAATTGAACTGGTGCCTTAAATTTTCTATATAATTTATTATCAACAGAATATTCTTCAATAAAACCAATTTCAGAATTATAAGAGCTTTTTGTTTCAATTAATACAATTTTAGGCGTGTGCCCTTTTTTGACAGATTCTTTGCAAAATTGTTGTGCTAAAAGTGGTCTACAAAAAACTCCTGAATATCCCCAATAATGTACTCCATTTCTTTTTTCTTCTTCATTTTTTGAATCTATGATTTGCTTTAAATTCATTCCACTATGAGGTCCAACTTTCATTACAATAATTTCATCAAAATGTTCTATAGTTTTATTAGACAATTATATCACCTTCCTGGTAAATTGGTGTTTAAGACATAGCATATCTCCTAATAAATATTATAATACTTTTTATAATTATTTTAAAGATTGCAATGTATATTTTTCTAAATCTTTCAAAGAATTTGGCCTACTTAAACATTAATATAGATATTTCCAATATACTGTGAAGCACTATATAGACAATATTGATATTTGTTAAACTAGTAGTACTCCCAGCTTCTATCTTTCCTTCATTATTAAATTTTTTCTACTATTGCATAGCTATCAAACTTCTTTCAAAACAAACAAAAAAGGATAATCGAAATTAATCTTTATATTTTGAAAGTCGAATTAATTCGACTAATTTCCTTATGATGGCTTGAGAGAGAGAAGCGCAATAACTTTTTATTGTTTATAACTAATAGTGAATATAAATTTTTTAAATAAGTGTTAAAAAACAAAATTTATGCTATAATATGTAATCAAGGAGGTTTCTTAACTATGAAAAATATAAAAAACACTTTACAAAGACATAAATGCTGGTTAGTTCAAGCCGGTGTATTTAAACATGATATTGAAGAAATTACAGGAAGAAAATCAATAATTGACTTAAATTATATGGGGTCTGCAGAATTTGAATGGGGCGCATTACCTCAATCAACGAAAAGAATGTTAACTAATATTGACTTTTATGATGTATTTACTTTTCCTCAATATGTAAATGCTCAAGGTGAACAGTTAATGGTATATGCTCCAAAAATGTTTATAGAGCATATATCAGAAATTGTAGAAGAATTAGCAACTGGTAACTGTCGTTTAAAAGAAATCTGTACTCTTCCAAAATATTTAAAAGGCGAAAAAACTTATCATTATGCAGATTTTTGGTGGGACATTGAAAATGATTTCTATATTTTCTTTGGTGAACAAAAAAGAGATTTGGTGTTAGCAGCACAAAACGCAATGAGAGAAAGAAGCATTGGTGAAGTAGAAGTTGGGGATTGGGATAACTTATCAGAATATTATTCTCTTGTTAATCCAGATTTGAATGATGAGGCAAAAGAATTTTTAAGACCTAAAAAAGCTAACTTAGTAAAACGTTTAGTAAGAGCATTAAATAATAAAATGGAGCAAGATAAAAATCATACTAGCTAATTATAAGCTAAAATATTACACACAATATTGGCTATGTCATTATGCAAGTGTACCTTTTAAATTGGCAAAATAAAACTACTTTCAAAAATAAATTGAAAGTAGTTTTTTATTATCACCCGAAAGTTCGAGTTTAATATCAATCTGGTGGCTCGCGAGAGATTCGAACTCTCGACCCTTTGATTAAAAGTCAAATGCTCTACCTACTGAGCTAGCGAACCAAGAATGGCTGCCTCGGCTGGGTTCGAACCAGCGGAATGTCAGAGTCAAAGTCTGATGCCTTACCACTTGGCTACGAGGCAATAATTAAAAAGTGGTGGGGAGACATGGATTTGAACCATGGAACCCGAAGGAACAGATTTACAGTCTGCCGCGTTTGACCACTTCGCTATCTCCCCGCAAAAAATGGTGCCGACTGAGGGAATCGAACCCCCAACCTACTGATTACAAGTCAGTTGCGCTACCTATTACGCTAAGTCGGCAAAAAAAATAAAATGGTGGACGCTATAGGACTCGAACCTATGACCCCCTGCTTGTAAGGCAGGTGCTCTAACCAACTGAGCTAAGCGTCCAAAAAACCTTTGGACATGATTAAATATATCATTAATAGCGAAATATGTCAATAACTTTTAACACCTTTTGCATTATTTTTTATTAAAACTAATCACATCCAATATATTATATGCTTTTAGAATATCTTATTGTTCTAATAAATCAGATATAGTATTCATAATTGCTAATTTACCATAATTATAGGTAACACCACCCTGTTGATAAGCAATATAAGGTTCTCTAAGCGGTCCATCACAAGAAAGCTCAATAGATGACCCTTGAGTAAATGATCCACTAGCCATAATTACCTCATCTTGGTATCCAGGCATAGGTGCTGGAATAGGCATACTTCCAGAGTCGATTGGTGAATTTTTTTGTATTCCTTGAACATAACGAACCAGTTTATCTCTGTTATTAAAAATAATAGATTCTACAATATCCGCACGTTCTTCATTATATTTTGGTTCAACATCATATCCGAGTCTTTCCATCAAATAACTAGTTAAGATAGAAGTTTTAAGGCTACTAGCTACTACACTAGGTGCAAAATAAAGGCCTTGTAAAATACTTTTATTAGCTCCTAAGCTTGGGCCTACATCAATGCCCTCACCAGGCAGATTAAGCCTCTCAGCGCATAATAGCACTAAATTTTCTTTACCACATATATATGCACCATTTGATGTAATAGATCCTCCTAAATTTTTAATAAGGGATCCAACTATTATATCTGCATCTACCTCTAGCGGAGATGTTTTCTCTACAAATTCACAGTAACAATTGTCTATCATGATAATAACTTCTTGATCAATCTTTCTAATTTCTTTAATTACTTCTTCTATTTCTTTTATTAATATGCTTTTTCTTGTAGAATATCCTTTACTCCTTTGAATTTCAATTAATCTAATTTTTTTAGTTTTTAATGTTTCAATAATCCTTGATATGTCAAAATGGTTTTCTACTAAATCAATTTGTTCATAATTAATATTAAAGCTTTTTAAAGAACTAGGATTATCCTTAATTCCTATAACTTCATGTAAAGTATCATAAGGAAGTCCGGTGATGGATAGCATTGTATCTCCTGGTCTTAAAAGAGCAAAAAGAGCAGTTGATAAAGCGTGAGAACCACTGATAAACTGGTTTCTAACCAAAGCTCTTTCACCTTTTAAAACAGATGCATAAACTCTTTCTATTGCATCTCTTCCAATATCATTATAACCATATCCAGTTGTCATATTAAAATGATTTTCATTAATATTTTCTTCACGAAAAGCATCTAAAACTAATTTACTAAAATAAAGTTCGTTTTCTTCAACGTTTTTAAATGAAGTTTCACATTCTTTTTCTGCATCGTTTACTAATTTTTTTATATCCATTATTTTCTACCTCTTTCTGGTAAACAATCTTTTAATATTTCGTAAAAATAGTCTATAATTTCAGAAGGATTATTGTTATCTACTATTGCTTTAGAACCACTTACTTCTATTTGCATTCCAAAAGTTTTATATTTTAGAATTTTATCTTTCATATTTAATAAGTATTCATATTGCTTTTCACTTATACGTGTAGGAACGTAGCATATTATAATGTCATAAGATTCCGCATCATTACTAACCGTGTGAATTGTAACGTATCCTTCACTAACTAAAGCACTATTACTTGATTTATCTTTGCCATTTTCTTCACACCATATATCTATTAAAGTTTTGTGATCATATTCCCACGAATCTTTAAAACTATATAATATATCTGAATCATTTTCATTTGGTAAAACCTCAATAGTTCGATATCTTAACTCTTTATTCATTTTCCGCCATCTACTCTTATTACTGAACTATTTATATAGCTTGCTTCTTTGCTTGCTAAAAAAAATGCAACATTCGCTATTTCTTCTGGGTTAGCAAATCTTCCTAATAAAATTTTACTGCATTCACTCTTTTTATAATCTTCATCTAGTTCTTTATTCATATCTGTATCTACCCATCCTGGGGCTATAGTATTTACTCTAATATTTGGAGCAAATTCTAGAGCAAAATTATGGGTTAATGAAATAACTCCAGCTTTTGATGCATCATAATCCATACTATAAGGATAATAATCATCTATTCCATTAGTTGATGAAATATTAATAATGCTTCCCTCTTTCATAATTCTTTTGGCATGTTTTGTTACTAAAAATGTCCCAAGAAGATTTACATCTATAACATGCATAAAGCTTTCTTTTGTTTTGTCTTCTAAGGTAGTATCAATTGCTATAGCTGCGTTATTTATTAAAATATCTAAATGGCCTTCTTCAGATTCTATTTTACTTATCATGTTTTTTATTGCTTCTTCATTTGTTACATCACACCAAATTAAACGTGCACATGAAAAAGTGGAAGCAAGCTTCTCTGCTTCTTCTTTACTCTTAATATAATTAATATATACGATATCATTATTTAATAAAAATTTTCTAGCAATAGCCGCTCCTATTCCTCGTGAAGAACCTGTAACTAATACTATACGACTCATATTATCTTCCTCCAAAGCCATTATTATACTCTAAAGTACTTTTTATTTCTACAGATTTTATATCATTTTTTAAGAAATATTTAACTTCTCGATGTCCCCTATCTTCAGCATTTTCATATCTAAATACATTTTCTAAATATTTAGGATCTCCATGGGTTGATTTAATTTTACCATTGTCTTTTAGTTCTTCATAATATCTTACTACTAAGTCTCTTGCTTCTAAAGCGTTTTCATCACCTTTGAAGTCATTAACATCCAATTCATAATATTTACAAGCATTTGATAATGCATTAATTCCTTGATTATAGGCAAATATACCTGTTATTAAACTGTCATACTTATTAACACAACATCTTAAATAGCCTACTCCTATTTTTATATTCCAATCAAGTGAATTAATCATATCTTTTGTGACTGTATAAGAGTCATATTCTCCTGTAGGGCCATTTTCATTATAGACAGGAACTGTGAGGGTATTCCCTGCAAAATTTGTTAATTGGCAAGGATTTTGTAACGTTCCCTCTGGTGTAATATTAGGTCTTTCTTGAGTAATTTGTGAACATACTACATCATATGGAAGTCCATAGCGTGAACTATAATATTCAATTATATCTCCACAGTAATCTATTGTACTTTGAAGTTTCCCATCATCTCTCTTTTCATAAAACAACTCAATTGCCTCATCATTTGAATTTTGAGAGTTTTTAGGTTCCGAATTCAACTCATTATTTGAGCTCAAGGTAGGTTTGGTTACATCTTTTACTTGAGGCATTTCCGTTTCGGGAATATCTAAGCCTCCTTTTTCAGCAACTTTGTAACTGTCTGAAAACAGCTCGGTTGAAAAATTAGGTAGTTCTTTATCCTTATTTCTTTTTTGTTTTTGATAATAATTCATAGTTATACCAGCTAAAGAAATTATTACTGAACCAGCTAATCCTGCTGCAAGAATCCTTTTTCCATTACTCTTACTTTTCGTTCTATTTACTCTTGGAGTATGTCCTTCTGGCAACTTACTCTTTAATTCATTTAATTCTTGTTTTTCCATGTGTAATTTTATTTTACTCATGAATTCTAATAATAATTCAGTATGCTCAGAATTATGTTTTATAATTTCTAAAGCATCAATTTCAATATTTTGGCCATTTTCTAATGTAACTGTTAATGATTTATCTGTTTCGCTTACACTTTTAATGTTTTGTTTATTTGCCTCTATTAATTCAGCATGTATTTCTTCACTTGTTAATTCTTCATAAACTACTCTTCCAAGATATCGATAAGCATAAAAGTGTGTTTTTTCATCTTTAAAAGTAATATATAAATTATGCATAAGCCCCTCCAAGTTTGATAGAAAGCAAATTATCAATCATATCATATTCTTTACTTGATAAGTCATTATCAATTATATATTCATTATTTACTAACTCGTAAGAAGATGCTAAAACATCATCATCAACTAAATATACAATGTAATCTTTTCCAAAATTATAGTCAAAATGAGTAAATAAAATACTTGCTTTTAATTTATCTCCATAAACATCAGTTAATATTACTTTAGCCATAGTATCACCTATTATCATTATAAAAGAAAAACATTTATATGACAACTATTTAACAAAAAAAGTGTATAAAAAAAGTCAACTAAATGTTGACTTTAATTGCTTTTTGTTACAATTAGCTTCATTGCCGTTTTATCTTCTCCATTAATCACAACATCATTAAATGCGGGTATCACGACTAGGTTATCTCCACTAGGTGCTACAAATCCTCTTGCGATTGCAACTCCTTTAATTGCTTGGTTTAAAGATCCCGCACCGATAGTTTGAATTTCAACACTGCCTTTTTCACGAAAGATATTAGCAATTGCCCCTGCTACTTTACTAGGATTTGACTTGCTAGATACTTTTAATATTTCCATATATTTAATTCCTCAACTTTCTAATTAAACATATGAAAAAAGATAAAGATTATGCCTTATTATTTGCGCATTTATTTAACTTTATATCATTTTTCCCATCTTGCATATATACCGCAAGGAAGTACTAAATTAGAATCTTTCATCGGAAGGCCTAGTTCATCACTACTAATATTTCCTTTTTGGTTTATGTTTAAATATAATAAATTCTCTAATACTGTTTTTGATAGTCCTGTAGTATAAGAATTAATGATAAATAGTAATGCATTATCACTTAAAAGGAGACTTGCATCTTCTATTAACTGAGATAAATCAGATTCTATAGACCATACTTCATTTTTAGATCCTCTTCCAAACGATGGAGGATCCATAATGATAATATCATATTTATTTCCACGTCTAATTTCTCGTTTTACAAATTTGCGAACATCATCAACTAAAAAACGAATAGGTGCGTCTTCTAAATTATTTATGCGTACGTTTTCCTTAGCCCAATCAATCATCCCACGGGATGAGTCTACATGCACAACACTTGCTCCTTCTTTTAGTGCTGCAATTGATGCTGCCCCGGTATAAGCAAATAGATTTAATACTTTAACTTCTCTATTCTCCTTTCTTATTTTCTCACGAATTAAATTCCAATTATAAGCTTGTTCTGGAAATAAACCTGTATGTTTAAAGCCCATTAATTTTAAGTTGAATTTTAAATCATGATAACAGACAGTCCAAGATTCGGGTATTTTATGATTGATATACCACGATCCTCCGCCAGTATTATTTCTAGAGTATGAAGCATCAGACGTCTGCCAAAGATTAGTAGACTCCTTGCTCCATATAATCTGCGGATCAGGTCTTGATAATGTGATATTTCCCCATTTTTCTAATTTCATCCCATTTGCCATATCTAAAATTTGATAATCATTAAAATCATTTACTAATTTCATTATTCATTCTCCACCTAATATTATTATACCATAAAAAAAAGACATTACCAATATAATGGTAATGTTTAATATTTATCTTTCTAGCTTGCCCAAATTAGCATCTATGCCCATTTCATGTCCACGAATTATTTGTTCTGCTCTTATTAATTCTTCTGGAATCATACTTCTAGAATTAATATAGAATAATTTAACAAAGTCAATTAGTCCGATAGCTCTTATAAGTTCATCAAAAGCTAGTGTCCCCGTTTGTTCAATAGTTTCGGATTTACTATAAATCTCATTCAACAAATCATTTACATTTTTTCCAACAATATAATCTTTTTCAAACATAATATTTCCTTTCTTTTAATTAAAAAGCTCCACACAGGAGCTTTTTAGTCATTCATTAGTTTAAAGCGTCTTTTAATTTGCTTCCAGCTTTGAATGATGCAACAGTCTTAGCAGGAATTTTGATAGCTTCTTTTGTTAATGGGTTAATGCCTTCACGAGCAGCACGTTTCTTTGCACTGAAAGTACCAAATCCAACTAAAGTAACTTTACCTTCTTTTTTAAGACCAGTTTGAACACCTTCTAACATAGCATCTAAAGCACGTCCAGCGTCAGCTTTAGTTAAGTTTGCTTTTGCAGCAATAAATTCTACTAATTCAGCTTTTGACATAATATAATTTACCTCCCTTTCAAAAACTAATATCATTATTTATAAGGCCATTTACCTTACATATTAACGATATCAAAAAGAGCCTATAAAATCAAGGGATTTTTGTGTTTTTTTGATTTTTTTGCGAAAAAATTAACGTTTTTTAGGCAAATGTATGAAAAAAAGAGTTAAATTTGATAACTCTCTGGTTCTATTTCATCTTTTTTAGCAGGCAAATCTATTTTTTTAGGAAGCTCTATTTTAGTCTTTGGAGCTACTGTAACTTTAACCGGCTCATCAATATTTGTTGTTTTAACCTCACTTATAGGTGTTGTAATCTCTTCCATTGGTGTTACTTCTACATAAGAATTCTTGCTTTCTTTTTCTAAATCATCTAATTCTTTAGAAATGGATTTAGCTATTGCATCAAAATCAATTGCTGGTACATCTACTGTAGTAGCCTCTATTGGCTCTACTGGATTATAATAAGTTTCATTATTAATAGGCGTTTCTTCAATTATTGGCTTTATTTCTTCAGTTGTAGGTGCTACGTTTACAACTTCATCTGGTATTTGAATATTAATGGGCTCAATTATTGGAGTAATAGGTGTAGAGTCTTCTACTATATTAATTGGAGCCTGTTCTACTGGAATTACTGGTTCAATAACGTCATTTGCAGCAAAACTTGCTTGCTCAACATTGGAAATGGCTGGTTCAACAACTGGAGTTTCAATGCCTTTTTCTACAGATGGTTCTATTACATTCATATTATCTACAAAATTTGTATCATTAGGGACAGAATGCACCATCTCTTCTTTTTCGCTTTCAGTAGGTTCATAAGATATAGGTTCAACAGGAATAACTGGTTCTATTGGCGTAACGCTTTGCACTATTGGCGGCTCCACTGCTGGAACTTCTACTGGAGTAGCTACTGTTGTTTCACTAAAAGCATTTTTATCATTATTTACTGTATTTAATTTGTTTGTCTCTTCTAGCTTTCTTTTCTTTTCATCTTTCTTGCCTAGAAATAGTACGATCAAAAACATAATTACTAAAAAAATAATTACGCAAAACAAGCCCATACCAAAGTTTTCATTTGCATATAATTTATTAAGGAATTCCATCCTTAAACACCACCTTTTATTCTAATATTCTTTATTCTATAAATAAGTCTAACATATATATATTCTAAAATCAACAAAAAAATGCAATTTCTTTTTGCATTTTAATTTTTAAAAGTCTTTCTTACATAAAGCGATTCATTTGATTCATTACTTGATTTATTTGCTTTTTACTAGGTTTTCTTCCCATTTGAGTCATCATTACTTCAATCATTTTCTCATTAATTGGAGGATTTTTCTTTAAATACTTTTGCATTAATACTCTAGCAACTACAAAGCCAATTACAAGTCCAAGAACAAGGCCAATTATAAACCATAATATTTGTCCCCACATAATATTCACCTCTTTTTTAATTTTACTATAAAAATATACATTTTACAAGCGTACAAGTTCATTTAACCAAAAATAGTCTTTATTTTTAAAATCACATACAAATAAATGATTATAGTCTTTTAAATTCATAAAGAAACTAGGTTTTAATATATTAGTTTCTAAAAGCATATATGTATTATTTACTACTATCATAGAATCTTCAGGCACATACTTATTTTGAATACGATGAACATTATGAAACTTAGAATAAAAATCATTATCTTGGCATTCTTTAAATATTAAGTTATTGACTTTACTTTTATTGATAGGATTTGCTATAGTCTCAAATAAGTCATGTGCTATATTTGCTTCACTTTTATCAAAATTGTGAATATCTTCTAGAGTTCTATATAAATGGTAAGGATTGTTTTTCATTAAATGATAAAAATTTGGATTAATATTAAAAATATAAAATGTACGCATATTTGTAATCACCAAAACTATATTATCATACTTTGCTTTGCTTTTATGTCGATAAATGTCGCTATACTCCTGTTTTTAAATGTTTTTTTCTTAGATAAGTTTTTCGCAAGAAATCTACAGGTATAACTGTTAAAGCAAGTAATAATACAATTAAGAATTCACGAGCCGTAAGTCCATATGTTCTAAATAAATCTCCTCCATTATATATTAAATATACTTGAACTATTAAAATAAATGTAATAATTATTAAGAATATTTTATTTTTTCTTAAATTAGCAAAAATATTTAGTCTTTCACTCCTAGCATTAAAAGAGTTAAATACTCCAATAAAGATAAATAAAGCAAAATAAGCGGTCATTAAATACTTATAGTTTTCTCCTACTCTAATATATTCTCTTACAATTGGAAGTTTTAAAAATAAAATACAAAGAATTGCAGAATACAGTCCTGTAAATAACACTTCTCCAATCATATAAGAATTTATAATTGCTTCATTTTTATCTTTAGGTGGCTCATTCATATAGCTATCAAGCGCTGGTTCAAAAGAAAAAGCTAGTCCCGCAAAAGTATCCATAATCATATTAAGCCATAGCATTTGAATAATAGTTATTGGGGTATTAATGCCAATAAAAGGTGCTACAATTGATAAAATAAGCGCACACATATTAACTGTTAGCTGATAAATAATGAATTTACGAATACTTTTAAATATAGTTCTTCCATACAAAATTGCTTTACTAATCGATAAAATATTATCATCAAGTATTACAATATCACTTGCTTCTTTAGCTACTTCAGTACCACTTCCCATTGCAAAACCAACATTAGCTTTTTTTAGCGCTGGAGCATCATTTACTCCATCTCCTGTCATACCAACTATTTTATCCATTTCTTCTAGTATTCTAACAAGTCTTGATTTGTCTTGTGGAAGAGCTCTTGCTACTACTTTTAAGTTACCAATACATTTTTTTATTTCATCATCAGTTATCTTGGCTAATTCTTCACTAGTTAATACTAAGTCTTCACTATCGGTTAAAATACCAGCATCTTTTGCTATTTGAGTTGCAGTGTCTTTGGCATCTCCTGTTATCATAATCGTTTGTACACCAGCAGATCTAATTAGTGAAACTCCTTCTTTGGCTTCGCTTCTAAGCTCATCTTTAATAGCTACAAGTCCAATTAAAACAATATGATTTAATTCTTCACTTTTTGAATATCCCAGAAGGATTACTCTGCCTCCTTTTTTCATAAGAGAACTAGTAATATTCGTAATGCTTTGTTTATTTATTAATACTTTTTCTTCACCATTTTTATTTAAATAATAATCAACATTAGAAATTAATTTTTCAGGAGCTCCTTTAACAAATGTAAGTCCATTGTCAAGAGTTGATGTACTATATTTATTTTTGCTATCAAATGGAAGATGACTTATTATTTTTGCTTTTATATTATTATCAGGTTTTAAAAAGTTAAGGCATGCCCGATCTGTACCATTTCCCCCAATTGCTATATTATTTTCATTAAAACTACTATCATTATTATAGAATAGCCCAAGATAAGTCTTTTCATAATATTTTCTATTTATATTAATACTTTCAATATTTTTATAATGAATAGAATCGCCTGTAATAATCTCATTTACTTCTAATTTCCCTTTTGTAAGTGTTCCGGTTTTATCAGTTAATAAAACATTGATACTCCCAGCGGTTTCAATACCAACTAAGCGTCTTACTAATACATTATTTTTTAACATTCGCTTCATATTACTAGATAACACTAAAGTAATCATCATAGGAAGTCCTTCAGGAACTGCAACAACAATTATAGTAACACTAAGAGTTAAAGCATAAATTAAATGATCCATCATTACTCTAAAATTAGTTAGTGTTCCCCAAATTAAAGCTCCATCAAAATGATTATCAATAACAATAACTGAAAAAAGATATGAAATTGTAACTAATAAAGCTCCAACATAACCGATTCTACTTATTGATTTAGCAAGTCCAGATAGTCTTAATTTTAAAGGCGAAGTTGGAGCTTTTTCACTAACTTCACGAGCAATTCCTCCATAAATTGTTTTATCCCCTACCGTTTTAACTTCCATGTAAGCTTCTCCGCTATAAACAACTGATCCTCTATATACTTTATTATTATCTTTTATATTATTAAAGTTTAGTGGTGGATATTTTTTAGTTTCTTTGGTCTCACCATTTAAACTTGATTCATCGACACTTAAGTTTCCGCTTATGATAATTCCATCGGCTGGGATTTTATCTCCACTCTGCAAAATTACTATATCTTCTACCACTACTTCTTCGATGGGAATTTCAATCTTTTGACTATTTCTTATAACTTTTACTAAAATTTTAGATGATTCTTCTTGAAGTCTTCTAAATGCTGCTTCACTACCATATTCAGAAATAGTAGAAATAAAAGATGATAAAAAAATTGCAATTAAAATTCCTAGCGTTTCAAAATAATCAAAATCTTTAAATAAAAAAACAATCTTGATGACAAGCGCTACCAATAAAATTTTAATAATCGGATCTCCTAGAGATTCTAATAACATTCTAAAAAAGTTATTTTTGGTAGTGTTACTTATACTATTATTTCCGTATTCTTTCCTTTTATTTGCTACTTCTTCATTACTAAGACCATGTACCATTATTTTATCCTCCTAGATAAAATATATGCTAGAATAAAAAAAGTAGCACTTTAAATGCTACAAGTAGTTTTACGGTACGCTTCTCTTCTCCGTTCATTTTTATAATCTAGCACAAATTTCTTTGCTTTAAGAAGCACCCTTTCTTCTATGACTTTTTTGTCTGGTGTCGAATGCTCAAGATAATACTTTGAGGCGAATTTTTCAATATATGATTTTATAAAAATTCTATAATCAACTTTATTATCTAAGACATATGCTTTAATATCATTAAAACTCGCATCTTCAAGTAACATACATCCAAAAACATACAATATATCAGTTATTTGTTTAGGCTCATATTTTTGACCGTTAGATGTTTTATTTGAATTACATTTAGGGGCTCTATCCCCAGAGGCTTCACGTTTCTTTTGATAATCTGCTAGCGTTTTACCAAGGACTTCTATCATATAATATTTAATTAATTTCCATAGTCCTTCATAGCAGAAATGATATGAAGAACTAATTTCAGAAATTTTTGCTTTATCCCACCCAGCTTCCTCACATTCATCATATAATTTCTTTAAAAACGATGGTATGTCTTTATAAACAATTTTAATATATTTTAGCAAATCTTCTATATTAGTTGTTTGCTTAATAAAAGTTGCCATTAAAAATGGAATAAAATTTTCAGGAAGACCATATTTTCTTGCATATAACTTTTTTATTTTTTCATATTTATCTTCATTAGAACGAATAAGTTCCATTCCAAAAAAGCTGGTTATTCTTTCAAATCTTTGCTTTTCTGTATCATTTGACATATTTTTATAGTATTCATAAGCTTCTAGAAATTCTTTTTCGCTACATTTTATTCCATTACAAAATTTATTAAAATTATTCATAGTCCTCCCCCTTAAATATTTATATTTTAACATATTTTGCTCAAGAAAGCAAATTTGTGATATAATGTTCCTGTGATTTTTATGTTTACAAATACACTCGATAACAAACGATATCATACTCTTAATTATTTTTATCGCAAAAAATTTTCTAGCAAAGTATTTAAAGTTAGTTTAAATGCTAATTTTTCATGTCCTAATTTTAAAAATGGATCAGGGTGTATATATTGTAAGCATGGAAGTGGCAACTACTTTGAAACGCTAGATTTAAAAAGTCAATTTGATGTAGTTAAAATCCCACTTGAGAAGAAATGGCCTAATTCAAAATATATTGCTTATTTTCAAGCAAATACTAATACATATGCTCCTATAAATGAATTAAAAGAAAAATATGAAAGCGTTTTATCTATTCCAGGAGTAATTGGTTTGTCTATTGCAACCAGAAGTGATGCGTTAAATACGGAAATATATGATTATTTAAGCGATTTAAATGAAAGAACTTTCTTAACAGTTGAGATTGGTTTACAATCCATGCATGAAGAAACTTTAAAATTAATTAATCGAGGTCATGATTTAAATAATTTTGAGATTGCTATAAAAGAACTTAAAAAAAGAAATATATTTACGGTTGTTCATATCATTAATGGGCTTCCAGGTGAAACTAAAGAAATGATGATTGATACTGTAAAATACTTAAATAAACGGGGAATTGATGGTATTAAAATACATATGTTATATATTGAAACTGATACTCCTATTGCTACTATGTATCAAAAAGAAGCATTTCATATTTTAGATAAGAATGAATATATAGATATTGTTTGCGAGCAGTTAGAATATTTAAGTGAAAATATTGTAGTAGAAAGAATTACTGGCGACCCCTTACGTGAAGATCTAATAGCGCCTTTTTGGCTTTTAAAAAAGTTTTGTGTATTAAATGATATTGATAAAGAAATGAAAAAAAGAGATATTTATCAAGGAGATAAAGTTACTCCTTAATAATATCTCTTATTTTATGTTTTATTCTTTGAATTGTATTATCTACTTGCTTAGAAGTTTTATTTGTTAAAATGGCAATAGTATTATAATCAAAACTATTCGTCATATATTCAAATATTTCATATTCGCTTTCACTTAACTTTTCTTTAATCTTTCTTAACAATTCTCTATATTCTTCTTCATTCGTTAAGTTATATAAAGGATCTTTATCGTTTTTATCACTTACAATATCTTGTAAACTTAATCCTTCTTCATAATCATAATCTAATGAATAAATATTGCCCAATACTTTTGCTTTTTCTCCACTCTGACTTTTAATTACTTTTCTAATACGGCGATCTACACATAAAGAAATAAATGTCCCAATACTAGCATTTTTATCATCTCTATATGAATTTAGAGCATCACTAAAGGCAAAAAAGGCTTCTTGTTCAACTTCCTTTGTATCTATGCCAGAATTAATAATTACTTTTAAATACTTTTTAATTAATACATCTACTATATGCTTATATTTATCATAAAGCATATTCTTGGCTTCTTCATTACCTTCTAATGATAACGAATAAAGCTCTTCATCACTATAATCCATAAACTACCTCTTTAGCATTCCATAAATTAATATTCCCGCAGATACACTAGCATTTAGAGAATTAATTTCACCATACATTGGAATACTTATTATCATATCGCTTTTATCACGTATTATTTTACTTACTCCAAACCCTTCTGAACCTATTACTAAGACTCTCTTTTTGGCAAAATCTACTGTTCTATAATCTGTCCCATCCATATCAGCAGTGTATACAAAAAATAAATTCTTTTGAAGCTTATCTAAAGCATCTCTTAAATTGCTTACTAAAACTATTTTAACATTATTTATTGCTCCAACGCTGATTTTCATTACAGTTTCATTTACTCTAACACTACGTTCTTTAGGAATAATAATAGTTTTTACTCCAGCACATTCACAAGTACGAATAATTGCTCCTAAATTGTGAGGATCTTCTAAATGATCAAGGCATACAATAAAATCTTCATCCATAGCTTCTTCAAGAGTATGATATACATAATCATCAATGTCAAGTACTACTCCTTGATGGTTAATATTAACCATTTTATTCAAGCGAAACTCTGGAACAAATTCAAAACGAATTTTATTATTTTTTAAGTATGTTAAAATCTCATTATCTTTAAAATTCTCTTTTAAGTATACTTTATGTATTTTCTTTATTTCTGTTTCTTTTAAGACGTTTCTTCCACCAACTAACATGTGCTTCACCTGATACATAGTATATCAAATTATTAATTTATTGTAAAGAAATAGTACTTATTATCTAGTTATATTATGATTCCTGTCCTCCACATATTTAATGGCTATTTCTTCTAATTTTTCTTTAGTAAATTCATAAACTTCTTTACTTCCATCTAAAATGTTAAAATAGTTAAATACTTCTCGATAAGTAATATCGAAATTATCATAAAATAATACTGGTGAATCATAAAAAAACCTACTATTTATATAGTAAAACAGGTCATCAACGGAAAAGTCATAAACTTCATCACCATCTTTTATCCTAATTTGATATTTAGGATAAACTTTAATTTCTCCATTAATAATATAAATATTCTCAAAATTATATCCTGAATAATTTTCTATTATCCAGTTTTTTAAGTAAGCACTATTTAAATAGTCAGTTAATTCTAATGAATCACCTGTAAAATCACCTATATACACTCTAAAATCATGCTCATTAGAGCAATCTGTTATATTAGGGGCAGATTCATAAATAATATTTTCATCTTCCGTTAGCCTAAAAGCAACATTCCCATTTTTATCTCTGCCAACGCTTATTAGCATATTTGGAATATATGCTTTTTTATATTCTTGATGATTTAGAGTAATATTTGTTGATTCTATCATATATGGTAAAATAACTTTATTTTCTAAGCCTATCTTTTTCCAATACTCGGAAGTTCCAAAGGTATCTTTATTCTCAATATAACTTTCTATTAAATGTAGGTTATCAAACATAAAATACCCGCTTATCTCTCCTGAAAAAGTTAACCCTATTTCTTCTGTTCCATCTTCAGTAATTATATAATAGCTTTTTATAAAACCATTATCATCTATTTTTTTTAACAATGGATAGACTCTTCTATTATCATCAATATAAAAACGTGATGCATCTTTATATACAGAAAGTTTTGGTTCTATATCCTCTTTGGTAATAATTTTAGCATACCCTAGTTTTTTCAAATGCTCATTATATTTATCTAAATAAGTAAAATAAATATTTTCGGTTTCAGTATATTTAAACATTTTTGAAAAAGCAATAAATGGTTCGTATATATTATCGGGATTTTTGCTGACATTTTCTTTACACATATCAAATAATTCATCTAAAAAGCTAATATTTGCATCAAGTGGTATATAAACTCCAAAATTAACTAATGTATCTTTCATGGAGTCTAATGAATTTACAATAAAATCAATATCCTGATTAGGATAATTGCTTTTTAATTCTTCTATTAAATACCATATTCCTTTATTCAAATGTGTGTCAATTTCATATGGTATACAAGATTGTAAAAAATGAAGAACGCTTCTTTCTTTTAAATAACTAACATCATCTTCTATTAAAGATGCTATATCACTATTCATTGCTTCAGCTAATGAATTTCCACATGAAGTATATCTTGTTATGCGAATTCCATTTATAGTACTATCAAAATTATTCAAGCAGTGCGCTATTTCATGAGCAACGGTAGCATTAGAAGCATCAATTGGAATATTCATTTGATTATTTGTTGCAGAATTATTTCCACCAATTCCTGGCATATTATACTCTTTTTGAAGTTCTTCAAGATCCATTTTATTTACTTTAAAATTTTTAATTCTTTCATAAAAGACTCTTAAATCTGTATCTGGGTACTTTTTTATAAGTTCTTCAATCAAGTTATTAGCAATTTCTTTATATTCTTCATCTAAAGATTCATTACTATTAATAGCAGCATGCACTGCTTGAATACTTACATTTTCATATCCAAAAATCTTGTCTAACTCTTTTACATCTTCAATATAAACTTCTTCAGGCCCACTTTGGGCACCATTTAAAGTGTTTTTTTGGCCAAGTAATGCTCCAACTAAAAACAAATCTAGCGCTACTAATCCTCCTGATATTGTAGCTAATACTTTTTCTTTAAAGGTAAATTTATGAATTACATTTTGTATAAAGGGATTTCGGTTATTATATATTTCATTTAGAACTATAAAATCTTCTAATTTGGGATAAAAATACTCTCCTTTATCATTTATTTCTAAAAATGTTCTTCTATTATTTTCATCTATAAAAATAGTAAATTTTTTGTTTTTGTAAGGAATATTAAAAAGTTTTTTATATATCATAAATTCACCACAATTCTGTTAAAAGAATACCATAAAGACGAAAAAAAAGCAATTAACTTGCTTTAATTAATCTTGCATAGTTATTTACTTTCGTAGCCCATGTATTACTTGTTGCATATTTTGTATTCATAAGTTCTGGCGTCGTAAGCCCTTTCGCGTAATAATTAACTGCTAAATTTCCTACAAAAGCATTAATTCCCTCTTCAAGACTTGCAAACTTCATCCATCCCCTTGCACCTCGCATTCCACCAACATTATTGTTAGTTTTTACAAGTGAACTACAACTCCATTTGCATCCCGTTTCTAAAAGAATAATAGATGCTGCAACAATTGGGTCAACACCTTTATCTAAGGCGGTTAGTGCAATTGTCTTTCCATATCCATCTAATGTAGAATTTAAGTGTTTATCAATTTTTATAGCTAATTCTTCTAATGTAAGACCATCATAAACTATTTCTGGCTCATAATTACTTACTAAAGCTTCGCTTTCATAAGTAATATCATTTTTAACTTGCTTTTCTATTAAATTAGAATTTTTTGTATTATATGTATTTATTAAACCGCTAATCATTAAAACAACTAAAGCCATTTTAATAACAGTATTTTTCATTTTTTAACAACTCCTATTTTTTGCGAAGTGCTTTTGATTCTATCACAAAAAAACGAGTTTGTCAAATCACAAGTAAATTGTATTACATCTTATCAATATTAATAATTTCATTAATATTTATTTTTCTTCCATCTAATGTAAGTAAACTATTTCCTGATTTCCCTACAATTACTGTATCAAATGAATCATTTAAAGTGTTTATTTTAACTCTACTTTTGTATACATGACTCTTAGATGCAAAAATTTCATTAATCTTTCTAATTACATCTTCTTTATCAAAACTTCTATTTTGATATCCTCCACTATAAAATAAATCTTTATTATTATTAAGTGGTTTATCAATTGGATTAGCATAAACTCTTGGTAATTCTTTTTCCATTTTAGACACCTCTAATATATTTTATGATAAATAACTAATTTTGAAACATAATAAAAGTATGAAAAAGAAAAAAATTATGAATTATCTATTATTATTCATGCCTCTAGTTTTATTAATGATTATTTCACTTCTCAATATGTATAAAGCTAGTATAAGTATGAATACCTATAAAAATTATATGTTTAAACAAGCGCTATGGTTTGCTCTTGGTTTTTTAATCATTTTTATAATTACTAAAGTAAAGCCTAAAGTTTTATTTAAATATAGTAAATACTTGTATATAGTTAATATTATTCTTTTAATACTGGTATTATTTTTTGGAAAGTCTGTTAATGGTTCTAAAGCTTGGTTTAATTTAAAATTTTTCTCGTTTCAGCCTAGTGAGCTAATGAAACTATCTTTAACACTCTATTTATCCGAAGCTATATCGAAATTACCAAAAGAAAATTTTAAAAATGAATTTATAGTTATTTTGAAGGCTTTATTTTTAACGTTAATTCCAGCTCTACTTGTATTCTTAGAACCAGATACTGGCGCAATTATTATTTACCTGCTTATTATGTTAGGAGTAATTATTGCTTATAAAATTAATTACAAATGGTTTTTATTTTTAGGGTTATTTTTAGGTATCATCTTAGGTAGCTTTTTCATTCTATATAGTTTTAATAAAGATTTATTAATAAAAATTATAGGAACTAGTTTCTTTTATAGAGTTGATAGACTATTAACGTTTATAAATAACGATTCTTTTCAATTAAATAGAGCTTTAATTACTATTGGAAACGCTAAATTATTTAAAGCAGGAGCAAGTGTATACATTCCAGAAGCTCCTACTGATTTTATTATAGCATACACTATTGGTAACTTTGGCATTATCTCATTTATATTAGTTATTATATCTTTCTTTTTTATAAATTTTTATTTCTTGCAACAGTTTTTTCTAATGAAACATGTGAAAAATAAATTATTTATTTCCGGATTTCTTTTTATGTTCTTATTTGCGCAAATTCAAAATATTGGAATGAATTTAGGTCTTTTCCCTATTATTGGTCTTCCCTTACCATTCTTATCTTATGGCGGAACAAATATTATGGTTTATTTCATGTTTTTAGGAATTTTAATAAATTTAAAAAATTGATTATAAGAATCAACGTTTTTAGCTAAGTTCACTAAATGAATAAATACAAGTTATATTTTACTAATAAAGAGGTGCATTAGCTTTTGAAATCCCCTTTTTTGACAAATAAGCAAAAATATAGTATAATACCATTCCATTAAGGGGGAATAAATAGTGAATGATAAAGCTATTGAATACGAAGCATTATTGCACCAAGCTAAGAAAATAATTAAAAATTTAAAATCCCTGAAAATAGAGGTTACTACTTATAAAAAGAGGTTAGATAAAATAGAAAATGAATGTAAAAAAGATGTAGAAAGTAGTATCAATAATGAAGCTTTAAAAGAAGCTAGCTATGGTGCAGAAGCTTTTTTAATAATGGATTATACTAATGCTATATCAGATTTAAAAGATTTAATAGCAGATTTAAGTAAATATGAAATATATCTTAGAATAGCATCATTCGCTGGAGTTTTACGTGACTTTATTAATAGTAATAAAAAAGATCCTATAAAATTAAGCGAGATGCGAGAATCATTAATAAATCACTTAAACGCTTTAAAATTATCTAGTACAAGGCCATATGATAATGAAGAGCAATTAGTAAAAGACTTATACAAATTAACATTTGAATTTATTAAAGAAGAAATAATAGTAAATGGAGCTAGCGAAACTCTTAATTTATTAAAAGATGATATGACTCATAGTTGGCATTTAGATAAGTATATCTCAAGAAGATTAGACGAATTAAATTTGAAAGATAAAAAGTATGAAAAAGTAGCTTCCATTAAAAGAGAAATAGATTTAGATGGAGTAACTGCAACTTATTTAAATGAAAAATTAATAAAAGCTTTAATTGAAGTTGATAATAAAACTATAGCATGCGATGAAGTAGTGTCATTCACACCAACAAAAACTAAAGATGAAAGAGTCGCAGAATTAACAAAATTAATAGATAATTATTTATGGCAAATGAAACAAATCTCTCATGCTAAAACTTATCCAGAAAAAGTTATCATAAAAGAGAAAAAAACGCGCAATAAGCATATTCGCAAATTATTGCTCAGAATACCAGCATTATTACTTACATCATCTATAACTTTAGGACTAGTCGCTGGAGCAGGTTTTTTGGCAAAAAAAGTAACTACCACAAAAAAATATAAAGGAACCAAAACAACATATTCAGAGGAGACAGGAAATACTATAAATGAAACTTTATATGTAGACTATGGTGAAGTAAAAATTATAGAGATATCTCCATATCAAAGAGCATTAGACGGAAGTTATTTTAGAGAAAAAACTTATTATGATGCCAGTAGTTATGGCGATATGCCAATTAGTTTCTTCTTAAATCTAGATGTATCAAATCTTTCTAAAGGATACACAATAAAGGAAACAAAAGATAATTTAAGTTCCGAAGAACTATATAATGAAACTCTTAGATCTATTGAAAAAACAGTAATAGACTTAAATAATAGCAAAGAACAAACAGATTGGGTTTTCTTTATCCCCTTATTAGGCTTATTGGAAGTTTCAGCTGTATGCTTCTGGATACTGATTGGTTGTATTTACGGTCAATTTACTGACAAATACATGGTACTTGATCAGGCAAAAGAAATCTTAAATATAATAAACGATTTAAAACATAGTGAAAAAACAGTAAAGGAAGCAGAAAAAGAATTAAAACGCTTAATAGAACTTGCAAATCAGCTTTTTATTGAAAATAAAGATAGTGTGGAAGAATTATTAAAATTAATCCCTCTTATCGAAAATGATCCAAACTATCAAAAAGAAGTGATAGATGCCAAAGTTGTTTTGCAAAGAGTAAAGCAAGATGAAAAAGGAATTACAAGATAATTTCTTTTTTTAATTAATGTCTGTATTCACAAAAAATGTGATATTTGAAAAATTTATACTTGACAAGATTTTAGTTTTGTAATAAAATACATTCTCGAACATTTAGTTTGGTTTGAATATTCTTTTCCATTCTTTGATATACTTCCTTTACTTAACTAATATCAAATTCTATTAATTCAAACAAATATAAATGTTTTTTAAATTGAAAATTGCCCATTAAGGGCTTTTTTTATGTCTTTATTTAGAAATATTACTTTTTAGTTGATAAATAAGAGGAATAATATTTTCTTCTCTAATAAAATTCATAATGAAATTATCTTGCTCTTTCGTAATTATTATTCCTATTGTTTTATTATGGTATTCTTTTTTAACTACTTTATCTGCTACCCTCATATAAAACTCTATTTGTCCCTTATCTTCTTTTTTTAATTTTCTAAGTTTTAACTCCACGACTATAAATTGATTTGATTCATAATTAAAAAGGAGGATGTCAATAAAGTAATTTTTGTTTTCGTATATAATCTTATATTCATTTCCTACTAAAGCAAATCCATTTCCAAGTTGTTCAAAAAAACTTTTTAATTTTGATAGTATTAATAGTTGTAAATCTTTCTCACTTTTTACTTCTTCATTTTTACTTACTTCTAATATGATTGGATTTTTCATTTTATCTAGTGAAGTAATATTTCTTAGTTCTATTATTTCTACATGTTCTGGCTTATTTAATAATCTTTCATATGAACTTGATTTAATTTCTTTCATTAGGGCCCGCTTAGATAAACTTTTTTCTATACATAAATTAATATAGTAGTTTCTTTTATTAGTATCTTTTATTGGTAATAAAATTAAAATATTAGTCCAAGATACTTGCGCCACTGGCGCAAGTATTGGAAATGATAAATAAAATTGTCTAAATCTGCTTAAATTAGTATATGTATAACCTTTACCATAATTCTCAGTGTATTTTTTACTCCACTCTTTTATAAGTCCATTTCCATATTTGGCACGCTTAGCTCCTCCTTGCGCTTCTACAATTAATCTTCCAATATTCCAATTTGTCTCTAACTGTTCATAATTATCTGATATTACTCTTGCTCTTTTACTTACTTCATATTTCTTTATATAGTGTTCTATCTCATTGTAGTATTCTTCTTTCATTTTAAAATGCTCCTTTCTTAAGTAGGAGCACTATATCACTTTTATATTATTATGTCAAAATACAGATTTTTACTTTTCTCTTAGCAGAAACATTAAAAATCGTATTAAAATTAAACAGATTTTATTAAATTGGCTAGCAGTTTTATTAATTTTTTTACAATATTAAATTTAAAAATATGCAAATTATAATTCCAACTATAACAGGAATTATGAATGATAGTAATGTATAGAAGATGCT
The DNA here is from genome assembly GCA_946554525.1 of uncultured Mycoplasma sp. GTDB lineage: Bacteria > Bacillota_I > Bacilli_A > RF39 > UBA660 > Caccenecus. Next base: position 88,291 of record CAMNSE010000001.1, read on the forward strand.
TCCTGTTTCTTTTTTTATTGTTAAGATTGTAGTAGAGCATGGATAATGATACATCATAGCTATTAAAAAGCATATTGCGGTTTTAATTGTCCACCCATTAGCTATTAAAATACTTTTTAATTGCCCAAAACCTTCATAATCTATTAAAGTATTAGTTCTAAGATAACACATTAACATAATTGGAATTACAATTTCATTTGCTGGAAATCCAAGTAATAAAGCTAAAATAATAACACCATCTAAGCCTAAAAGCAATCCAAAAGAATTAAAAAAGTTTATTAAATAATTTAATAATGGAGTGCCCCCTATCTTAATGTTTGCTATACACCAAATAATAACTCCAGCTGGAATAGCAACCTTTATAGCTCTTCCGAGTACAAATATTGCTCTATTTTTTACACTATATTTTAATGTATCCCAAATTTTTGGTAGTCGATATGGTGGAAGTTCTAAAGTGAAACTAGACGGTTCCCCTTTTAATATCGTTTTTGATAATATTAAACTTATTAAAAATGTAATCAATATTCCTAGAAAAATAAATCCTGTTAAGATTCCTGCACAAAGAATACTTCCATATGTTTTATTAAGCCCTACAAAAAACATCGTTATTACAGCGATTAGTGTTGGAAATTTTCCATTACAGGGCATAAATACATTCGTTAAAATGGCTATTAATCGTTCTCTTTTAGAATCAATTATTCTAGCTCCAGTTACTCCTACTGCATTACACCCTATACCCATACACATAGTAAGAGCTTGTTTCCCACATGCTTCACATTTTTGAAAACTTTTGTCCATATTAAATGCAATTCTTGGTAATATTCCTAAGTCTTCTAAAAATGTGAATAAAGGAAAGAATATTAACATTGGCGGCATCATTACGGATACAACCCAATATAACGTTTTATATACTCCATTTACTAATAAATCAGTTAAAAAACTTGGTAAGCAAATAAAATTTAAAAAATTTAATAATGGCTTTTCTAAATTATTAAATAATTTAAATAAAAGATCTGATGGATAATTTGCACCAACAATTGTAATATAAAATATTATAAATAATAGTAAAAGCATAATTGGTATTCCCCATATTTTGCTAGTTAATACTTTATCTACTTTTCTATCTTTTTTATCATATTCATTGTACTCATAATGTACAACATCCTTTAATGTTGCTTTTACAGTTTTCATTACCTTTATAACTATTTCTAGATTAATATCAACGTTCATTAAATTTTCTTGCGCTTTTTTAGTATTTTCTGTAAAATTAAAAGTATTTAATTTTTGAAATTCCGAAATATAATGCTTATTTTGATCTAATACTCTTAGAGCTACCCATTTTTTATTCGTTTTAGTCTGTACAATATCATTGCAGACTAAATCTATACTATTATTTAATATACCATAATCAATATCCATATAGGCATTTTCTTCTGCACATTCTACGGCTTTTAAAACTTCTTGCAATCCCATGTTTTCTCTAGCACTTGTTTCTACAACTTTGCAATTTAAATTTTTTTCTAATCTTTTTGTATCAATATGAATTCCCTTTTTCTTAGCCTCATCCATTAAATTAATACAGACAACTACTTTTTTACAAATTTCTTTTGTTTGTAAACATAAGTTTATTCCTTTTTCTAGGCTTGTAGCATCACATACAACTACTGCTACATCAAAATCATTAAATATAATAAAATCTGTTGCTATCATTTCTTCTTTTGATTTAGAAATGAGTGAATATGTTCCTGGTAAATCATAAATTATATAATTATTGCCATTAAACGCACATTCTCCCATTGTATAGCTTACTGTTTTACCTGCCCAATTTCCAGTATGAACATGATTATTAGTTAAAGAATTAAAAATTGTTGATTTGCCAACATTTGGCGTTCCTATTAATGCAACTTTGATATTTTTCATAACTCACCTTCAATATATTTTGCATCATTATTTCTAACGGCAATAATATTCCCACTTACTTTATAAGCTTTAGGATCTTTAAAAGGGCTTATTAAAACACATTTTACCTTTATTCCGGGAATAAATCCCAAATCTAAAAACCTTCTTTTAATTGAGTCTTTTCCTGTTACTTTTTTAACAGTCATCTCTTCATTTAACATCATTTTATCTAGTGTCATTAACTCTTTTCTCCTTCATATATTTTATTAGTTTCCTTAAACTAACAACTAGTGTAGTATATGAAAAAAGTGAGGTCTTGCTATTCATGAATGAAGAATTTTATACATTAACAGCTTATATTCATAATCATAGTTTAATAAGTTACGCAATGGAAGATTATTTAGAAATGATTTATCGCTTGCTAAATAATAAAACTAATATTACTATTACTCTTCTAAGCAGTAAATTACATATAAAAAAATCTTCCTGTAGTAAAATGATTTCAAAATTAAAATCTTTAAATTTAGTTAAAATGAATAATAATTATATTTTTTTGAGTTCTAACGGATTATATATTGGAGAATTTCTTTATGAGAGGCATTGTATATTAGAAGAGTTTTTTAAAAATTTAAATAAAAATAATTTTAAATTAGAGCAAGTTGAAAAAATAGAACACTTTATTGATTCTACTACTCTACAAAATATAAATAAATTAAATAAAAAAAGCGAGCTATTTTAAGCTACACTTTCATTTAGTTTAATCTCTTTTACTTTATTGTCAATAACAGAATATAAGTAAAGCTCTATTTTTTTATTTGTTATAGATCTAATATAATCATAATACATTTCTAATTGCTTTACATATGCTTCATCATCAATATTTTTTAATTTGTAATCAATTATCTTTATTGTATCTGGATATTCAAGCATTAAGTCAATAATACCATGATACTCTGTATTATCTAAGTCATAAATAAATTCATGTTCTTGATAAACATTTGGAGTTTTAAAATCAAAAGTTTCTTGTAAATTCTTTATATATGGATTATTAGAATTATTTTTAAAATCAGTTAATTCTAAAATATGGTGGATATTAGTACCAAATTCTAGAGCTTTATTTTCTTCTAAATCGAGAAGTTTTTTAATTGTTTTAGAAGCGTGTTTGCTCTCTATTAAATTACTATCAATATCATGTTCTATAAAGTCTATTTTCTTTGTACTCTTTTTAATGTCTATTTCTTTTGTTAAAGAGTATTCATATTCATGTGTAAGATTAATTGATTCAATATCTATCATTTTAGTATATTTTTCTAAATTAAAAGATATAGAATTTAAAAAATCATAAAAAGATCGATACTTTATTTCAGTTAGATAATTCACTTCATTTTTGGCATAATTATTACTTAATTCTGGAGTAACAATAATTATTTTTTCTTTAGCTCTAGTTAGAGCTACATAAAAGAGTCTAATTTTTTCAGCAATTTCATCTTCATAATAATGATTTTTTATTAATTCCTTAGTAATTAATGTGCCTATACCTTCATTATAAAATGGAGTTAATATTCCATAAATATTATCAAACATAAATTTTTGTTTAAGTTCTTGTAAATTAAAATCTTTTTTATATCCCGCAAAATAACAAATTGGAAATTCTAATCCCTTTGATTTATGAATATTCATTATTTTAACACAGCTAGCACTACTTTTTGGCTCTTTATATTTTATTTCTAATTCTTCTGTTGTAATATTATCTAGCATATTTTTAAAGTCATCAATTGCTAACCCTAAAGCTTCCATATCATGGGCTAAATTTAACAAATGATTTATTCTAATTTCAAAATCTAAAACATTGCCAACCCGAATACATGATTCATATAAATTAAATTCATCTATTAATTCTTCTAATAAAATACTAGGTGTTTTATTTTCTAAATTTTTAGCTAAATTTTCACATTTTTTATAGATTTCAGTATCAAATATAGTATTTTCATCTAGTATTTTTAAAATTTTAGGATCATCTAATGTGCTTATATAGCTTCTTGCTATACTTGTAAAATAATAGCGAAAATCCATGTCGAATTCTTTATTATAAATACATAAAATCATACTTATTAGGTTTTTTATTAAATAAAAATCATATGTACTAGTTAAATTACTGTCTTGATATGCCTCTAAAGGAATTCCAAAATATTCAAATATTTTCTTATATGTTGGTATATCATTTCCTCGATCTAAAATAATACAAAAATCTTGATATGTAGCTTTTCTTGTTTTCTTTAAATCAAAATCATATACTAAATAATCTAATTTCATTTTTTCTTTTATATCTTTAGCAATAGTAAAAGCTTCAACTTCAACATTTCTATATTCTTTGAAAGAATTTGAATATGTTAGAATCTCCATCTCATAATTTAAGGAATTAGTTTTACTATTTTCATATTCTTTATTTCCATAAACCATTTCATGACCTTGTTTATAGGAAATACCACCTAAAGCGTTTGTCATAATAAGGTCAAATATGCTATTAATACTTTCTAATACTTCTTTTCTGGAGCGGAAATTTTCTACTAAATCAATGGCAATTCCACCATTATTCTTTTTATATTGTTCATACTTCTCTCTAAAAATATTTGGGTTAGCATTTCTAAAACGATAAATTGATTGTTTAACATCTCCGACCATATAAACATTGTTATTTTCAATTAAAGAAATAAAATATTCTTGTAAATCATTAGTATCTTGATATTCATCAATCATAATTTCATGAAATTTCTTCTTTAACTTATTTTGAATATCTTTATCTTGCTCTACAATTAGAATCGCCATTTTAGCAATGTCAATAAATTCGAAAGCACTTTTCTCTTTTTTATAGCATATAATCTTCTCATCAAGCATTAAAATAATATCTATAATAACACTAACATAATCTTTGGTACTATTAATTTGTTCCTTTAATTCACTAATTGAATATGCACATAATTTCTTTAATAAATTAAAATTATTTTTTAAAGATTCTTTAATATTTTTTTCTTCATCTTCTAAACCTAATAATCTAGGAAAATTATATTTTAAAATACTTCTTATATCTTCATAGTTACGAGGGTTTAAAAATGGTTTTATTACTTCACTTAGTTTATTTCTATTTTTTTCATCTAAAGAACTTTCTAAAGTATAAAAATCTTCTTCTATTAAATCAACAATATTTTTTAAATATAAAAAATATTCTTGTATAATTTTATCAATATAACTATCATCATAAAACGAATCTATAAAATTATCTAAATATGACTTTTTATTATATTTTAAATCTAAAGTATTATTCATTTTTAAGATAGCATCTTTTACCATTTCATCATCACGTGATGTAAAATCTTTAATTAACTTATGGAATCTAGCATCTTTTTTGTCATAAAAATATTCAAATACTTCGTCTATAATTCTTTTTTTCTCAAGATTTATAATGGATGAGTCAATAATTGTAATTTCATCACTAATATTTAATATATCATGATACTCTTTTACAAGATTAAGTGCAAATGCATCAAAAGTGGTTATATTTGCTACATCGATATATTCTAAAGCTTCTTCTAAATTATTCTTTTTCAATTTTTTTCTAATTCGTTCTTTCATTTCACCAGCTGCTTCATTAGTAAAAGTTAATATTAAAATATTTCTTATATCTACTCCGCTTTTTATAATTCGAAGAACTCGTTCAGATAAGACTGCTGTTTTTCCTGAACCGGCTCCGGCAGAAACTATGATGTTTTGTCCTTCTTTATTTATGGCATCAAGCTGATTCTTTGTCCAATTCATTAGTTTCACCTCCTAGCGTTACTTCATCATCTTTTGTTTTAAAACAGATATCTTTGAACTTGCAATATTTACATGATTTATTTTTATTATTTATTACTTTTGGGTTAATAGTAAATTCACATGCTAAAATTTTTTCAATACTTTCATGTATCTTTTGTTCAGTAATTTTAACAATATCATTCATTTCTTCTTCAGTTAATAATTTAGCTTTTTTATCAAAATCACCTGATTTGGTTTGTCTTAAGCCTTTAATCATACTACTATCCTCAAAAGATTCATCCATAAGTTTTAAAATATTCTCATCTTTATTAGTATACCCATATAGTTTTAATGCTTCTTTTTTTTGCTCTTTTAATGTTTTTCCTACTATAATATTAGGAGTGTCGAAAAGAATATGCTCTAAATAAAATCCCGCAATAATTGCATTTTTAAAACGATCAGACTTCTTTAATAAATATAAATAAATTGGAAGCTGTAAATCAAGCCCATACTCTAACATATCTAAATCTATCTTTTTATCTCCGGTTTTGTAGTCTACTACAGCAACCACTTCTTTACCATTAAAGGTTTGATACATTATTTTATCCATAAAGCCTTTAAAAGTAATTTTTAAATCATTTTTATCTTTATATACATAAAAATCTGTTTCAAATAAATATTTTTTTAAACTGCATAGATTTTCATGTTCTTTTAGCGTTTCTAACACTAATTCTAATTCTTCACTTATCTTTTCCAAATAAAAGAATTCTTTTTTATTTAGAGTATATTCCTTTTCTTTTATAAAGTTAATTATTTCTTCAGAAATATTAATTTCTTTTTTTAATCCTATTTCTAGAATATGGTGAACTATAAGACCTATAATTGTTTTAAAGTTTTCTTCATAAATATCTAAATGAAGAATTTTACTAATATAAAACTTAAAAGCACACTCATTGTAGCTTTCTAGAGACGTATAAGAAAGTGTTAGTTCATTATTTAAATGTTTTATTAAATCCTTAGAATCTATTTTGGTATATTTATTTCTATATTCTTTGTATGGGATATCTAAATTATAGGAATAGATTTCTAATGCATCATCATAACTATTAAATTTATATAATGAATCTAGTAACTTTGCATATTTTAATTTAGTTGATATTTTAGAATAAGATTTATCTACTGGCATTCTAATTTCTTCTTTAGTATTAAAATGGGATAAAAGTGAGCTTGGATAGCATTTTCCTCTTTCACTATTTACTTTATAGGTAATTACTAAATTAGGTATATGTTTAAATTTATTTAAAACTTTCATAGTTTCCAATTTATTTTTCATAGTAGAAGTATCAAGACCTAATTCTTCTTTTTCTTCATCACATAAAAAATCATTATCTTGATAAATTTTGGGATAAGTACCCATATTAAAACCAAGTAAAAAAACATGATCATCTTCACTAAATTCCTCTTCAATACTAGATAAAAGTATTGCATTATCGTATTTATTGTTAGCAATTTTAGCTTTTTTTAAATCATTAATTATAAACTCTTTTCTTTTTTCCTTATCGTTGATACCTGCTGATTTATTAATAATTGATACTAAATCATTCACATTTTGGTATTTTTCACTTAAACTTAAAATATTCGCCTCAATACTTAAATTATCATAATTATTTAAGAATTCTTTAGCTGTTATAGTACTATAAAAACTAGAAGATGAAGATTCATTAAAAGGCAAGTTATAAAATTTAAAATATTTGTGAATAGCATTCTTATATTCTTTATTTGCTATAACCTTAATTTTATTTATAGAAATTTTATTTAATAGCTCACTTATTTTAAATGCTATAAATTCTACTTCTTCTTCTATATTTTTAGCTTCATAAACTTTAGGAGAATACTCTTTTTTTAGTTCATTTTTTAGTTCATAAGAAAAGCCGGATAAAATTTTTTCTTGCTCTTTTGATAGCTTTGAATACCCATATACAATTATCTTTTTATTTTTTAAATAATCACAAAAATTATGATCGTGTTTTAATAATTTTTTATTTTCTAAATCTTTTTTAAGTTCATTTAAAAATTGAATTTTAGATTTTTTACTATCTTTCAAAAAATATAAGTTTTCTATATAAGTTTTAGCTATCAATAAGTTTTTATGATACTTTTCCATGACATAAAGGATAGCATCATTTCCATAATCAAAAAATAAATTCTTTTTTATTTCTTCAAATGTATAAAATTTTAGATTAAGAAGTTTGTTTTCGTGGCTTAAGTTTTTTAATATGTGCTTTTTTTCTTCATAAGTTGTAATTACTACTGTAGAATCCATATATACCACCCTAACCTTCTTAGTTAATTTAATATTACAATAGAAAAATATGGAAGTCAATTCCAATTTCTTCTAAAATAAAAAAGCTACATTTATTGTAGCAATTGAATCTTATTTGGAGGGGCCTACCAGATTTGAACTGGTGCTCGGGGAGTTGCAGTCCCATGCCTTACCACTTGGCTAAAGCCCCATATAAATTTGACATAATCTTATTTTATTATAATTTAAATAATTTGTCAATCAAGTTCTTACTTCAATTATATGTTTTTCATATGTTATAAATGATTAAAAAAACAAAAAGTCATCATAATTAATTACAATGACTTTATTTAACATATTTTATTATGTTGCTAATATAACAAATTTTACAGTACTAAACATACACTATTATAAAATGAATCAAGTTGTATTATTAATCTAACTGCAAAACTACTTAAATTTGCAGGCCCACGCCAAACTATTTTGTTTAGAATTTTCTCGAGATAAAAATTTGATTATTTCATACAAGTAGAATTAATACTTTAGAATGCTATGATTCAGCATGAATATCTATTTTCATAGATACTAAACAAAACATAAATAACATTAATAAATACACTTTTTTCATTTAACACTTCCTTTCTTTTGAATGAATTAATGTACAGTATTAAAATATGTGTTGCCAACCTCTTTTATAATAAAATAAGCAACAATTGTTAAACAGCAATATCCACACCACTGAATCTGTCATAAACATTTACTGCTGTTCCACTAAATTTAAATACTCCACCGTATCCGGCTTTAGACATCGTATAATTTTTACTATTAGCTAAACTAATTGAGCTCATAGCATGTTGATAACTTGCATATACATGTCCACCTTTTGTAACAGAAAACGTTTGGCCTATTACAGGAGAGGCACCATTTTCAGGTAACATTAAGGATACGCCAAATCCGTTTGTTAACGTTTGAATTTCATAGGAAAAACTTCCACCAGCAGAACTACTGATAGATGTTGTTGGCCTTGTTACTAGCTGGGTATTTTCTAGGTAAGCGCCCATTACATCATATCCTTTAACTGTAGGTGTTCCATGCCAGGTATGAGACACCGCAATAAAACAATCATCAGAACATGATTTAGAAATTTTAAGGGTTCTATTATTATTAGATATTATTGTACCTCTAGGCATAATATCTTGAAAAGTAATGGATTTCGAATCAAATTCGCCATACATAATATTTGATTCTATAAAAGCATCATACTGCTCTAAATCCATTAAATCTTGACATCCATCCCAGTACATTCTGGTTAAAAAATCATATTCTTCATAAGTAAATTCCACGCCATTATTATTCGTATAATATATTTCTTTTGCTGAAACATTTTTTGTAAACATAAATAAACAAATTAATACTACTACAAATAAAGTTTTTTTCATACTACATACTTCCTCCTTTCATGAATCAATTGTATCATTTTCATAAAAAAAGAAGTAGGACTTCCTACTCCCATTTTTTGCTATCTTAATATATTAGATAACTTTTCAAAAAAGAAATTTATTTCTTCTTCATTTTTATTACAGTCTTCAATGCTACATGTAATTACTTCATTACTATAAGAAAATGCATTGATCAAATCACCATTACGATATTCTTGAAAATCACATAAACCTGTCTCAATATTATAATTCCATACTTTTTTATTATCTTTATTTTTTTGTGTTAATGTAATTAAATTCAAATCTTGTACATAAAGAAATTTCAAATTCTTCGCTTGAAATATATAGATATTATCTTTTAATTTGAATTTGTCTTTAATTTTGTTTTCAAGTCCTTCATTACTAAGTAATATTTCTAACTTGTCTTTAGTTATACTAGATTCTTTTTTTGGAACTAAATAATCATTTGCAAAATCTTTTTCATAATTAAGATGTATTGTTTTAGTCTCATCTTCAAATATAATTTCTAAATATGTTTCTTTTAAAATTTGATTCAAATCTTTAAAATCAAAATAATTATTATATCCTAAGTATTCTACTAATTCTATTTCATTAGAATCAGTTTCTAATATTATGTTTTCTTCTCCTTTTTTATTTTTAAAATATAGTTTTAGAGATTCTATATTGTTTTCTGTTTTAATATCTCCTAATTTAAAATATACTTTTTCTTTTGTAGTTACAATCATTCCATTTTTAATAGTAATACTATTATCAGAATAATTTATGTTATATACTTTTAAAGTATTAAATGTATTAATAAAATAATATGTTAGAAATAAAACGATTGTCACTATTAAAGTACTAAATAGTATTTTTAGTTTTTTAGTCTTTTTATTATTTTCTTTGTATAATTCTACTGTAATATTTGAAATTTCATTTTTATTCTTTTTTGTTTTTCTTTCACCATATAGTAACTCATTAATAGAAGCATTAAATATTTCACTAAGTCTAAGTAAAGATGAACTATCAGGTAAATTAACACCTCGTTCCCATTTACTAACTCCTTCACGAGTAATAGGAATTAAGTCTGCTAAATCTTGTTGACTATAATTTAATTCCTTTCTTAAACTCCTTATAAAATCCCCTATTTTTCCATTATCCATATTTTACCACTCCGATTCTAACAAATTTATATCATAAATATTTTTTCATTTCAATCATTTCACTCTAAATGCGCAAAGTTTACATAAAAAGAACTATTTCAATATACGATAAACTTTATTCTATATAAAAAGCAGATATTTTTAAATACCCTATAAAAAATTTAAATATTTAAACTAAATCTTTGTGATATTAATTATACATGTTATAATGTAAATGGTGATATTATGAATCATATGTTTTTAAAATTTATTGAAGCATTATCAAAATATGATATAGATATTAAAAATAATTATGAAATTATTCGTAGAACTCAGGAAAAGATACCTTTTAGTAAATTTTATAAATCAAACGAAGTAATAGAAGAAAATATTTTATTTCGTGTATTTTCACCTAAGAATCCGACCAATAAAGTTGTAGTTTATATCCATGGTGGAGGATGGACTACTGGCACTACAAGAAATTATGGTTTAATACTAAAAAAACTTGCAACAGAATTAAATAGAAATGTTATTGCTATTGAATATCCTCTAGCACCGGAGCATCCATTTCCTGAGGGCTTTAATACTTGTTACCGTGGTGTAAAAATTATTTATGAAACTGCTAAAAAGTACCGTATTAGAATGGATGATGCAGTTATTATGGGAGATAGCGCAGGAGCGAATCTTGCAACATGCATTTGTTTAAAAGCTAAAAAAACTAAAGATTTTAAGATTAATAAGCAGATATTAATTTATCCAATAGTTCAAACGAATTTTAAAAATAATAAACGTTACGCATCAATAGAGGCAAATGGGTATAAATATTTTTTAACTAAAAAAATGATTAGTGATTATTTGGAGCTATATTTAGTTGATAAAAAAGATTATAAAAACAAATATGTGGCTCCACTTTATGCTCGCTCTCTTTTTGGTATGCCTTCTGCTCTTATCATTACTGCAGATTTAGACCCATTAAGAGATGAAGGATACGCTTATGCAAAAAAATTAAAAAAATTTTTTGTTAAAGTTGATTATCATAATATTAAAGGTGCAATTCATGGATACTTTAATAATCCATTATATTTTAAAGAAGTAAATAAAACAATAAAATATATTAAAAAATTTGTAGGTGATAAAAATGACAAAAACTAATAAATGGTACAAACTTGATAATGCAGCAAAAATATTTCCTCCTACCACAACGTATTATGATCCTAAAATTTTCCGTTTTTCTGTAATATTAAAAGATGAAGTTAACCAAACTCAATTAAAGCAAGCTTTAGATAAAACGTTAAATGATTTTCCGATATTTAAATCGGTTTTGAAAAAAGGATTATTTTGGTATTATTTAGAAGAATCTAATATTGATGCTACAATTGGGGAAGAAACTAATAGTCCTTGTGAAAAATTAAATACATCATTACTATTTGAAGTTACCACATATAAAACTAAAATTAATTTAGAAGTTTATCATGCTTTAAGTGATGGCACAGGGTGTATTACATTTTTTAAGAATTTAATATACAACTATTTATGCATTCATTATAAAATAGAAAAAAAAGATACATTAACTACTAGTAGTGATTTTGAAAAAGAAAGTAATAGTTTTGAAAAATATTATAATCCTAAAAGAAAAATAAGAGTATCTAATAGAAAAAATTCTTATGTTTTAAAGGGTCCATGGTATCCGGAAGGAAAACTTAATATTACTACTGGAGTAGTTAGCACAAAAGAATTAATTAAACTTGCTAAAGAGCATAATACTACTATTACTTGCTTGCTAGCCTCAATTATTATAAAAAGCCTAGAGAATATTATGTCCGTTAAAGATAAGAAAAAACAAGTTTCTATTACGGTTCCTATTGATTTAAGAAAATTCTATAAATCTGATACTGTAAGAAACTTCTTCAATGTTACAAATATTACTTATCAATTCTCTAAAAAAGTAGAAAGTTTAGATGATATTATTTCATCAGTAAATAATCAAATGAAAAAAAGCTTAGAACCTGATGTAATTAGTAATCAAATGAATAAAATGATATGGTTAGAAAAATTCTTTATTGTAAGACTTATTCCTTTAGTTATTAAAAATATTGTTTTAAAATATAGTTATAAAAAAACTCGTTTAAAACAAACTTTAGGATTATCTAATGTAGGTATTATTTCAGTGCCTAAAGAAGTAGAAAAATATATTGAAAAGTTTATTGTTTTTAATAGTACAGATGCTTTAGAATTATGTGTATGTTCTTACTTAGATGAGTTATCACTATCTTTTACATCACATTTTATTAGTAATGAAATTGAAAATAATTTTTTCCGTACTTTAAAAGAATTTGGTATTAATATTGAGATTTATAGTAATGAATTAAATGGAGGAGAAGAAAATGAATAAATGTGAAAAGTGTGGTGTAATTCTTCATGTATCTAGTCCAATTTGTCCTATATGCCATAATACTATCGAGTTAAAAAAAGAAAATAGCATATACCCTAAAGTAAAATCTAGATATTGCAAAACTAAAACTGTAATGAAAATTGCTAATTTTATAGCTTTAATAGGAATATTATTTTCTATCTTAATTAATTATTTAGTTAGTAAAGAGCTTTCCTGGTCTATTTTTGTTGTTCTTGGTATTACAACATTTATGGTCACTTTTAAAACTGGCCTAAATACAAAGCATCATTTTATGAAAACTTTATTTGCAGAAATTGTTGCAATTATTATTTTAGCTTTCTTATGGGATAAATCTACAGGATTTCATAAATGGTCTATTACATATGTTTTACCTTTAATATGCATCTCGTATACTATAACCTTTTTAATTATTCGAATATTTACACATAAAATAACAAAAGAATATGTTTTATATACTTATTTAAATTCACTTATTGGATTATTACCACTATATTTTATATTAAAAAGAAAAATTTCTACAGTTTGGCCCTCTTATGCTTCTATTTTTACTAGTATATTTGGGATTATATTCTTGTTTTTCTTCAATAAAAAAATGCTTGAAAATGAAATTGAAAGAAGATTTCATATTTAATAAAGAAATCTAAACCACTTTGTTAAAGTTTAATTCATTTTAGATAAAAATAAAAAGATATTAATATAATCTTAATATCTTTTATTTTGATGATTTAAATCCTATTAAAGATATAATAATAGTAACTAATGCAGTTAATATTATTAATAATTCAAATTGAGAATTATCTTGATTAACTATAATAATTGCCATTCCAATCCACATAACAGAAATAATAAGAGCGGTATATGGATAACGGATATGTAAAAATATATTTTTTATTAATTTATTATTCATAGAAACATCCTTTCACTTATATTTTTAAATAAAAACTCATTATTATCAGCTAATGAAGAAAATAAATCAATTAACATTTCATAGCTGTCATCTACACTATATTTGGTCTTGTAAGAAAAATCATGATTAATACCAACTTGATCTACATATTTTAAGGCATATTCCATTGCACCTAACATGATTTTTGAAAAATACTCTTCGCCAAATTTATTATCTAGTGAAGTAACAGAGCATAAAAAGGCCTGCATAGATTTAATTAATTGATAATTATCCATATCTATTTTTAAATTAATTGCATTATCTTCATTAATAAAATCTGAAAAAAATGTAAATAAATGTCCGTGCTTAGCTCTGTTATTAGCTTTTTCATTTTGATTCCGAACTCTTTTTGTCTCATCGCTTAAATACTTAGCTAATAAAGACAAAACATCTACATCATTGAAATATTTTTTAAAAGCATTTGCATAATCAGGACAAAAACACATACATGATGTTTCAAAAAAATCTTTTAAATTGTTATCTTCCATTAAGAAATTATAATATGATTTCATCCATAAATAGAATGCTTCTTGGGATTTAGGCCTTTTAGCAATAATTCCAAAATCAATAAAAGCAATTTTATTATTTGGAAGCAGTATTAAATTACCAGGATGTGGATCTCCAAATACGTAATCACAAACCATAGCAGTTCTTAATGATTCTCCTCCTACAATAACTAGCTGCGACCATATATTAGATCCAGTTTTATTAAAACAAAATTCTTCAATATTGTCGCCTTTTTTTAATAATGATAAGGCATCAGCTAAATTTAGTCCTTCAATATAATCCTCTACTATTATATTTTTTGTACAAAGCTCTTCATAAACTTCAGGAACTATAATATATGGATGGTTTTCATACATGTTTCTAAAATACTTAATATTAGCAATTTCTCTTTCATAATCAGTTTCAAGAAGACAAACATTACTAAATTCTTGAAAACATGCGCTATAGTCAATTACACCATTTGGTAAACAAAAACTAACAAATTTTACGATTCTTTTTAGAGTTTTTAAATCTTTTTTTAAAGTTTTTGATATACTTGGCTTTAATACTTTAATTACAACTTGTTTACCATTTTTTAATTCTGCTTTATATATTTGAGCAAATGAACCACTTGCAAAAGGCTTTTGTTCAATATAAGAAAATGATTCTTGATTTAAATTCATTTCATCTAAGTTAATTGGTTCATATACTACTTGATTAAAAATTTCATATTCTTTAGGGCTACTCCACCCTTCCATGAATTTATTCATTACAGCTAAAACCTGCAAAAATTTAATATACACTCCACCCATATCTTTTAAACCATAAAAAATTGTTTTTTTGTAGGCATAATCTTTATTTTCAACAGAAGAAAACTTAACTTTCAACATTTTTATTAACAAAGCTAATACCTTTTTCATTTTTTACTCCTAAATCCTATAAAAAATAAAATTAAAGTCATTAAAAGTGCCACAATTGGCAAAGTAATTTCATTATAATTTAAAAATACTACTATCAGTATAATAGCTATCCAAATTGCGATTATACTAAGTGATACAAAGGCATATTTCATTTAGTAAAACCTCCCTAATCATATTCTTATTATATCATATAATTAAAGTGTTTTGAATATTATTTCTTACTTTATATACCCGTTTTGAACAATTTTAGTGTCTTTTACAACAATAAAGGCTTCATCATCTATAGAATTAATTAATTTAATTAATTCTTTTGTTTTATTCTCTTTTATATCTATAATTAATAAGTCTTTTTCTTCTTTAAATGTTTCCTTTAATTCAATTATACTTACTGCATATCCAGAGTCTCTTAATGCATCAATTAATTTGTAATTATTTTTTTTAGTTGTAACTTCTACGCTATTAATGTTTTTAATTAATCTATGAGCAATAGCTCCTCCAATAATAGTTCCTGTCATATAGCCAAGACTATAGAATATGGGAATTATTATACTATTAATAGGTGTCATTAACGCTTTTCTAGCAGCATAAAACCAAACAAATACTTCACAGAATGCTAAGAGTGGCGTAATTACACTTTTTTTTCGAACCATAATCATTGTCCTACAAGTAGAAATTGTTACATCTAATAGCCTAGCAAAAAATATTTCAATACAAATTAAAAGCATAATATCACCTAGTGTTATTATACTCAAAAAATTTAATTACATGACTTTTAATATTCCTAATATAATTAATATAATTACTATTAAAACAATTAATAAAGCCCCAACTATTTTATTATCTTTTGTTTTTTCATAATTACGATTGATAGGTTCTCTACTATATTGATCAGATAATAAATTAACCATTTTTTTATTTTCATCTTCATCCATTAATTTTCTTTGTTCTTTTATTTGGTCACTATCCATCATTGCTCCACAAGATTTGCAGATAAAGCCGTGACTTGGAAGCGCCGCCCCACATCTTTTACAATTCATATTATTCACCATTATTATTGTAAATCTTTTTACAACTAAATTACATATTATTTATATTCATTTACATTTATTATTTACATTGCAAAAGAATAGTTATCTACTCTTTCTCTTTTGGATATGATAAGAAACCCATAATGACAATCTATAAGGAGAAAATCTATTTAAAAAAAGTGTTAATTTCATAAGTAATGTTGGCACTATAATCATTTTATTTTTTAGGGCTTTTTTTATGGCATACTCTGCTACACGATAACTATTCGCTTCTCTTATGCTAAAAGTCCCATGAGCTACTTCATTAAATTCGGTTGCTACTGGGCCAGGACATAAGGCACTAATATGAACATTGCTACCATTTTGTCTTAATTCTTCATTAATTGCCATGGTAAGTTTTGTTACATAATTTTTTGTTGCATAATATGTAGATAGTCTTGGGCCAGCCATAAATCCAGCACTAGAACAAACATTTAGAATTCTTCCTGTATCTCTTTTTATAAAGTCTTTTAAAAATAATTTTGTTAAAATATGGTAAGCTTTAATATTTAAATCAATCATTTTAAGTTCTGTTTCTAAATCTGTTTCATGAAATTCACCAAATAATCCAAATCCAGCATTATTGATTAAAAAATCAATTTTCTTACTCTTTACTTTTTCATAAAGCTTAAAACAATTTAAAGGGTTACTTAAGTCCATATCTATTACTGTTACTTTTGTATTTAATTCTTTTTTTAAATCCTCTAATTTTTCTTTTCTTCTAGCAACCAATATTAAGTCATAATTAAGAGATGCAAGTACTCTTGCCATATCTCTTCCTATTCCACTAGAAGCCCCAGTTATAAGTGCTAACAATAAAATCACCTCATTAATATATTTTTCGATTATGATATAATTATACTTGTTTTTGAATAACTTCTAATAATGCTGGTAGCATTTGTTTCTTTCTTGAAACCAAGTTTGGAATATATACTCCTTCATGCACTTCCTTTAAATCAAAAGCATCCATAATTTCATGCTCAGCATTTTTGTTATATATAACATATGAACCATTTTTATAAACATCTGTAATAAATAAGACTGTGCATAAGTAAGAAGCACTAGAAAGCTCATCTAATTTCTCAATGTATAGATCGATGTTCTTTTCAATCTCATTAAAATCCATAGTCATAACTTGAGAGATACCAATTTGTCTATTTCCAACACTATAAGATTTGAAATCTTGATTAATTAAATCATTTACACTAATTCCTTTAATACTTGATGCCGCTTTAAACATTAAATAGCCATATTCATCAATATTTACTTTAGCAAGTTTAGAAAGTTTGCTAGCTGCAAAAATATCATCTTCTGTTGTAGTAGGCGATTTAAAAAGCATTGTGTCTGAAAGAATAGCACTAAGCATAATTCCTGCTATGTTTCTTGGAATAGTTATTTTTCTTTCAACAAACATATTATAAATTATAGTACATGTACATCCGACAGGCATACTTCTAAAATTAATTGGAACATTAGTCCCGATTGAACCCAAATTATGGTGATCTATAATTTCTACAATTTGTGCTTCTTCTATTCCTATAGCACTTTGCGAAAAACTATTGTGATCTACCATAATTACTTTTTGTCTTTCATAATTATCAGCATTTGTAACTTTTAGGGTTCCTAAACATTCATTTTTATTGTTAATAACTGGGTAATTTGTGTGTCCTTCATTATTTGCTAAGCTTAAAAAGTCTGTACGATAATCCTTATTATTTATAGTAATTGGTTTAGAATTCATATTAATTGTTTTAATCTTATTACTAATAGTAGTTCTACTTGCCGTTTCAAAACTAGAGAATTTACTTGTAATAATATTAACTTTATTCTTTTTAGCTTTTTCAAGTAATTCTTTTGGAAGGACATGATTTCCTGTAAGAATAATTAATCTTACCTTAGAATCAATAGCGTATTCTAATATTTTATAACGGTCTCCAACAATTAAAATATCGTCCTGCGTTAATGATACTTCTTCTTGAAATGTTTTACTTTGAAAAGACGCGACTATTATATTTCCAGAAATTTCTTTATCATAGGAAAGTGTTGCTTCTCCTTCAAGTGATTTTACAATATTATCATAAGATGTATTTACATTTCTTTTATCTCCATCTATTAAATATTTAGCTATCTCTTTTAAAGTAACAAATCCTGTTAATATTTTTTTATCATCCACAAGTGGAATAGCAGTAATATTATTTTTTTGCATATAGGCAAAAGTTTGCATAATAGATTCATCCTCATGAACTATGGCTTTTTTATTATATTTTATATCTTTTATTTTAACTTTTGTATCATTTAAATAATCTGGTTCTTTTACTCCGAAATAATCTAGGGCAAATTTTGTCTCTAAGTTTATATGTCCTAACACTTTAGGTACAGTATTTCTTCCTTCTTCATTAAGTAAATAAGATAAAGCTATACTTGAACATACACTATCAGTATCAGGGTTTAAATGTCCAAATACAAATGTCTGCATAATCCCCACTTCTTTCTTTGTTAAAATCATATCATAAATTTAAGAAAAATAAAAGCAAAAGAAGTTATTACTTAGCAAATAAAAAAGAGATAATATTAATTATCTCCCGAACGAGCAATCATACCCAGCGCCATTATATAAACTTTTTATTTCTCCAATTGCTTCTGGTATCTTTGCATTCATTTCTGTTTCTAATTCTTCAACTGTTAAATTTTTAGAAATAACAATTCTTTTTGCTTCGTCATTGAATGTTGGAACTCCAGTGATGTTTTGAATTGTAATTTTATCAGTATTTTTACTGCTTTCTTTTATTTCATTGTATTCTGTATCAGATTCATATGTAAATATATATTCTCTTATAGCACTTTTATTAAACATATTGTCTACGGAACCTATTTTTGTTTTTTCTAAATAACTATTAACATTTTTTGAACATACTAAGTATAGTTCCGCATACGTTGCACTAACCTTTAGGTTACCTACTACTTCAGTAGCATTGCCACTAGCATCTTTTACAATAATATCAACTTTATAATCTGATTCTGTTTTTACATGTTCTTTTACTTTATTTTCATCTTTAAACTCATAAGTACAAGCTGTATTATCATTATCACATGAAACAATAAAATCTTCTGGTTTAACACTTCCATCAATTCCTATAGTTACATCTTTTGTTTTTACAGTTGGTGGGATCGTATCGACAATTTTTGCTTTTCCAGTATATTTTGTTCCATTACATGTAACGGTAAAAGTATACTCTGCATTTATTGTGTTAGTATCTGTAATGTTACTAACATCTAAGGCACAAGTTGAGGAATCTATATTATTAAAGACAGCATAATCTTTGATATCAGTTGAGACATCAGAGCCCATTTCAATATTAACTTCTTTAGCTGTTACACTTGCCTTTTTAAAAGATGGCAATTTGATCATCCCTTGGTGTAGTAACATATAAATGATACTAGCCACAATTACTAATGATAATATTATAACAATAATAAAAGTTGTTTTATTTGTTTTCTTTTTATTTGGTCCAGCATTATTGTTTGGTGAGGGCACTGCCCCATCATTATTCATTATAGGTGGAACAGTTCCAATATCGTTAAATACAGGAGCACTATATTGATTGATTGCTTGTGGAATATCATAGCTAGTACTAAGTGGTTCTACAGGTGGTATACTACTAACTATAGGATCATTCATTCCCATATTTTCCATTGGAGAACTGTCTAAGCTTTCAATAGCCGCATCAACTAATTGTGTTGGCTGTGTATCTACTGGACTAACTGGTGGAATATCAGATAATCCAATATTTGGCTCATTACCTATATTTCCAAGCGAAAATGCATTCAAATCTTCATTTTGATTGTTTGGTGTATTATTCATACAACTTCCCCTTTTCTATAATCCCTTATTATAGTTAATTATATCGTAAAGTAGCCTAAAATGCAATAGCCTATTAATATATTAAATTTACTTATTATAAAAAGTTTATGCTAACGTTTCATTTTTTTCTGCGACTAAATAGTTAATCTTAACTCCATTTATCATAAACTTTGTTTCATATTCTGTAGGAATATTGGGAATTTCACTATTTGCTAAATCAAGATTAACATCCTTTATAATATACCCATATTCACTAAGACTTACAATTGAGCTTGAAAATAAAATAATATTATCAGTTTTCATGATTATTTTTTTAGTATCATTAAAAACGGAATCATAAATTTTCAAAAATATATCGCTTGTAAGTCTTCTTTTGGCAGTTCGCTTCTTAGGCCATGGATCAGAAAAGTTTAAATATATAGTTGATATTTCATGAGAAAAAACTTTTTCTAAATTTAGAGCATCCATATTAATTATTCTTAAATTAGGAAGTGAATCAGGATATTTTTTAATAGCTCTAGCAATTACACCAGTATATTTTTCGATTCCAATAAAATTAATATTCGGATAAGTTTTGGCCATATTATAAATAAAGCTCCCTTTCCCCATACCAATTTCCAAATGAATAGGATTACTATTTTGAAATTCTTTTTGCCAAATGCCAATATTTTTTTCAGGATTATTCTCTAAATAAGAGCAATTATCTAATAATAATTCTTTATCTTTTAAGTTTCTTAAACGCATAGTTATTTATCACTACTTTCTATATATAAGCATATAATGAAATTGAAAGGAAGATTATAAATGAAAAAAGATCGGAACGCTTTTTTTCAAGAATCTAGCTATTTTAATCAAACATCAATGCCCGGTGGAATGGCTGCAAATCAACCATTTGTAGCAAATGCTCAAGCACAGCAAAGTTTTTATGCTGGTCCCGGTATGCCAAATATGCAAATGCCTAATAATTATAACATGAATACTCCTCAAATGGCAAATAATACTCCCATAAATAATGATTATAGTGATATCGAAAGTAGGCTTTCTAAAATAGAAAGAAATTTAAATAGAATTGACGCTAGATTATCAAAACTAGAAAACCAAGGATTATTCACAACAGATGATATAATTGACAATTCTACTAATATGTATATGGTCTAATTTAGACCTTTTTTTAGTTTTTCATTAAATAAATTTACAAAAGCCGCAATTACTTGTAATTTTTCATTATGTCTATTATCATGTTCAATATCTATATGAGATTCAAAATATTCATTATTTCTTTTATCATATATTGCTAAATTAACACTTTCTTCTATATCTGTTAATCTTCCGGTAATTCCAACACCTATATCGCTATTAGAAAATTCTGATATTTTAAGGGCCATATCTTTTGCTATCGCCATACTATAAACTGTATAAGTATCAATTATATTTTTACTTACACCCATTTTTACTTTATACTCATTAGAATAAGTAACGGCGCTAAATTTTAAAATATTACTAGCTCCAGGAACGTCTGTTATTAGGCTTGCAAGAAGTCCTCCTGTACATGATTCCATAGCACTTATTGTTAAATGATTATCTTTTAAAAACTTTACTATACTTGTTAAATCCATATCATCACCCTATACTTATTTTATCATAATTAATTATTATAACAAAGAAAAAAAGTTCTATCTGGAACTCTTTTTAACGACCATACGGCCCTGGTACATATCCTCCATATGAATAGTAAGAATATGGTGCGCCTGGGGTATAATTTGGCGGATAATAACCTTGTCCTCCTGGATATCCTCCTTGTGGCGCAACATTATAAATTGGTCTTGGTCTAGTTAACCCTACTGCAGCTCCACCAACTAAAGCGCCAGTTAAAAATGGAAAGAAGAAAAATCTATCTCCATTTGTAGGTCTCATTGGTCTATTTTGATATATCCCTTGATTCATAAATAATCCACCTTTCTAATATAATGTATGCAAGCATTTTTGAAGATAATAGACATAGGCCTAAATAAAAAGAAAAAGAGCTAAAGCTCTTAATTATTCCTTCCAAGATGATACATTATACTTGTTTAATGTTTCATATTCTAATTTATTATTATTTATAGTATAGATTCTTTCTTCAATATATCCGCTTTGCTCCCCAATTTTATTAGTTAGATTTAAGCTTAAATAGTATATTTTATTATCCTCAACTTTAAAAGTGGCTTCGCAATTGTTGCTACATTTTGAATCATTAAACCATGAAATGTCTTTTTTATCTATTGCATAGCTATACATATCAGCGGTAAAAATTTCGCCATCATATTTATAATCGGTTGTAAAATATGACTTTTGCTCTTCTTCCCCATATGAATCTTTAATAGCATTGTTACTAATTAGTTCTAAGTCCTCATTATAAACACGAGCTCTATGTCCATATACAGGATAATCTACTACATTATAAACAATTAAATAATTTTTATTATCCGTGCCTTTAATAATTTCAAACTGTTTTGTATCAAATGCTTCTTCTATTTTGCTTATGGTAAAATTTTCACTCTTTTTAGATTCATTAATGCCACAAATTTTAAATGTATCTGCCTCATATTCTGAAGAATGGTTATATAGTTCTACCCCATTTGCTTCTCCTATAACTAGATCGTAGCATGCATTTCTATTTCCAACTGGACCTGTTTGATATGAATATACTATATTAAATTCTTTAATCTTTCCATTTAATGAGACTTCAAATGTTTGTAAAATCTTATCTTCTACGTTTTTTACGTCTTTTAATTTTACCCCATCACTTATGATTTTCTCCTCTTCTTTTTGATCAACCTTTTCCTCAACTTTTACTTCTGGCGTTTTGTCTTTGTTATTTGAAATTGCAAAAATAATTCCTCCAGCCAAAAATCCTCCTAATAATAGCCCTAAAATTAAATAAATATACTTTTCACTTTTTCTCATATATACTCTTTTATACCCTTTCCTTTTCTTTATTATATCTTTTATTAATTTTTTTACAATTACTAAATATACAATGTTTATTACATTTTACAAATTTTAGACAAAAAAAATTATTTTAGTAATCCTAAATAATAATTCTTTTTTCCTTTTTTTATAATCATAACTTTATTTTCAATAGCGTCTTTTGCATCGACAATATATTCTAAATCTGTAATTTTTTTATTATTAATATCAATAGCCCCTGCTAAAACAAATTCTCTTGCTTCTCTTTTGCTAGAGCAAATGCCATTATCTACAACAAAGTCTAGAATATTCTTATTTAATTCTATTTCTATAGTAGGCATACCTTTTAGAGAAGTTATAATATCATTACTTGATAGTTCTGTTACAGCATCGCTAAATAATGCTTCACTAATCTTTAAAGCGTGTTCATATTCTTCATGACCATGCAAGAATGTAATTACTTCTTCTGCTAATCGTTTTTGAGCTATTCTTTTTTCTGGAGTTTTTGTGTGAATACTTTCTATTTCATTAATTTCTTCTTTGCTTAAAAATGTTAATTTCTTTAAATAATCTATTATCATGCAATCTTCTAAATTAATAAAATATTGATATAATTCATAGCTAGATGTTTTATTTATATCAAGCCATAAAGCATTACCTTCAGTTTTTCCAAATTTAACACCTCTTGAGTCAGTTACTAAAGGCATTACCATACCATATGCTTCTTTTCCAAGTTTTTTTCTAATAAGTTCAATCCCTGAAGTTATATTTCCCCATTGATCTGACCCTGCAACTTGTAATGTACATCCTCTAGTTTCATATAAATGTAAGAAATCTAATGCTTGCAAAATCATGTATGAAAACTCTGCATAAGTAATTCCTGTTTCAATTCTTGATTTTACTTTATCCTTTGCTAACATGTAATTTATATTAAAATATTTACCATAGTCTCTTAAAAAATCTATTACATTAATATCTTTTGTCCAATCATAGTTATTAACTACTTCAAAACCAAATATTTTCTCAGCTTGAGTTTTTAATCCTTCAAAATTGTGTTTTACTTCTTCTTTTGATATCATAGGTCGTTCACTAGTTGGCTTTGGGTCCCCTATTAGTCCTGTTGCGCCTCCAACAAGCAAGATAGGATGATGCCCCGCATTTGCAAGCCTTGTAGATATTAAGAAAGATGAAAAATGACCTATATGCATAGAATCTGCTGTTGGATCTGTTCCAATATAGAAAGTTAATCCTCCTTCGTTTAATTTATCGATTAACGCTTCATCACTAATATCTTGAATTAAACCGCGCCATTTTAAATCTTCATATAAAGTCATTTAAAACTCCTCCTTTATAAAATTTCCTTTTTTCATTATACCTAAATATTCACCATTTTGCAAGACTGCAACTACACTTAAATCACATGTACCAATAAAAAAGTCAACATGAGTTTTAGAGCTATTTTGCCCTAAGTTTAATAACTCTTCTCTACTTTTTTCTAAACCATTTTTTATACATTCTGGAAAGCTGTCTCCAATTGCTAAATGACATGATGCATTCTCGTCAAATAATGTATTTTTAAATGTAATGTTGGTGTTTGATATTGGTGAGTTATCATCTACTAAGGCAACTTCACCTAGAAATTTAGATCCATCATCAGTTTCTATAATTCCTTTTAAAACTTCTTCGCCGTTTTTTGCTTTATATTCTATAATTTTTCCATCTTTAAACTTTAAATAAAAATCACTAATCAAAACTCCACTGTGAAATAGCGGTTTGGATGAATAGACAATACCATTAACTCTTAATCTATCAGGAGAAGTAAATATCTCTTCTGTAGGCATATTTACAATGTTTTTCCCTTCAGCACTTTGAAATAAATAATCTTTAGGCAATCCCACTTCTAGATTAGTTCCTAATGAGTTAGAAAAAATAAGCTTATCTATCTTTAAACTATTTAAATACTCAGCTCTTTCTTTTAATTTATTTAGTTTTCTATTCCAAGATAATGCTGGATTTTTATCTTTTATTAAACATATGTCAAAAATCAAATCCCATAAATCTTCTATGCTTTTAATTCCTTCAATACTACTTGCCCAAATTTCATTTGGAACGGCTGAAATGTTCCATTTTATTTTTCCTTTCTGCTGAAGACTCCTATATTCACTAATGCTTTCCATTTGATATTTTAGCACTTTATTTAATAGAGATGTATCTATATCATCATAAAAGCCAGGAATAGGAGAAGATAAATTTAAGAATGCGAATCCTTCCTTTGCCATTTGATCATATCTAGTTCGGTCCATTAAAGGATCATTTATTATTTCTTCGTATGTTCTACTTAAATAAAGTTCTCTTTGCTTTTCTTGATCATTTATTAATGTCTCTACTTCTATAATTCCAAGCAAGTTTGCTTCTTCTTTTACTATATTAATAAATTCATTTATAAATTTAGAACCAATAATAAATAATTTATCATTCTTTTTTAATTTTAAACAATCTTGCACTAAAAATTTTGCGTATTTTCTTTCTAAATCTTCCATAATATCCTTTCTTATTTAAAAAGTTCATAACTTAAATTTATTTTGTTATGAACTCTATTAATTATCTATAATAAGATTCTACAATGTCATAATTGTCTTTATACTTATTTTTATTTTTTGCTAAATCAACTGTACAATCATCTAAATCTGTATATTTAACTTCTATTATGTATGGTACAAAATATATTCCATATCCTAAGTTAGGAGCATAGTATGGCGCTACATTATAAGTATTTTTAATATATGCAGTTAAATCTATGTACCATTTGCCGTTTTCTTTATATGCAGCGCTTACATTTTCAGAAAAATTAGTTGATTTTAATGAAGAAGCTTGTAATACTGCACCACTTGGAACATAAACGCTATATTTACTATTTCCTCCTACCATGCTAATTCCTTTGTTATATTGTCTAGAAACTGCATTATTATAACTTGCTAGAGAAGATAGATGGTATACCCAGTTAACTCTCAAATTATCTGAGTGAATGTTATCAAATTTAATTTTCCATGATAATGTTGTAGAAGTAACGTCAGATCCAATATATGCAATTGAATAATATGGTTCTGATTTTATTTTACAATATTTACTAACATATCCTGATGGCTCCCAATATGCTTCTAAAGTAATATCATTGTATATGCGCGAATTGAAATTATACTCACTTCCATTTAAGTACCATCCTGCAAAATCATATCCATCATATGTTGGGTCGTTTGGCTTTGATACTTTAGCACCTTCTTCGACTGTTTTAGTAATGGAAGATCTTCCATTATTATAAACAAATTTTACTGTATAAGAATTTTTGTTGCAAATATCATTATATTCCCAGTCTGCATAAAGAGTAATATCTTTATAAATAGCACTATTGAAATCAAATCTTTTTAAATTTCCATTTACATCATAATAATACCACCCAATAAAGTCATAACAATTCTTAGTTGGATTTTTTGGAACTTCAACTTGATTACCTTCTAATACAATTTGATTGCTTACTTTTGTTCCGCCATTTGTATCAAAGCTTACCGTGTATTTCTTTCTTACATTTTCGTTTGGAATTTTTTCCCATTTAGCTTCTAAAGTAATAGTTTTTGTAATTTTTGTTTTAAAATCAAATTTCTTATTATCTAAATACCATCCTAGGAATCTATATCCATCGCGTGATGGGGCAATATAATATGCATATCCATCTTTTTTTACTGTTTGAGAAGAAATAGCATTTCCACCATTTGAATTAAAATTTACTGTATAATATGTATTACTAACACAAGATCCAACACATCCATTAACATAAGTTATATTATAAACTTTATTTACAGTAGGTGTTTTATTAGATCCACTATTTTGATTATTGTTATTATAATAATTATTAACTTGGTTACTTGGTTTCTTTGTTGTTGTATTATTTGTATTATTGCTATTACTGTTACTATTGCAATCTTTACAATTTTCTTCTGTAGAAATTAGAGTTTCAATATAATCTGATTTATAATCACAACTTAAATATACTTTCATACGATATTCATTGTCCATTACTTTAGTTGTTTGTACATAGCTTGAAGTCTCGTTACATGTATCTCCTTTTTCATCTAAAAACTCTACTATTAAGTTATTGCTTATCATATCAAGCAAGCTAATGCGATTTGTATCTCCAGTCTTCTCAGGTAAATTATTGCCTTTGAAAAAATCAAATCCAGCTTCTTTCATTAAACTGATATTTTTAATATATGTAGCATTTGCCTCCACATTATTTTTGTTACTTTTCTTCGGATAAAGATAACAAATAAGAACAATAACTAACAAAATTAATGCTAGAATTCCTATCAATTTTGGCCAACCTATTTTATACTTTTTTTTGATTTGTTTTGTTTCCTTTTCCATTTTACCACCCTTACTTTCTGTATATGTTTAGTATATCTTTTATATTCATTAATGTCAAGCATTCTATAGTTTTTTCTAACATTTAAAAACGAGCATTAATTGCTCGCATTTTTCTTTTTAGCTGAAGTCTCCTTAGCAGTAACATTTTTTTCGTCACCTGCTAGTTTAGCAGTAATACTTTCTAATGCCTTAATTGTTGATGCTTTAACTTCTTTTGCTGCAGCTTCTATAACAGGTGTTCCTTTTTTTACTGCATAATCAACTAATTCATCAGCTTTCTTTTTAATTTTTTTAGCGCTTTCTTTTATTTTTTCGGCAACAGTCTCTTTGTCTAAATCTTTTAAATCTTTTTTTATTTCTGCCACTTTAGTCTCAATTGCTTTTTTAACATCTTCTTTCGTTAAATCTTTTGCTTTTGATACTAAATCATCCATTTTTTCTTTTAATTCTTTTCTTGTTTCTTTTCCACTTTTAGGTGCAAAAAGCATTCCTAATCCAACGCCTATTCCAGCACCTAATATAAATTTGCCTAAGCCATGTTTTTCTTTACTCATTTTCATTTTCCTCCCCTTTACTTTTTTTAGCTTTCTTTTTGAAAAATAGCCTAGCAGCTAATGATGAAAAACCATCTACTACTTTGTCAGTTAATGATACAATTTTATCAGTTGTAAAATCTACTATTTGAAATAAGCCATTTAGTGATTCAACTTTATCATTTACATCATCCACTACTTTTTCTACTTTTTTAATTGTACTTATTGACTTCACACCTAATATTATGCCAATAACTAGTATTATTATTAACAAAATATAAATAATTATTGGTAAAAATGATAACCAAAAGTCCATTATTCACCATCCTCTCTATTCTCATACATAGAATCTATTAAATCAAATAAATCACTCTCTATAGTATCATCTAATTTTTCGCTATGATCATCTGGCGTATCCATGTCGTCTAATACATCCATTACATCTTTTTTAGCTTCTGAAACGTCAGGCATAACTTCTTCTAAGTCTTCATCTGTAATAATTGGTGTTTCGATAGTATCATCAATATCAATAATATCATCACTGCTATCTTTTAGAAGTTCATCAATAGTTCTCGCTTTTTCTAATTTTTCTTCTAATACTTTTGTTTCGTCTTCTTCTATAATTGTTTCATCCAAATTAATTTCTTCTGGTTCATCTTTCTTTTCTTCTTGAATTCCAAAGGCTTTTTTACGTACGCTCTCTACATCTAAGGCACGAGCAACTGTAGAATTATCGCGTGAAGTAATTTCATCAGGAGTATAGTTCTTATCTAATATCCCATATACTGGGCTAATGATTGGAGATGGTTTGAATTTTGTCTTTTCTTCTGGTTTAACTTCTGGCTTTATTTCATATTTTCTAAAATCATCTTGCTCTTTTTTTCTTTCGAACTCTAAAACGTTTGTAGTTCTTTTCGGTGGAAGCGATTGCTCAAATTCATCTTCATCAAAAGCAGGGAAATTAAATGTTCTTTCGCTTTTAAATATTTCTCTTTCACTAACGCTTTCATGAGATTTTTCTTCATGCTTTCTTTCCTCAGCAATAACAGGTTCTAAATCATCATAAAAATGATTATAATCTGGTTTTTTCTCTTCTATTTCAGGAACGAATCTATCATATTCGTCTTCTTTCTGCTTACTTGCTTTTTTAGAGCTTTTTTCAATTATTGGAATCTCTACTTCCTCTTCTTCAAACAAAATATTTTTTAATTTATTCATTAATCCCATATATAGCACCTTCCTAATTTACATAATCTG
This sequence comes from uncultured Mycoplasma sp., assembly GCA_946554525.1. Taxonomy (GTDB): domain Bacteria; phylum Bacillota_I; class Bacilli_A; order RF39; family UBA660; genus Caccenecus. Next base: position 117,717 of record CAMNSE010000001.1, read on the forward strand.
GATCATTTTCTTTTTTAGCTTCTTTTTCTTCCGTTTTAAATTCTAAATAATTCTCACTACCGATGATTTCAAATATATTAAATTCTTCTTCGATAGAATCCAGTACATTATTCCCCAAATAATTTTCAATTACATTATCATTATACGTTACTGATGATAATATTGACATAGCATATGCTACACTAATATTAATGTCACTCTCATATACTATCATTTCTATTTTAGCATAATTATACATAATTTCAATCAAATATTGATTATTTTTATAATTATTTATCTCAATATAACCTATTTTGTCATTTTTATTTAATTTACTGGAATAATATGACTTTGTATTTTTATTATATTTAAACTCCGTTTTATGATGGAAACTTACTATATCAACATACAAATAGTAATAGTATTTTTGATCTGTTAAAACTTCGTTAAATTCACTACTTTCTTTTACGCTAATTCCAAGTGGCAAATAATAACTATATCCAAGCTTAGAAATATTAGTAGAAGTTACCTTACTATTTAAAGAATTATTAATAATTACATCTAAGCTGCTGTCTTTAATACTAGTACAACTAGTGAGAAAAAGTATAAGCACACTTAGTAGGACTACTTTCTTCATTTATATCCTCCTACAATTCATAATTATAACGAAAAAAAAGCAAAAAATCAATCTAAAACGAAAAACTAAAAAAAGAGCTTAAATAAACTCCTTCATTTCGTTAACGTTATGTTCCTCTGTAGCAAGCAGTTTTTTAGCTAAATTAATTATTTCCTCATCATGAGATAATCCAGCATTTAGCTTTTCTTGAATTGCAATTACGCCTTTTTCATTCCCTTCCATCATAAGCTTTGCAATTTTTTTGTCATCGCTATTGATTGTCATCATTTTACTCATCATTGTACTTGATAATTCTTTTAATTTTCCAATTTCACTTTCCTTAGCACCATATTTTATTAATATTTTCTTTACATTTTTACGAAATTCTTCGTATTCATTTCTTTGTTCTTTCATAAGTTTAGCTAAAGATTCATTTTCAGCTTTTGGTAATACAGTATCAATACCTATTATTCCCATTTGAGCATTTTGATAAATAAGATTTAATAATATAATATTTTCATTTGTTTTTTCTTTCATACAAAAATTCACCCAATAATAGTATGGATGAATTTATTTGTTTTATTCTATCTTTTCATGTTAAAGCTCTAATATCAAATTATTATTAAACTTCTTGAACTACTGCAATAATCATTGGCTTGCATTCTGTTTCTTCGTATAAATATTTAGAAAGTTCATCTCTAATCTCGGTCTTAATCTTATTATAATCGATATATTTAGGGGTAATATTTCTCTCAATTACAGCAGTGCTTATCTTTTTGATTTCATTAATCATATCTGCACTGTCTTTAATATAAATGAATCCTCTTGTAGTCACCTCTGGACCTATGAGTAGAACTTTATCATTTTTAGATACAGTAGCGCTTATTAAAACAATACCATTTTCGCTTAACATTTCGCGATCCTTAATTACAAGTTCTCCAATATCATCACTAGAGTTTCCATCGATTAAACAATCCGTTACCTTTATTTTTTCACCTTTATCAATAAGTATTCCATTTTCAATTTCAATCATTTCTCCATTTTGCTTTAAAATTATATTTTCTCTTGGAATACCTAAGGAATAAGCTAAATCAGCATTACCTACCATGTATCTATATTCTCCTTTAACAGGCATATAATATTTAGGTCGCATTAACTTAATCATTTGCATTAAATCTTCACTTGATGCATGATGTAAAATACTTTTATCATTCGGAATATTTACTATTTCACATCCACGTTCTGCTAAATCGTTTTCAAGTCTAACTAAAACCTTTTCATTACTATCGTATCTAGGCTCTGCAAAAACAATAGTATCATTGCTTCTTAGTTTAATAAATTTATCATATCCATTTAAAATTTTAGACATTGGGGCATATGGATTAGACTTATCATCACATATAAGTAAAATGGCATTATTATCATTAATGTTTGATAGATCTCCTAAAGTTCCTTCAGGAATATTTAAATATCCTTCTTTTAAGCCGAAATTTACCATATTTTGTAATTTTTTTCCCATAATTACTACTTTTCTATGAGAATTATGAGTTGCCTCAAATATTTCTTCAATCGTATAAAGATGCGTTGGTAAAACCATAAACATAATTCTTCCCTCTGCATTTTTAATTGTCTTTTTAAAAACATCTATTAATTTATGACTAGGGGAAGTATGACCTATATTTTCACTAAAAACTGATTCGCTTAAAAGAGCTAATACTCCAAGTTTACCAATATACGCTATTTTCCCTAAATCCATATCATAATTTCCCATCATAGATGGATCAAAAATAAAGTCTCCAGTATAGCAAATCGCGCCGTCTTTTGTATTTATAACATACATAACTGCATCTGGGCAACTATGTGAAACACTAATTGGGAAAATGCTGATTTTGCCAAAATTCATTTTTTTATGCGCTTTAATTTCAGTAATATTATCTTTATTAACTCCTGATTCCATTAAAACATATTTAGTAAACTTTGTTGCATATACTTTAAGATTTGGTATTAATGATATTAAATCAGCGGTTGCTCCCATATTTTCTAAATGTCCATGAGTAATAAATAACCCTTTAATTCTTTTTTTGTTTTTTACTAAATAGCTAAAATCTGGGATTATATAGTCTATTCCTAACATATTTCCGCTAGCATACTTTAATCCACAGTCAAATATGAAAATATCTTTGTCTATTTCAATACAATATAAATTTTTGCCGTTTTCATCTAGTCCTCCTAGACTAAATATCTTTATTTTACTCAATTTAATCAACTCCGTTTCAAATATAAAAAATTAAAATAAAAAAGTTTTAAGGCTATTTAGAATTATACCAAAAAACTTTAAATAATACAAGTAGATATTACTTTATAATATATAAGTTATAAATATATGTCTATTTATAAAAATGTAAAATATCAGTATTTATAATGCCTAAAATAATTGTTATAGCAGGTATTATTATCGCAAAATACTAGGACTATCTTTTTTGGTTATTCTTCTTTTATTTCATTTAAATTATTTTATTTTGGAAAATAAAAAAAGAAAGAAAATCCTTTCTTACTTATTTTTGTTTTCTTCACTGATTAATTCACTTAAATAAACAACATTTAAATCTTTATACTTTATCTCTTTTAAAAGTAGTTTAACATCGCTTAAGTGAGCATTTTTTGAAATATAAATAATACTTCCATTTTGAATATTATTTTTCACGTTGATTAAATTATTATCTTTTAAAAATAGTGTAGGCTCTATTAGATAGCTTTTATTCTTTTTACATAAGTCCTTATTGTTTTCGCTTATTATGCATAATTTTTTATTTTCTTTACTAATATTTAAAGAATTTTCTAAGGATTTAAAACCATTTATTTCATTGTTAATTGGTTCGAAATAATTATTTTTTTGATAAGTTGCTACAGTTACTAAAATATTGGCTTTTATTTTTTCACTTTTTAAATAATCGCTAATATTATTTTCTTCCTCTAATACAATACTTATCTGCCTAAATTTAGGATTACCTTGCTTAATTATTTTATCTTTATTTTTTTCTAATGTGACTTCCGGTTTAGTTTGGTCATATACTAAATAATATTTGTTAAACACCTCTAGTTTTTGCATATTATAATATGTATCTTTAGCGTTAACTTCTAAACCATTTATTCCTGGAATAATGTAGTCCCCGTCAATAATGGCGTTCACACTTGATACTTCATAGTTTGCTTTTTGCTCTTTGATAGATTGCATTAATGGGTTTTTATTTAAAACAATAGTTGCAATTTGATCTGTATAGTAAAAGCTAAAAGCCATAATCATTATTAATCCTATATATTGATAATATTTTTTCAATTTGCTTCACCTAATTTAACTATATGCGAGAAAAATTTAGAGCATGAAAAAAAGCTAACATAAGTTAGCCAATTTCTTTTTTGATTAATTCCGCTCCTCTTTTGGGGTCCTCGAGTAATATATCATATACTAGTTTGTTTTTCTTTATTTCTTGAATTAATGTAATTTCTTCTTTGGTCATGGAAGCATATACAGTATTTCCTCTTCTATCTTTAGTTTCAAATAAATAATCTGAGCCTAAAAGATAATCTGCACTTACCCCAAAAACATGCATTAATTCTACTAAAGCCTCTAGCGTGGGATTGCGTAACTCATTTTCATAACAACAGATAGCTGACTTTCCTACCCCTATTAAATCACCTAATTCTGTTTGAGTTAATCCTTTATTTTTTCTGACTTCTCTTAGTCTATTTCCTTTAATCATAACCATCACCCTCGCCTCATTAAGAATTATATCGTTTGTTAACCTATAATTGTGAATTTTCCACCTGTGGTAAAAATTTCCAATTTATTATCCAAGATATTTTCTTAAATATCAACTGCTTTTTGCTTGTTGGGATGATATAAAAATAACTTTGTCAGCAACTACTTCCATAACAGTTTTTTTGTTTCCATCTTCAGTTTCATAATTATGAGTCTGAAGCTTTGCTTTAATTCCAACTACATCTCCTTTATGACAATAATCCTTAGTTGCAGAGGCAACGCCATTCCATAAAACACAATTTATAAAATCTGCATCATATATTCCATCACTATTGCGATAGTCTCTAGCAACAGCAACATTAATTGTAGTACGAACTTTCCCTTCACTAATTTCTTTTACCTCTGGATCTGCAGTTAATCTACCAACTAAGTTAACGCTATTCATGTTAAAATCCTCCTTTCCAGGAGGGAATATAGCACATAAAAAATGTATTGTCAAAACACAAATTTGTTATTTTTTATTGGCAAAAACGTAAAAAATTGCCTAGCAGTTTCATCATTTTTGCATAGGCAATTTTATTAAAATATGTAAAATTTTTATTTTTTAAAATTCTTTTAATAATCTATTTAATTCAACAGCATATTCCATGGGAAGCTCATGTTTAAAGTCAGAAATAAACCCTAATATTAAAAGTTCTTTAGCTAAATTTTCACTTAAACCTTTGCTCATTAAATAAAATAATTGTTCTTTATTTACTTTAGATATAGTAGCTTCATGTTCAATGGTTGAAGAACAGTTTTCTACTATATTATCTGGATATGTATTACTAGCAGATAATTCATCTAATATGATTGTATCACATTTAATTGTGGCCTTGGAATTTGTAGCATTTTTGCCTATCTTTGTCGTACCGCGATAATTAGAAGTCCCGCCATTCAAAGAAATTGACTTGCTAACAATATTACTTTTAGTATTCTTTCCTAAATGAATCATTTTGGCTCCAGCATCTATTATTTGATCTTTATTAGCATAAGCAATCGAAATAGAATTTCCAGTAGAATAATCACCTTTTAAGATGCAAGATGGATATTTCATAGTAATTCCTGAACCAATATTACCATCAATCCATTCCATAGACCCAGATTCTTCAACTATGGCTCTTTTGGTCACTAAATTATAAACATCTTTACTCCAATTTTGAATAGTGGAATATTTACATTTTGCATTTTTGCCAACATATATTTCTACAACTCCAGCATGTAAACTCGTTGAGGAATAACTTCTTGCTGTGCATCCTTCTATATATTCTAAATAAGCATCGTCTTCTACAATAATAATTGTTCTCTCAAACTGTCCTAAACTTTCCGTGTCCATTCTAAAATAACTTTGAAGTGGCCTATCTAGCTTGACACCTTTTGGAATATATATAAATGATCCTCCACTCCAAAAAGCACCATTAAGGGCAGTATATTTATTTTCTGCATAATTTACTAAATGATTAAAATATTTTTGGAACAACTCAGGATATTTTTGTAAAGCTTCATCAGTACTTGTAAATATTACATCACTATCTTTATCTTTTATATTGTGATATATTACTTCACTTTCATATTGATTCGTAACACCATATAAATATTCTTGCTCAGCTTTTACAACCCCAAGGTCACAAAATGTTCCATAGATTTCTTGATCTACTTTTTTCCAATCATCAGTCATCTTCCCAGCTTTGTCTTTATAATAAGTAATTTTATCAAAGTCTATATTTAACTCCGGTCCAAAGTTAGGATTATCTAATTCATTAAACTTCTCTAATGATTTCAATCTAAACTCCAGCATCCAATCTGGCTCGTTTTTCTTTTTTGATAAATCTATTACGTATTTTTTGTCAATCTTTTGCATATAATTACCCCAAAACCATTATACTACATTTTTTTTTATTTGTTTAGTGTTGTTTTTTTCTTATTTTTTTGATACAATTAAGAAAATAAAGAGAGGATGGTTGTACATGTATCAAGATGATGATTTAGCAAAAAGCAGAATTATTAATGTTAATGATTTTATTTTTCGTCAAAATTTAGAATTTTATCCTAATTTACGAGGTCTGTCTTGCGAAGATAATGTGCTAACTTTAAGAGAAAATGGAGAATATAAAGATAGTGAAATTCTTACATTTGACTTACGTACTCTTCCTGGTGAAGCTTGGCTAAGTAATCCTCTAGATTTTATGGAAACAGTAAAAATAAATAAGAAATGTCAAAATTTGTATGATTTTTTAGACACTATGAATAAATATGGCAATGCTCCATTATATTCAAACGAAAGTGAGGCATAAAACATGAATGAAGAAGTAGAGCATAAACTTGATGTTGGGATGGATTTATACTTTGAAATGAAAGGAAATGAATCTCGTTTAAATGAGCCTAACAAAATCTTAATGGCCCAAGTTGAAAGTGTAATGGCCTCACTAAATAATGGTGAAGTTAAAAACTATATTGATGGTAGATTGGAAAAATATGATCAAGATCATAATATTGGATATAATAACACTGCTAATTTACCAATAATTAGAGAAAATTATCCTCTAGTTAAAACGAGAACAAAACCTGAACCAAAAACAGTGAATAGAGCGGGATTTATTAACGCAGCTATCTTATTATATGGAATAATCAATATTGGAATTATTTTAGCAATAGCGCTTATGAAGTAGAAATGCTTCATTTTTTTTATAATATATGATATAATAAATATCACTTGGGGTAGTAATGGTTTCGACATATATCACTAAGTAAGATTGCAAGTGGGAGAGACACCTTACGTCTACAATTAAAATTAAATGACAAGAATGAAAGTTCTTTTGCTGGTAATGCTTTTGCATTTGCCTAATTAATAATATAGGATACAGCAAGCTTCTTTAATATTTTGCTTATAGGATATTTTAGAGGTTCATATATATAAGATATATTTTTTACTAGTCTTGGGTAAAAAATGAAATTTAACAAGGCTTTGATTTATTATAGGTTGGTCTTGAGCCGGTAATAAATTAAGTAGGAAATCAAGCTAAACTTGTAGATATTTTACCATAGAATATATTGGACAGGAGTTCAACTCTCCTCTACTCCACCAAATTAGAGTTAAACAAACAAATTAGTTTGTTTTTATAAATTTTATAGGTGTTGCTTTATGATAAAAAGATTAATATTTGATGTAGATGGGACATTAATAACTGGTGTCAATTTTATTAAACCAATAGAAGAAACTTTAAAAAAATTAAATATATATAACGAAAATAATATAAAGTCTTTTTTAAAAGCCATTTCAACTTATGAAAAATATTATGATAATTACAATAAAAAGGACTATATTAAGTATTTTGAAAATAGTTTAGGAACAAAATTAGATGATAAGTTCCTTAATATATTTTTTGAAGAATTAAGAAACTGTGTACCATTGAACACAAAAAGATTAGAGAAAACTATTGAAGTTTTAGCTAATAAATATGAGTTAGTTCTTTTAACAAATTATTTTAAAGAATCTCAATTAAATAGGCTTAATACTATAGGAATTAGTCATTTATTTCTAGATTGCTTTGGAGAACAATTAATTAAACCAAATAACGAAATTTATTTAATGGCCTGTGGTTCACATGAGCCTAACGAATGCGTAATGATCGGTGATGATTTATGCTTAGACATTATGAAAGCAAAAGAGAATGGTCTTAATACTATTTTTGTTAACTCTAAGAACCAAAAGGTAAATATGTTAGATTTGTGCGTTGTTAATAAGGTTGAAGATATATCTTGTGAATTAATTGAATCAATTTTACTAAATGAATAATTACTTATATGAACTAAAGTTAATATAAATTAACATCTAAATACGAAATAGTTTTTTCCTTCAACAGATCTCTTAAATTTCTATTTAAGAGATTTTTTTAATATTATTTAAGCAATGACAATTAAAAAGCAGATATTTTTATATCTACTTACCTTTTAATATCCTGATCTTCTGAGTCTAGAATTGCTCTTTTTGTTAAAATACTATTTTCTATAGGTTTGAACCCTTCGGCTTGTAGACTACTAATATTTTTTTCAGAATATTTTTCTACACCAATATTCATAACCATTTCTTTACCTGTTTGCATATTTACATAATAAATATACTTTGTTATACTAATAACTCCATCAATTATAGTGTGAGCATCATAAACTTTTTCTAATATTTTATGTTGCTTTGATAATAATATCATTTTTATTGTTAATAATGGATTTTTACTTGTTACATCCCAAATATTATTTGAAAATAAGTTAATTCCTAAATAATTCCATCCTCTTAGTAATGCTATAGCATTTTCTAAATTTTCATAATATTCACTTTTTTTAAATTCATGAACATATCGTCTTTCTTTTCCTTCAATTTCTATTCTTGTTTCATAAATATCTACTCTTATTTGACCATTTTCATCCAAAACAATATCATATGTTGAATAAACACAATCCGGATTTATCATAAATTCCACCTCTTGAGGAAGTATTATAACATACTTTTGGGAAATAATAAAGAGTAAGGAGGATTTTTTATGAAGAAACCTAATTGTAATAAATGTGCTGAAGCTACAAAACAAGGCAAAGCTTATATTGATTCTAATACTGGGCTTTTATGTGTTGAGCTAGTTGAAAAATATGAAAAGCCTGAAGGTTTAAAAGTTTTAGTACCATTTATATGTACAAACTGTGGCACTACAGAATGGAAAACAGTCGATTCTTTAGAAGATGAAAAATAGAAGGTTTAAATTCAAGCCTTCTATTTTTTTCTTGTAATATTTACTAATTCATTTTTATCAAAATCTAATTTAAATATTGAAATTCCATTCCAAGCACCATCAATAATCGCTTCATCTTTATAATTTAAAATAAGTCTATTATCTAGATTAAATCCTTTTTCACACCAATTACTAAGTAAACAAGTTATAGCTACATTATGAGTAAATAGTGCTACTGTTTTATCTTCATCTATTTTTAATACCTTATTTAGGAAGTTAACCATTCTTCTTTTAACGTCATTAAGAGATTCTCCACCAGATAAACGATAGTTAAAATCACTTTCTTGAATTTCTTGTAATATTCTAATAGATTGCTCTCCTAAAGTCCCTAATATTCTTTCTCCTAATTCCTCACTTACATTAATCTCAAGTTCTAAATTATTTGCTAAATATTTAGCTGTTGCAATACTCATAACATAAGATGAAGTATAAATCTTATTTACTGCTAATAAATCAGAGTTTTCTATTAATTTTTTACTTTCTTCTTCACCTTCGATGCTTAAAACTCTTTTTTCTCTTTTAATTTTTAATGATTCTTTTTCAGGATAATTAATATTATTTAATGTTAAACTATTATTTATTAAATAAACAGTTGTCATCTTAGTATTCCTCCTAAAATGCCATATGAAAATATTAACATAATAATTCCAGCCATGATAACACCCAAAATTGCTGCTAAGCAAGACTTTTTCTTATCCATTCCAAGTAAAGCTGCAATTAAGCATCCTGTCCAAGCACCAGTCCCTGGAAGCGGAATTCCTACAAACAAAACTAATCCTAGATATTTTAATCTTTCAATTTGATCTTTTTTAGAATTGGCTTTCTTTTCAATTTTTTCAACTAATTTTCCAAGTTTACCTTTTTTCTTTTTTAAATAATCAAATATTGAAGTAATGAACCATAGAATAAATGGAATTGGAAGTATGTTCCCTATAAAACATACAATAAAACTTTGAATCATTGGAGCATCCATTAAACTTGCAGCAATTAAACCGCCTCTAAGTTCTAAAATAGGCATTAATGAAATAATAAACATTACTAAATATTTACCCCACCATACACTAGAAATTCCTCCAAATAATCCAATAAATACTTTTGCTAACTTTTCTGCCATATTATCTTACCTCTATTTAATTATACGAAAAAACGCAAATAATTTCAAGTTTTGTTTAATTTTATTTACGTTCTCTTATAATTGGCTTTACTATTTCTACTACTTTAATTAACTTATATGAAAATTCACGCTCAATACTTTCTTTTGGAAGTCCATCATATAATCTAACAACACCATCGTATCCTATTCTCTCAGACCAAGTGCCATCACTATTCTCTCTTAAAAAATGAAAATCGACATCTCCATATTTAATTCTTTTACCAAAATAAATAGCAATTTTATATCCTCCATGAGTATTTTCTCTTTCTATGGAAGAATTGAATACACTTATTCCAAGAATCTCACAATCAAAATAAAATCTTTCAAGTAATTCATTAATATCTTTAGATTCAGTATTATACCCACTTGCAAAACCTACATTTATATCTGGCGATGAAAAAAATTCATAAGCACCATATAAATCTAGGGCATATGTATAACAATTTCCTACAATATTGTTATAATCCCCGTTAAATATTGGATGATTTGTTCCTAATTTAATTGCTAGTTTGACATACTCTAGATATGAAGACTGTATGTCTCTTTGACTGTTTTTTAAATTCTCATGTATTTTAAGAATGCTTTCATATATTCTTAAAAGCTCCCTATTCTTTTTTATTTCTTCTAAAGTCATAAATCCCCCATAAATTGTTATTATTTTAACATATTTTTAATTTTTTCGCAAATAGCATTTACAAATAAGAAAAAGAGCTTTATACTTCTTTTTAGGAAGTGATGCTATGCTAAATGTAGTTTTATTTGAACCAGAAATTCCAGGAAATACTGGTAATATTATGAGAACATGCGTTGCTAGTAATACACGCCTTCATTTAATTAAACCTTTAGGATTCTCACTAGATGAAAAATATATTAAAAGAAGCGGTGTTAATTACATTGATAAATGTGAGTATTTTGTTTACGAAAATATTGAAGAGTTTTTTTCAAAAAATAAAGGAGAATATTTCTTTTTTACGAGGTACGGACATATGCCTCATTCTACACCTAACTATAGTAAAATAAAAGACAATATCTATCTTATATTTGGCAAAGAATCTACTGGTATACCTAGAGAAATATTAAAACCATTTATTGATAGATGTTATCGTATTCCTATGACTGAAAACGTACGTGCACTAAATTTGTCTAATAGTGTTGCTATTGCAGTCTATGAAGTATTAAGGCAAAAAAATTATGCTGGGCTTTTATTTGACGAACCTCATAAAAGCAAAACGTTTATAGAAGAAGCTTAAATTTCATTTTAAAAAAGGCTTTAGCAGCCTTTTATCTCTTCACATGTACTATCTTTTGTAGCACCAAATATTTTATCATATTCTTCTTGAAGCTCTTTTTTTTCAATTTTTGTTAATCCTTCATAAGGATCTGTTTGACTTGGAACTGTAGCCTCATGAAAGCCTACAATATTTCCATCTTTTACTCCTACAACAGTTGGAGCATATAATCTTTTTTCATTAGTATCTTTATCTTCTATAGTATACTCTCTTAAATATTCATCTAAAATTTCTAATATCTTATTATAAGACTCACTACCTTTTTGAATTAAATCTAATTCGCCATTTTTTATTTGATATTTAGAGCGAATATCTTTAATATTAACGTAGTAAATGCGATTTACATTGTTCTCCTTAGCACTATTTATTAAAGTTTCAATTACACTACGGCACCAAGGACATGAATTAAAACCAAAGTATATAACTCCTGTTCCATTTTCTAAAATATCTACAATTTCACTATCGGTCTTATATACCATAGGATTTTTTTTATCAATTGAAACAGTTAAGTACTTTTTATCAGACGAAGTTACCTCTCCATTTAAATCTTCATATTCTTTTTTAAATTTCATTGCATCCGTTATATTAGTGCTTTCATCAATATTTTTATAATCCTTATAATACTTTACACTTATTCCTAATATAAGAGCTATACCTAAAATTATACTAATTAATCTTTTCTTTTCTACTAGTTTATCCAAAATCAATCACCTAATAATATTGTACCTTATAAAATATAAATTATCAACTAAAAAAGCCAAGATATATTGCTACTACTGTCAGAACAAATAAAATTATTAATTGTGCAATAATTATTTTTGTGTCAAAATTATTTTCTTTTTTTAATCGTAGAATTTCTGCATTTATTCTTTCTTTTTCTTCCATGATTTTCTTCCTCTCATTTTTATTATAAAATAGATTTATTATTTTATGGGATTTTTTTATATATTAAATGTTAACTTACTGTAAAGCCATATTTTTACTGGACAAGTATTAAAAAAAATAGTATAATTAATAACAGTTAAACAACTTTATTTTTATTTTTGAAAGGGAGATTTTAATGAAAAATAATAATGGAACTACATCCATTGTTGCTTTAGGTGGCTTGGGTGAAGTTGGTAAAAATATGTATGTTGTAACTCATAATGAAGAGTTATTTATTATTGATGCTGGAGTTATGTTTCCAGAAGATGATTTACTTGGTGTAGATTATGTTATTCAAGATGTTACTTATTTAAAACAAAATGAAGAGAAGATTAAAGGACTTATTATTACTCATGGACATGAAGATCATATTGGAGGAATATCTTTTCTTTTAAATAGTGTTAATATTCCTAAAATATATGCTTCAAAAATAGCCTCAGATTTAATTATTAAAAAACTTATAGATCGGAATATGAAATATGATAATATAGAGATTGTAACCGAAGATAGTGTTATTAAATCAAAATATTTTAACGTTGAATTCATTGGTACTACGCACTCTATCCCAGGATCTTTTGCAATTGCAATTCATACGCCTAATGGTGTAATATTTGAAACGGGAGATTTTAAATTTGATTTAACTCCAATTGGGCCTGTTGCCAATATTCATAAAATGGCAGAAATTGGAAAAAAAGGTGTTACTCTTTTGCTAAGTGACTCCACTAACGCTTTATCAGAGGGTTTTTCAAAAAGTGAATCTAGTGTTGATGAAGCTTTAAATGATATTGTTTCAAGACATTACGGTCGTGTAATTATTGCAACATTTGCTTCTAATATTTTCCGTATTAAACATATAGTTGAAACATGTCGTAAAAATAATCGTAAAATCATTATTTTTGGGCGTTCTATGGAGACAAGCATTGAACTAGCAATTAATAATGGATTAATTGAAGACAAAACAATTTTTATTGATAATAATCAAGCAAAAAATATGAAGAAAAATGAGATTTGTATATTATGCACTGGAACACAAGGAGAACCGCTTGCTGCCCTATCTCGTATTGCGAATGGTGTCCATAAGCAAATCACATTGATGCCAGATGATTTAGTAGTGTTTTCATCTTCTCCTATTCCAGGAAATGCCGCATCTATAAATAAAGTCATTAATAAGCTTTATTTAAAAGGCGTAAAAGTATATACAAATAGAACTTTTAGCGATGTTCACACTTCTGGACATGCAAAAGAAGAAGAGCTTAAATGGATGCTTAGAATTATTAATCCCAAATATTTTATGCCAATGCATGGTGAGTATCGAATGTTAAAACAACATGGTGAGATTGCAACAACCTGCGATATTCCTAAAGAAAATATCTTTATTTGCAAAAATGGGGATGTTCTTAATATAGATAATGGTATTGTTACTCGCGGTGAGGCTGTAAAAAGTGGGGATGTTTACGTTGATGGATCTCGTATTGGAGATGTTGGAAGTCAAATTATTAAAGATCGAAAGCTTATGAGTAGTGATGGTATTTTAGTAACTATATTAAATATTAATACCTTAACTAGAAAGCTTTTAATTAAGCCAAATGTTACAACTAGAGGATTTATAATGGTTAATGAAAATCCGGAATTAATTAATAAAATTGAAAGAAAAATTACAGAAATAGTTAATAAATCATTATCAAGTAGTACTTATAGCTACACCGATTTAAAAAATCAGATAATTTTAGAACTTCATCCGTTCATAAATGATCTTACTGGGCGTAGGCCTATTATATTGCCAGTTATTATGGAAGTTAATCAAGCTTAATCTGTTAAAGATTAAGCTTTTATATAAATTTTTTTAGTGGACAAATTATGTTAATTTCTGTATAATATTTTTTATTAAGGAGTGTTATTATGTTATTAAAAAATTCTATGGGAAAGCCATTTGCACCAGTATACTATAAGCGAAAAAATATCCTACAACGCATTACAAAGGACTATGGCTTGGTAGTGGAATACGATGATTGTTTCATTTGTCACATAACTCAACAATCAATTGATAAAATTGGAATGAATACTTTTATTACGATTTGCTTAAATGGAATCCCAATTTCACAAGAAAATGAAACATTAGGATTAAATAAGCCAATTCGCTATATTTTTAATGGAATTATCTTACCACCTATAAGGGTGACTGCAAATAACTGCTCTGTAACATTTAAAAATTGTACATTTGATGGCAGATTAATTCTGCTAGGTAATGGACATTTCTTGTTAGAAAATAATCGGTTTGGTCTTTTAGATTTTGATGCAGATGTAGATAGCCTTTCTTTTTTTAATGATCCAAACTATTATATTCACAGTAAAAGATTGAATGTACATGCTAAAAAAATGGCATTTAGAGATTTTAGAAATTTGAATTTTAGAGGAGAATTCGAAGCTAAGCTTAGTGCAACCGATATAAAATTTGAACATTCGAATTTTGGCGCTGATGCTGTTAATATAAACTCTGAACATATTTCATCTACTGGTAGTGTAATAAAAGCAAATGAGATCGTAATTCAAAATAGTGGATATGATTTAGATCCTGAATCTTTAAAGCTGGATTCTTTATTTATACATTATAATAGTAAATTAAATTTGTTGGACCCTAAAGAAGATATTCCTGATATACAAAAAAGACATGAAAAAAGGAAAACTTTAGTACAATTACTGCACAATATGCAAGTTGCCAAAGCTGCAAAAATTGTTCAAGAAACCCAAAAATATAAAAAAGAATTAGAACAACAACCAATTAGTAAACTTTAAATTAAAAAAGATCAAAATTAGTTTTTTGATTTTTTTATTATGTACTAAAATACATTTAAAAAGAAGCTTATCTAGCTTCTTCAATTGCTCTTGTTTCGCGAATAACATTAATTTTAATAGTTCCAGGATATTGCATCTCAGATTCAATGCGCTCTTTTATGTCTCTTGCCATTTTGAAACTTTTTGCATCATCTACTTCATCTGGTTTTACCATAACTCTAATTTCACGTCCTGCTTGAACAGCAAATGTTTTTTCAACGCCTTCAAACGAATTTCCAATTTCTTCAAGTTGTGTTAAACGTTGCATGTAATTTTCCATTGAATCATTTCTTGCCCCTGGGCGAGCAGCAGATAATGTATCTGCAATTTCAACTAATACCGAAATAACATTAGTTGCTTCCTTATCTCCATGATGGGATTCTATTGCATTAATTACAACATCATCTTCATGATACTTACGAGCTTGTTCAGCGCCTATTTCTACATGGCTTCCTTCAATTTCAAAATCAATTGATTTTCCAATATCATGTAATAGTCCCGCTCTTTTTGCTAAAGCGATATTTTCTCCTAATTCTTGAGCCATTAAGCCTGTTAAGTTGGCAACTTCAATTGAATGTTGTAAAGCATTTTGACCATAGCTTGAACGGTATTTTAATTTACCAACCAAATTAATTAGTTCTGGCTCCATTTTTGCAATTCCTAAATCATAAATTGTTTGATTACCAACTTCCATAATTTTAGTGTTAATATCTTTAGAAACTTTATCGTATACTTCTTCAATGCGGGCTGGATGAATCCTTCCATCTTTGATTAAAGTTTCAATTGTTACTTTTGCAATTTCTCTACGAAGTGGATCAAATGATGAAATAACAATTGCTTCCGGAGTGTCATCAATAATTAAATCCACACCAGTTACGGATTCAATTGTACGAATATTTCTACCTTCTCTACCAATTAATCTTCCTTTCATCTCATCGCTTGGCAAATCAATTGTGCTTACTGTCTGCTCACTTGCAACGTCTTCACTATAGCGTTCCATTGATGAAACAATAATCTGCTTTGCTTTTTCATGTGCTTCAATCTTCGCTTTTCTTTCTTCTTCTTTGATGTATTCCGCTATTTCACGAGCCATATCCTCTTCTACTCTTTTCATGATTAAATCATGAGCTTTTTCTTTTGAAAATTTTGCAATTTTTTCAAGTTCTTCAAGTTCCCTTTTCAAGACTTCATCCATTTTAAACTCTTTTTCTTGCATTTCTTTTTGTTTTGCTAATAAATTATTTTCTTTTTCTTCTAAGTTAGAATCTCTTTTTTGTAGCATTTCTTCTCTTTTATCAAGGGATGCTTCACGTTGCATAAGTCTGCTTTCAGATTCCTTCATTTCAGCTTTCTTTTCTCTTATTTCTTTTTCTACTTCTTGTTTCAACCGATAAGATTCTTCTTTTATTTCCATTAAAGAATCTCTTTTATGTTTATCTGCTTCTTTCTTTGCTTCTTCAATAAATTTACTAGCTTTCTTTTCATTTTGAGAGTGACGTAAAAAGCCAATAATGCTTACTGTCACAGTGCCTACAAAAAGACCGATTACAAGAGTTAAAATGGACATTGTGTTAAATTCCATTTTAATATCTCCTTATCTATATAGATTATTTTAATTAATATTCTATAATTTAATTATAAAGGTAATTTTAAGATTACGCAACAAAAAAATGCAATTTCCTTTTGCATTTTCTTTTTAAAAATATAAAATGTTAGCGAGTATAATCCCTAAGATAATTGTTATAGCAGGTATTAATATCATTAATATATTAATACTGCCTCTCTTTGGCTGTTCTTCTGTTATCTGATATCCACTTAGTATTTCTTTTTCTTGATTTAAATTATTCTGTTCTTTTTTTATTTCAATTCTATTTTTTAATTCTTCTAATGATCCAGTAAAATCTTCTAAATAAATAATATAATATACCTTAGTAGGTAATTTTATATTAAGTAGATCGTTAATCTTTAGACTGTTTAAATATAAAATTTCACCTATACTTTGTGGTAATGTTAAACCTTGGGCTGTAGTTAAACTGCTCAAATTTAAATGTCCGCCTATACTTTGTGGAAATATTAAGCCTTTGGCCGAAGTTAAATTACTTAAATATAAAGTTCCACCTATGTTTTGAGGAAATGTTAAATCTTCAGCCGAGGTTAAACTTCTTAAATCTAAATACCAGCCAATACTTTGTGGGAATATTAATCCTTTAGCTGATATTAAATCACTTAAATTAACATCTCCTTTAACATAGATTAGGCTCTCTGATAAATCTTCTGAATTATAAATATTTCCTAAATATACTTTTATTTTATCTTTGTTTCTTCTTAATTCTTCTATATCACTTGCTACTTCTTCTGGTTTACAGTTAAATATTGCCGAGTAGTCTTCTTTTTCATTTCTTTTTTGTTTAAATATAAGTATTCATATATTGTTTTGAATGATTCACTTCTTACTAATCTTGCTAGTTCTTCATCTTCTAGCCTTTCTCTTTTTAAATGTTTCTTTAAATATTCGATACTTTTTCCTACTAATTCAGAATCGATACTTATGAATGGTTCTACGGTATCTTTACTTCGCTTATTAAATCCACTTTTTTCTTTATTTAATACTCCTATTTTTACCATTCCCATGAAGGCCCATACTTTGCCCCACATTGGTAAGTAATCTGAGTCACTACTCATAAAGTAGTTTAACCATCCATCTATTGAACTTTTTTGTGCTTCTATTATTCTTCTTGTATGTTCCCTTTTTAACTCTCTTTCTATTTCATTTGTTGGGTTTACTAGATTTACATGTCCTTGTCCTTCATCTAGATATTCTTCCTCTAAATATCTCCAATAGTTTTCGCTTATATCACTTTCTTTTATTACATATCTCTTATAATACAGTTCTTTTATTCTTCTTATTCTTTCTTCTTGTTCTCTTACCTTTTCATTTACTCTTTCTATTTTTTCAAAATACGCATCGGCAAGTTCTTTCTTTTCTTTGGACATGCTTGCTTGTTTGGTTACGATATTTTCTTTTAACAACAAGTCATACAAGCTTTTTATAAACTTATCTTCCATATCCCTTGCCTCCTTATTATTTTTAATATAGCATTTTTTTAATTTTTGCGCCATAAAAAAAGAAAAGAGAATTCTCTCTTTCACTATTTACTTTCTGGTTTTTTAGAAGATTCTTTTGTTTCATCAAAGCCATAATGTGCTCTAACTTGTGATTCTATTTCATTTTTTAATTCGGGATTTTCTTTTAAATAAATTTTAACATTTTCTTTGCCCTGGCCAATTTTTTCACCATTGTAAGAATACCAAGCTCCACTTTTGTCTAAAATGTCTAAAGATGCAGCAATATCAATTAATTCTCCTTCTCTTGATATTCCTTCACCATACATAATGTCTACACTGGCAGTTTTAAATGGAGGCGCTACTTTATTTTTAACTACTTTAATATTTGTTTTATTTCCAACAATTTGATCTCCCATTTTTATTTGTTCTGCTCTTCTAATATCCAAACGAATTGTTGCATAGAATTTTAAAGCTCGTCCTCCTGGTGTTGTTTCTGGATTTCCAAACATTACCCCAACTTTTTCTCTTAACTGATTAATAAAAATTGCTGTAGTTTTAGTTTTATTAATTGTTCCTGATAATTTTCTTAATGCTTGACTCATTAATCTTGCTTGAAGTCCTACATGTGAATCTCCCATTTCGCCATCAATTTCAGCTTGTGGAACTAATGCTGCTACGGAATCAATAACTACAATATTTACAGCTTCACTTCTAACTAATGCTTCGCAAATTTCTAAGGCTTGCTCTCCAGTATCTGGTTGAGATAATAATAACTCATTAATATCTACGCCTAAAGCTTTTGCATAAACGGGATCTAGCGCATGCTCTGCATCAATAAACGCTGCACGTCCACCTTGTTTTTGAACTTCTGCAATAGCTTGTAATGCAATCGTAGTTTTACCAGAAGATTCAGGTCCATATATTTCTATAATTCTCCCTTTTGGAAATCCTCCTACTCCTAAAGCTATGTCAAGTGATAAAGAGCCACTGGACGTTACATCTATTTTTGTATGCTCTTCACTTCCTAGTTTCATAATTGCCCCTGCACCAAATTGTTTCTCTATATCGGCTAAAACTTGTTCTAGTGCTTTATCTTTATCCTTTATATCCTTTACTTGTTTCATATTTTTAATCCTTTCTTTACTACATTCTCATTTTAATATATAATTATTTATTTGTCAAGCTTTTTTCGAACATTTGTATATATTCGACAAAAAATACGATTTAACTAGTAAAATAAATAGATGCCTATTTAGTGTAAAGTTATAATCCGATTGTTTGCATATTTATTTAAATAATGGTAAAATAAGATTGTGGAGTGATATTTATGGAAAACATTGAAAAAAAGATGACAGAAGCTTTTACTATAAACAATTATCAAGGTACAAAAGAAGAAAAGTTAGCATTAAGAGACTTAGCTACTCAAATGTCTTTAGCAACCGATATTCAATTTGGTAAGTCTGAAGAATCAGCTATAAATTTTAAAACAATATTTAATGAGCTTTTAGGATTAAGTCCTGAAGATTTAGAAAAGGGAATGCTACCAGCTATTGAAAGACTTTTCATGAAAAGAGTTAATGCTGTTATGGACTTCGCTAGTGCAAGATTGTGGTATGAAAGCAATAAAGAAGCATTTGATGCCGCGTATGGTGCAGTTCTCGACTACATGAATCTAAATCATCCTGAAATGTTATCAGAAACTAGAGCAATCTAGTTTTTAATTTGCATTTTTTTCATAATGTGTTAAAATATTAAAAAATTAAAGGAGAGAAATTATGCCAGCATATATTTCACATGCAATTTTTGGTCATTCTTTATATCAAACTGGAGACCATGATGAAAAAATATTTAAAGTAAAAATTAATCCAGAGTCTTTAAAAACCTACTCATTAGGAATCGATCTAGCTACACTTTGTATTGATGTTCATAGTGTAAAAACTCAAGCATTCTTACTTAATCTTATTAAAACTATTAAAGACTATCATTTAGAAGAAAATGAAGAAGTTTTAGCTTTTTTATATGGGCATATTAGTCATTTCTTTATGGATACTAACATACATCCTTTAATATTTTATATTGAAAAGGGCTGCAAAAAAACAAATATTTTTGATCCTCATACTTTAATAGAAGGCTACATTAGTGAATATTTAGCTTACCAAATTTTAAACTGTGATGTTATGACAGTTAAAAGCAATTTTTTTAATCAAGCAGATTTAAATAATCCAGATGTTGCTCGCCTAATTAATTCTGAATATAAAAGAATCTATAATCAGCCTAACATTTTAAGTTGTTACAAAAGGACAATTAGATTGCTTACTGTCCTAGAATCTTTTATTAAAAACTTTACCTCTAAAGACATGCTTTTATGGATTGCTTCATTTCAAAATTTTTTAGATAAAAATAAATTAACCCGCGAAGAGATTCATAATAGTGCGAACGCGTCTTGGAAAAATCCAGTTACTGGCGAAGTTCATTATAAAAGCTTAATAGACTTATATTATAGATCTTTAGAAATGACTCTATATGCCATTTTAAAAGTTAATGCTTATTTATATGATAATGCTCCATTGTCTACATTAGAAGGCATTTTCCCAAATATATCATATGATACAGGAGTAGATATATCAAAAGGATTTGATATGGCATATACTAGAAAAAGAAGATAATTTTAAATTACTATAAAAAATCAGTACTAATACCTTCTTTTTTTCATATATTTATTTGACATATTTTAAAAAATGTGTATAATTATTAGTACAAGTACATGGCAGTGCTTTATTCTGTTTATAACGTGTTTATTACATTTTGTCTAAAAGTAGTTAGGACTGCCCTAATCGAAATTACTTAAATAAACTCCCTATAAAGAGAAAAAGCATCCTTTGTATTTAATTTAATAGAAAGGAGAATATTAAATGGCAAGATATACTGGTCCAGCTTATAAAAAATCTAGAAGACTTAATTTCTCTACATTAGAGAATGGTAAAGATTTAGCTAAGCGTCCTTATGCTCCAGGTCAACATGGAAATGACAGAAGAAAAAAATTAAGCGAATATGGTGTTCAATTACAAGAAAAACAAAAAGTAAGAATCATGTATGGCTTAAACGAGAAACAATTTCATCGTCTATTTGACCGCGCTTCAAAAATGAAGGGTGTTGCAGGCGAAAATATGTTAAAACTTCTTGAATCAAGACTTGATAATGTGGTTTATCGTATGGGGCTTGCAAATACAAGACGTGGTGCTAGACAAATTGTTAACCATGGTCATATAACTGTTAACGGCATTAAAGTAAACATTCCTTCTTACTCTTGTAAGCCAGGAGATGTTATAGCTGTTAAAGAAAACTCTTTAGACCATCCAGCTATTAAAGCTAGCTTGGAAGCTAATGTTAAATGCCCAGCTTTTGTTTCTTTTGATAAAAACAAAATGACAGGAACTTACGTAAGATATCCTGAAAGAAGCGAGCTTAATCAAGAAATTAATGAATCACTTATCGTTGAATTTTACAACAGATAATAAAAAGCTACTAGAAATAGTAGTTTTTTGTTGCTAAAAAAGATGGATACTAAAATCCATCTTAAATAATATCGATTCCGCCAAAGACACATGTGTAATTTAAATAAATGGTTACTTTAGCATCAGAGTTTTCGTCATATTTGTTATCAACTCCACCAAAAATTGGAACACCATTAATTTTTAGATTGACTCCTTCAGGTAATTTTAAATCAATTCCGCCAAAAATAGAAATGCATTCAATTACTACATCTTTGTCTATTTTAGCTTTTCTAAGATCAAGTTCAATGCCACCAAAAACAGTTGTCGCTGTAAAGTCGCTTTCTAATTTCATGATTTTTTCATCAATACCAGAGAAAACTGCAACATAACTTTTACTGTTAGCTTTATCGATTGTTTTCTCTCTTTTAGGTATAAATATTAATCTTAAGCCAAAAATGATTATAATAACAGGAACAATGATTTTCCAAATCATACTCCATGCAATAATATCTTGAGCTGCTAATAAAAGCAATATACCAACAGTTAAAGAAATAAATGAGCCAGTAAATGATTCTTTTTTAAATAAACCATAAACAGATGGTATAATAATAAATAAACTCCACCAACCTTTAAAGAATATTTCTACTTGCCACCAGTCTAAATTATTTCCTAAAAAAATTAAGCCTATAACAATTAAAATGATCCCCCAAAATATTTTATCTAGTTTTTTCATATAAAACTAAAACTCCTTTCATTATATGGATTATATCATAAAAAAAGAAAAAAATAATTATTTTTTCTTCATTTTTATTACGCAAATTTCTTTAGTATTAATATTTTTTATGATATTGTTAATATCTGTTAAAGTGATATCTTCATATATTTTCTTCACATCAGTAATAATTTCATCATAATAAATTATATAATTTTGAATCATATTATTTACACTTTCAACATCTTCATAATTAAGTATTAACGCCGCTATTGATGAATTTACTTTTCTTTTTAAATCTTCTTCATCCACATATAAATTTTTTAATTTTTCAAGTATTTTTTTAATAGCTTCATCTAAATATTTACTCTCTATTGTAATGTCTATTACAACATAGTCTTTTAAAATAAATCGAGATGCAGATAAATACGTAACTAATTCTTGTTGTAGTAAATCTTCCTTGAAATCAGAAGTGTCCCCAAAATTACAATTTAAAATAATATTCATTAGAATGTTTAACTGTTGATCATTAAAATTTTTAAACTTAATTTTAGGGATTTTCATACCAATTTTAGCTTTTTCAACCTCAACGTTAGCAAGAATTTCTAATTCTTTTTTACATACTCCTTTTGGTTCCTTCACTTCTAGCTTAACCGGATTTAGATATTCTGGGATTTCTTTTTTTCCTAAATTTTCATTTGCAATTTTTTCAATTTCATAAGGATTAACGTTCCCTGTTACAACTAAAAACATGTTTTTAGGATGATAAAATGCATTATAAATTAGTTCTATATCTTTTAATGTTATTTTCTTAATATCATCAACTTCCCCTGTTATTAAGTTTCGGTATTTTTCTTTATGATACATACATTCATTAAACTTAAAATATAACTCATTATAAGGCATATCATGCCCCATGTTAATTTCAGAGGCAATAATGCCCTTTTCTTTTTGAATCATTTCTTTAGTAAAGTAAGGATTAAATACATAGTCTAATAAATTGTTTAAGTTTTCTTCTATTTTATTAGTTCCCATTACTAAATAACTAGTGTACTTAAAAGTAGTAAAAGCATTAATATCGCTTCCTAGAGGATCAAATAAATCATTAGCCGTTACATCTTTTTTTACATTAAACTTTATATGTTCCATAAAATGAGCTATTCCATTTGGCACTTTATATCTTTTGCCACTCATTTCAAACTCTGTATTTAATGAACCATATTTTACATTCAACGATAAATAAAAACTTTTAGCATATTCATTTTTCCATATATATATAGGAAGGCCTTCTTTGGAAATTGTTTTATAAATTACTTCATCTAAACCATTTATCTTAATTGTTTCCATTTTCTTCGCCCTCCAAAATAAATAATAAGTTTGGTTTTATTTTTTTTGAAACATGTACAATTTCTTCTTTGGATATATCTTTTATTAGCTTAATTCTCTCATCAATAAGAGGCAAATTATCTAATACATGAAATACATAATTATTTAAAATACCTGCCGGGCTATCCAAAGCTAAATTTAGTGAAAAAATAAAATTTTCTTTTGCTGAATTTAGTTCTTTTTCACTAAAACTCCCATTTGCCATTTCTTTCAAAGATTTATTAATAAGCTTTAAAGCATGGGGCACATCTTTTTTAGCTATTGATGTTTGAATAAGCATTAAGTTATCATACTTCAAATACATGCTTTTTACTACATAACAAAGAGAATTTTTTTCTCGAAGGTTTTGATATAGCTTATTATTCAAGCCTCCCCCTCCAAGAAGATAGTTATAAAAATACATAGTAGTAATTTTCTCTTTTTCCGTTAAGTTATCTAAAGAATAAATACCTATTAAATTTGATTCTAAAAATTTAGATTGTTCTTTGATAGTTTTGACTCTTTTGGCACACTCATTTTTTACATATAATTGAATTTCCTTAGTTTTTATAACAGGATTTTTAAAGTGTTTATAAATGATATTAGCAACTTTATCCATATCAAGATTTCCTACAACAAAAATATCACATTCATTAGTATTAATTAATTCATCATATCCTTCAGCAAGTTTTTTAGGTGTGATTTGTTCAAGCTCATCTAATGAGCCTAGTACACTTAAGCCACTAGGGCTTTTCAAATGACTAAGAGCTTTCCTTAAAGAAACATTACTAATATTTTCATTAACTCCTAGAATTTCATCATGTAATCTATTTTTTACGATATTAAAATTTTTAATGTCAAATTCTTTTGCTTTTACTAGCGGGTTCATAATCATTTCAAACGGTAGCTTTAATACATTTTCCAAATAGTCTTCATCTGCTACATAACTAGGATTTAAAAAGCCTAAGACGAATGAAGTCATCATAACATTTCCCGTTTTATTAGTTAATCCATAAAATGATGCTTGATAATACTCTTCCAATTTTTTTACTACTTCTTTTCTAGATGGATAAGCTTCAGAGCAATCACTCATTATGTCCGCTAAAAAGGTTTTTAATAAAAGATTGCCCTTTTTTACATCGTCTTTAAATATTATTTCCATTTGGCATGTTTTAAAGCGATTTGTTTTTACAGTATATATATTAAATGAAGGATATTCATATTTCTTGTATTCCAATTAAAGTCACCTCTTCTTTTTTATTATATCACACTTTCAATATTTTATTAATAATTTAAAGCAATACCATGTTCTTCCTCTATAACATTATTTAATTTCTCAAATCTTGTGCAAACTAGAATCACCCCAAAAAAGATTACTAAATATAAAAAGATAGCACCTCCATAATTAATCAAAATTTTTCTCATAATATCATCTCCTTACACGAACATTATATCGCAGTACATGTGTTCGTTTCAAGTCAAAAATCATTTTTTAGAAATAAAATACATTTGTTTGACAATCGTACGTTTTTATGTTATGATGTTAATGGAGGTAAAAGAAAATGGCAAAGAAAATTACTGAAAAACAAAATAACGTCTTGGATTATATTAAAAAGTATACAGCTATGCATGGATATCCCCCATCAATTAGAGAAATTGGGCAGGCTTTGGGATTATCTAGTCCTGCGACTGTTCATACACATGTTAGAAAACTTTGTGATGCAGGATATATAAAAGTTGAAAACAATAAATTTAGAGCAATGGAAATTTTAGTCGACAATGAGTATGAAGAGAAAAATGAAGAAATTATAAAGGTTCCACATTTAGGCAAAGTTACAGCAGGAAGCCCTATTGAAGCAATCGAAAGACCTAATGAATTTTTTGACCTACCAGCTTCATTAATACCTGCAAAAGAAACTATTTTTACTTTAAATGTGAGTGGAGAATCTATGATTAATGCAGGAATCTATAGTGGAGATATTGTAATTGTTCAAAAGCAAAGTAGTGCTCGTAATGGCGATATTGTTGTTGCCATGACGGATGAAAATGAAGTAACACTTAAAACTTATTATAAAGAAAATGGACACTTTAGATTACAACCCGAAAATGATACGATGGCACCTATTATTCTTGATAATGTCACCATTTTGGGAAAAGCAATTGGTTTATATAGAAAGTTTTAATTTAAAAAACAAGGCAATTAACTTTGTCTTGTTTTTATTTGTCTTATTATTTCTATTATTTCTTCTTTGGTTTCTAAATAAAATTCTAATCTAAATACATCAATACCCATATTTTGAAATTCTCTTATTTTTTCAATTAAATTTATCTTCTTATGACTCATAATATGAGTATATTTATCATGATATAACATGTATTGGTTTTTATTTTTATCTTCTAAAGCAATATTATTTGCATTATCTAATTTCATAGTGTCTGTCATATTATACTTCATAATCATATACTCTAAAGAGCCGTAGCCTAAAATTTCTAATTCAATATTCGGATCTACTTTACTAGTTAATTGTCTTAATCTTTCTAATGTTAACTCTGGGCTTAGAGTTATTCTTTTTACTTTTAAGCTATTTAAGAAATCAATATAATAATGATTTACTATGTTAAGATAATAGTCCGTTACTACATTATTATTACTTGTATATATTAGACTTCCAGTCTCTCCAATTAGTAAGTTTTCATTTTGGTATTTAATATGCATACTTATTATTCTATCCAATCTTAAATATACATTATCTTTTTTATATTTTTGATATAAATCTTTATTTGTTACATAAAGATAATCAATATTTAAATCTAATAACGTTTTTATCTGTTCTTCTGTTCTTGCAAGAGCACTTATTTTTATAGATTTATTATTTCTTTGATATTTTTTTTCGATGTCATTAAATTTCTCAAACTTTTTAGTGTTAATCATTCTTTTTTCAAGTAGTTCGTCACATAAATTTCTTCTGATTTCATTTAGAGCTCCTATAGGGATAAAAATGTTATCCCCTATATTTACTTCTATATTATTTATAATGAAGGGAGTATTACCTAATTTGCTAAATATTTGTTTTATTCTATCTTTTGTTAATGGAGCGCATTTAGCGACATTTATGATATCTCCTACATATTTAACAGTATTTCTATTATCTTTATATTCTACGATTAAGTTTTCTCCAGCATATGCCTGTATTATACAATCTATTTTAATTTTCTTTTCAAGTTTGCTTTTTAATTCTTTACTTAATGATTTATTAGTTGTCAACATTGCACTTCCCGTTGTTTTTAGATCAACTTTATTATCTAAATAAACAATGTCATCTTTATTCCCATGATTTATAAGTAACATATCTTTATTATATAAGAAATTTACAATCATCCCCTTATTATTAGGTAATCGTATCCCATCTTCTTGATTTAATCCATGAGATAACTTAACTTTAATCTTATCTGGAGTAACTTGAATTACTTGACCAATTTTGGCACCTTGATGATTGGAATGATCTATAGATATTAAATTCTTATCATCCTCATGAAACAAATACCCTTTTGTGAATTCTCTATTGTATAAACTTTTTAAATTAAATACTTCTTCTTCGCTTAATTTATAATTATCATTGTCTAAAAGTTTACGATACAAGTGCGTAACATAGCCAACATATTCAGCGCTTTTCATTCTTCCTTCTATTTTAAAGCTAGTTGCTTTACAACGTTTTAATTCATTAATATATTCAGTTGTATTTAATTCTTTTGGACTTAATAAATATTTGTCTTTTATAATCGCTTTATTATTGTTAAGCAAATTAAAAGGTGTACGGCAAATTCCGGCGCATTCTCCTCTATTTCCACTTCTATTAAGAAGCCCATAAGAAAATAAGCACTGACCAGAATAAGAAATGCACAAAGCTCCATGAATAAATATTTCTATTTCCATATTTGTATCTAACGAGTTAATTTCATCAATTGATAATTCTCTAGCAAGCACTACTCTTTTTACTCCTAAATCTTCTAATAATTTAATTTGTTCTAAGTTATGCGTATGAGCTTGCGTAGATGCATGAATAATAAGATTAGGCAAAACGGATCTCACAAGTTTAATAAGCCCAATGTCTTGCACGATAACAGCATCAACGTCAATAGAATATAAAAAAGATAAATATTCTATACAGCTATTTATTTCATCCTCATAAATAATTGTATTAACTGTAACATAAATTTTTACATCATAAAGATGAGCATAACGGACTGCTTCTTTTAATTCATCATTCGTAAAATTTTTAGCATATTTTCTCGCACCAAAAGCTTTTCCTGCTAAATAAACTGCATTAGCTCCATTATTTACGGCAGCTTTTAGGCAAGCCATGTCTCCAGCAGGAGCAAGCAATTCTTTTATCATACTAATCATTCCTAGCTAGCCTTATTATAGCATTATTTTTAGATTTTTTAAATTAGTTATTTTTGAAATAGATTAGTAATTTAAAAGAACTAATTATTTATTAGTTCTTTTGCTTCCTCTTTAGTTAATTTATCAACATCAACTTTATTAATACTATCAAATCTTTTAGTTATTTTCTCACTTGTAGTATTTAATTCTTCTACACTTTTTGATACGGTGTTAATATTCCTAGCTAGCTTATCCCAACGTTCTTTATATCTTGAAAATTCAAGTGATAATTTATTTAATTCATCATGGATAACTTTTGCATATTTGTCTCGTTCCATATTCTTTAAAATCATTTCTATAACTGTTAGTGTTGACATTAAGGTTGTTGGACTTGTAATCCACACTTTTTTAGAATATGCATAATTTAAGAGATCACTATGATAAGCGTTTACTTCCGCAAAAATTGCTTCAGCTGGCAAAAACATAATTGCTTCATTAGATGTTTCGCCTGGTATAATATATTTATTACTAATGGCATCAATATGCTTTTTAAAATCAATTTTAAACTGTTTTTCATATAATATTCGTTCTTCTTTGCTTAAATTTTTATTAGTCATTCTTTCATAGTTCTCAAGTGGAAATTTAGAATCAATTGCTATTGTTCCTAAAGGCGAAGGAGCATATAAAAGAGCATCAGCGATAAATCCATTACTCATTTTATGTTGGATATCATAAATTCCAGTATTAGATCCTCCAAAAGCATTTTCTAAAATAAAGTTTAGATTGACTTCGCCAAATATACCTCTTGTTTTCTTATCTGTTAAAATGCCCTGAAGCGAAATTATATCACTACTAAGCCCGTCTATTTTCTTTTGAGCTTCATCTATTTTTGATAATCTTTCTAATACATTTGAAAATGTTTTATTGGTCTTCTCTAAATTTTCATCTAATCTTTCTGTTACTTTATTGTTCATTTCAAAAAGTTTTCGTTCCATTTTCTCATTCAAACTATCAAAATCTTTTCTTAAATCATTTGTAAAATTAACTTTGAAGTCACCTATTTCTTTTACAACTCCAAGTTCTAATTTTCCTAAACGTTCTACTATTTCCGTATTATTATTTTTCTTAAAAATACTCATAATAAGTAAAATAACACATACTCCAAGCAATCCTACTATAATATACTCCATAATAACCTCTATTCTATTTTAAATTTTTTACTTACAATTCTCCCTGCCAGATAAGCTATTCCAAGCATAATTCCAACTTTTACAATTACTACTGGGCGTTTAAAGCTTTCAACCAAACTACACCCAATATATCCGCAAAAATATACTAAGAATACTTTACCAATCATTAAAGCCCAAATAAATTTTTTATAACTCATTTTGGACAATCCAGCTAATATATTAACCATAAAGGCAGGAGTTGCCGGAATAGCTATAATAATTGCTAATTGTTCTAATCTTAAATTATTAATTATATCTATGCTCTTCTTACTTATTATACCATGTTTTTTTAATCTTTTATAGAGCCATGTTTGAACTTTTTTGCGAAATAAGAAAAATGATATGGAGCAACCTATACACGTAAAAATCCAAGATATAATAAATCCCCAAAAATGGCCAAAAGACAAAAAGTTAAGTGTAATAAAAACAAATAAAGGCAGAATTGGAATTATAGACTCTATTACTATAAAAAAGCACCCTAAAATTGGTCCCCATATTCCTAAACTATTAAGTGCAGTTTCTATAAAGTCTTCAACTAAATTAAACATAAACATCACAATAATATTATAGTATAAAATAATAAATTTTACACCTTTTTTATGGCAAAAGAAAAGGCTCTTTTAAAGCCTTAATTATTTGTAAGCGTCACTGTTACTTTTGATGATACCACAAAGTTTAATCTTGGATCGCTATTTTCAATTTTAACTTCTACTTCAGGATACTCTCCTACTTGATAATTTTCCAAATCAATATAAGCTTCAATATTATTTTCATTGATGCTATCAATAACTGATTGTACGCCTTTTACGATAACAGTAATCCCATCTTTTCCAATAATATTTGGAGTTAACCCCGTTGCTAAATTCTTTGGTTTTACAGAAGTTATTTGAACTTCTTTTTGCTTTTCTTCGCCAAAGGTAACTGTCACGTTAACATTCTTTTCACTAATGGCCCTAACTCCTACCGGTTTAGAAATTGTTACTGGATAACTCTTTGTACTATTAGCTCCAAGCCCATCAACATTAATAGTTACTGGCACATTTGTAATACTATTTAATTGTTCTTGTTCACCATAAATTGTTACATTGTGGCTATTTTGATTATTAATTAGTATAGATGCAATAGCCTTTCCAGTTACAAGTTGTCCTGTTGTAAGTACATTTATTGGAACTTGTTTAGAATATGAATCTAATGTAATTGTTGCAGAGTGCACGGGATAAATAATTTCAATATTATCTAAAATTCTACCTTTGCTATCATATGCAACTAATATCATACTATCTATTTCATATGTTCCTACATCTTTTAACGAATTATTATTTAAATCAATTAACGCTTTAACACTAGCGATTTTATCTATAGCATCTTTGCTACCTTTTACTACAGCTTCTGATTTTTTTAACTCAACATTCTTAACACTTAGAGTTTCTTTTAAGTAACTTTCATTTACCAAATCATAATCTAGTGGCATAGTAACACTGATTTTATCTTTAATTGTTACTGATACATAAGATGGATCTAATTTATAATCAATTGCATCAATAGATTTTGTATATGATAAATATACTTTATATGCAGAATCTCTAGCTTCATAATCTGATAGATCAAGAATGACACTGTTCGTTCCTAATTGTTTTGCTAAATAAATATCACTTTTTCGACCAATTAATACAATGTCTACTGTTTTAGGAACTCCTTCAACTACATATGCTTCTTCATTATATTTTACTTGAACTGGAATATTTGTCATAACTTCGGCTTCGTTTTCAACTAAAGTAATAACTCTAGAATCAATTAATAAAAACATTACCACTGCAAGAATTAGAGAAATATAAATCATAAAATGAGGCCTATTAAATATATATTCTAATTTTAAATTATGATTTTTTATGTACTCGCTTACGTTAAAAATTAGGCGACTAATTGGAGTAACTATAAACTTATCAACTATGCGATAAAAACTTTTAAAGAATTTACCTATGCCTTTTATAATTTTTTTCATTATTCTTCACCTGCACTATCTTTGTTCTCAGCTTCATAGAATACTTCAGGTCTTGGATTTAATAAATCAATTAATAGCATTCTAAATTCATCTAAAGTTAGGTTATAATTTAATTCACCATCACATGCAATACTTATGCGACCAGTTTCCTCCGATACAACTAGAGCAATTGCATCTGACTCTTCAGCAATTCCAAGAGCGGCTCTATGCCTAGTACCAAGCCTCTTAGAAATAGATGGGTTCATACTTGTTTTAAACACTGCTCCAGCAGCTGTTATTCTGTCACCCTCAATTATTACTCCGCCATCATGAAGAGGCCCATTTGGGAAGAAAACAGTTTCTAGTAAATCACTTGTTAAATCAGCATAAATTTTTGTTGCTGGCTCAATGTATTCTTGCAAAGTTATTTCTCTTTCAATTACAATTAAAGCACCAATTCTATTTCTTTTAAAATATTCAATTGATTTCATAATTTCATATACTACTTTTTCACGTTCATCAATTGTTAAGATTCTATGTCGTCCAAGTAATTGAGTTCTTCCAATTGATTCCAATACGCTTCTTATTTCTGGTTGGAAAATAATTATAATAGCAAGAGGACCCCATTCTACGCAATACTGTAGAATAACTCCTACGGTATAAAGATTTAATAAATCACTTAAAAACTTTATTATTAAAATTAATAATACTCCTTTAAATATTAAAACCATTTTAGTATTATTTTTTATATTTTTTAATATGAAATAAAAAACTATCCATACAATTCCAATATCAATTATTTTTGTTATGATGGCCCATATATTACTTATTGTCACAACATCACCTTCCTACTTGTTTAATCATTATATCAAAAAAATAGATCTTAATCTATAATTTTAAAGTATTTTATTCCTGCGACTTAAAGATTTCTGTTAAATTTGTAATTAGCTCACTTTCTAACACTTTTCTAACATAAGTATCAAACCCACTTACATATTCCTCTAAAATAATAATTGAATCTGGTATTACTTTTCGACTATTGTCTAGTCTCATTCCCAAAAAGTATTTTTTACCATCTTTCATTGCTTCTTTCAAAATAATATATTCTTCATTATTTTCTAGAACAATAATATGATTAATTTTAAGCCCCATATTAATTTCCTCCGGCATCAGAAGATGTTACGGTTTCTACAGGTATCATTTCAACAACTTTTATTTTGTTATCTTTATTTTCAAATAAATTATCAATCGCTATACCAACTTCTTTAGGCTCTTCTATCTTTTTGTGTTCTTCTTTTTTTGTATATTCTGCTAAAGACATTTCTATTTGATCATAAATTTCATCTGCACTTAATTCAAATCTCTTTCTTTTATTTAAAGCATCGATCTCGCTATTTATAACGCGTAATTTCTCTTTATCTTTTTCTTCTTCGATTAAATCTCTCGTACTTAAATCTAGTGATTTTAGCTTATTTAAGTTTTCTAACTCTTTTTCATATTTTGCAATTTCGCTGTTAAAACTATTAATTAATTCGCTTAAACTGTTAGTTTTAGCAATGTTATCTAATAAGTTTTCTTTATAAGACACTAGTAAACCATCTAATATTTTCTTTTCCTTAGTTTTCTTTGTTATTGCTGTTTCTAAATTTGATTTAGTACGCGTAGAAGTGGCTTCTTTATTTAATAGATTTTTATATTCTTCTAATGTATTTTCTTTTGTTTCAATTTCTTTTTCTAAATTATGGATAACTGTTGCTAAATGGTTACTAGTTTCTTCATCTAAACTAGTAATTTCTTCCTCATATTTTTCCATGATTTTTTTATTGTTTGAAATTTCAGCACCTAAATATGAAATGCGAGTATTTATTGCCTCACTACTAGCACCATTATAGTTTTTATTTTCAATCAAATTAGAAATTTCGGCACGCTCAACTTCTTTTTTCTCTAATTCTTCTTCTAAAATATTTATAGAAGTAATATCCATATATGGCTCAGATTTTACAATAGTAACTAATTCTTTAATCTTAGATAATGCTCCTATATAGTTTTCATCAACAATAAATTGCTTTGCATCAGTTGCAATTACTGATGCATCCGTTAATAATTCGATTCTTCTTTTTTCTAATAAATCTAATTCTTCTTTTCTTCTTGCTAACTCATCTTCATCTTCTTTTTTCAAATCTACATCTATATAAGCATTTGGATTTTTTAAACTATCTGTAATATCTTCTAAACGTGATTTTTCTATGTCTAGCTTATTCTCTAGCTCTTCCATAGCTTGGTTATTAAGCTCTATTTCTTTTAATAAATCTTTATATTTTTTTTCTTTTTTGTCTAGCTCATTTTTAATTATACTTACATTTTCAGTTTCTTCTTTTAAAATATTTTTATAAAAATTATTTTTAGAATCATTAGTTTTTGTAGTTAAAATTGTTACATACTTTTCATTTTTACTTAATTTTGTTTTTAAAAAACTAATTTCTTCATGAAGATTCTGTTCTTTTTCATTTAATGTCTCATGCTCTGCTCTTATCTCTTTAATTTTTCTTTCTAAACGAACTATTTTATTTTTTAAACTTATTTCTATATTTTTATCTACTAATTCATTTGAAGCATTAAAATAGCGAGTATCGTTCATTATACTCTTTAAATCTTCAATTTGTTCTTTTTTATTTCTAATTGTTCTTTGTAGTGTTATTAATTCTGCACTGATCTCA
The DNA here is from genome assembly GCA_946554525.1 of uncultured Mycoplasma sp. Taxonomy (GTDB): domain Bacteria; phylum Bacillota_I; class Bacilli_A; order RF39; family UBA660; genus Caccenecus. Next base: position 152,038 of record CAMNSE010000001.1, read on the forward strand.
TCTGTATTATTTTTTGAACCAGTCATTTCTACAAGTAAATCAATATTATTAAAAACTTCAGTATGCATAGCCTAACCACTTCCTTTTATTCTTAATATAAGTCTATCACAAGTAACAGATTTTTTCAACAGAATTGTATTTATTTTCAAGAAAAAAGAAATGCTATGCATTTCTTTAATACCCTTTTTTCTTATAGTACTCATATAACTTTTTAAAACTGTTAAAATGTACTATTTCTCTTTGTCTTAAAAACAGTAAAACTCTAATAATATCTTCATCATTTGTTAAATTAATTAAGTTTTCATAAATTGCTCTAGCTTTTTGCTCTGCTGCCATATCTTCCATAATATCTGCTAAATGATCTCCTGTAACAGCGAAATATGCCGCTGTAAAAGGGACTCCAGATGCATTTTCTAAATACGTTCCTTTTCCATGGTCGGCATAATAAGCGCCTAACCCTGCTTCTTCAAGCTCTTTTACCGTAGCATCTTTAGTTAGCTGATGAACCATCGTTGCTATCATTTCACAATGTCCTAACTCTTCTGTACGCTAACGATAGAGATATAAAGTAGTTATAATTAAAACCTAGGGTGTATTGCTATTGAAAAGTTATTCTCGTAACCTCGTCCGCCTTTTTCTTTCTTATATTCCACATAAGATATAACAGACTTTAAAAGTTTGTTTTTCTTTTCTGCTGTTTTTACACTCCAGTATGAATCTATTACTTTCTCAATTTTAGGTAATAGTTTCTCGATTTTATCTTTATTCAATTTTACTTGATATTTAGATAATTCCTTAGTTGTATTATTTATCTTATCTTTTATAACTTTAGTACGTTTAGTAAACTCCTCTGGAGTATATACTCCTTGTTCTACTAACTCGTATTGTTTATCTAATTGTCTGTTATATTTCTCTAAGTCCTTAGTTAATGCTTGATACATGACGTTATCGTCTTCCTCGGCTGGATTATACGTCGATAGGAGCTCTTTTTGGGCGTCTAGGTACTCTCGTAACCCTTTAATGACTTCCGCCTCTACAAGCGATAAATTAGAGCCTATATTCGTACAATGTGCTTTTTGACATATCAAAGTATCTTCGTGAGGATCTATCGTGTTCTCCTCGAATGTGGTAATAGCTTTATCAAACTCTGTTGTTTTTATATTAAGTAGTTTTTTTAGTTCTTCCCATTTATCAGCGTATGGCATAGTGAACTTATCTTGTGAAGAACTAAACCAATGATCTACGCAGTTCTTACTAACTCCTAAGGCGGTTGCTATGTCTCTTAGACTGTAATCGCCTTTATGTTCTCTTAGACATAAGCGTAGTTTTTCTTTATCTACTTCGTATTTACGTCTTAACTTTGGTTCTTGCTTTTTATTTTCATAATAAGGACGTCTTTGCATAGATCTTCCACAGTCGGCACATCTTATCAAAGTAGCAAGTGGATTCTGTAATTCGGTTCCATGTTTAGTACTGACTTGTTTTGGTTGGATTCCTTGAACTATATTGAATAGATTTTCTTCTATAATAGCTGGGTGTAATCCCTCTACAAGTATTATTTCGTCTTTAGTTCCTCTTGTACGCTTTTTCACAATTTGTCCGTTGACTAGACTTTTATGTTGTTTGTTACTGTTCCACCTTATTTTACCAAGATAAACAGGATTAGATAACATACCTTTAATTGTGGACGGAGTCCAAACATCAGATGTCTTAGGCTTGAAGTCTAAAGTATTAAGCCAGTTACATATAATATCGAATCCCATACCGTCAGCTCTTTTCTGGAACATCTCTTTTACAACTTCTGCTTCTTCTGGTATAGGTTCTAGTGTATAGCCTTTATCGTATTTTATTCTTACCTTTTTATAGCCAAAAGGAGGCTCAGAGGCACAATATTTACCAGCTAGTACATTTGCTAACCTTTGGCGTTGCATACGTCTGTTAATGGCTTTATATTCACGCCTAGACATAAATAAACCGAACTCAAAGTATTCTTCGTCGTCGTCGCTGTTTGGATCATATATTTTATTAAGAGTAATAATTAAAGTGTTTGAATACTTAAAAGCCTGTGAAATAGTACCTTGATCTTTAGAATCTCCACGAGTAAGACGTTCTACTTCTACAACCAAGATTCCGTCAACAGTCCCAGTCTCAATGTCTTTTAAGACTTTTTGTATTTCTGGTCGTTCTTGGATTGATTCTCCCGAAACTACTTCACGGTATATATGTCGGATCTTTATTCCTAGTTGTTTAGCTCTATCTTTTAAAAACTTCTCATGTTGTTTTAACGTATCGAACTTCTTTAGCTTTTCTAGTTCCATATCTGCTCTTGATTTTCTTAGATATGCGTCGTAGATTCCGTTAGGATCCAGCGTGATTACATTATACATCTTGCACCTCCTTTATCTATATTTTTTTTAGTTTATTTTCCCCAACTATGTCCGCAGTTTTGGCATACATAATACTTATTAGTTTTAGACTTTTGTCCTCTTAATAAAGGTATCAATAAAATAAGTCCTATAATAGTACAAGCCAAAAATATATATAGTAATACAGTCAAACAACCTCTACGTTGTTGTTCTGATACCATTTGTACTGATACATTGTCGCTTTTACAGTTAGGACAATGTAATTTTTTACTTTCCATATTTCTTATTACTGCTGCTTCTTTATTATTTATATATTGTTTATATTCCTCCGTTGGATTCGTTTCTAATTTTGATAAATAATTTTTTGCTAGAAAATATAATACAGTCCATATAAAAGCTGTAAAGATAGAAACTATTATATGAAACATCATACTTCTTGGCTTAGTAATCCATAACGAAGCCTTTAAAAGAAAATCATTACTCATTTAATCCCTCCATAATTTCGTGTACTTCTTTTTCGTATTGATCTATTTTACTTTTATCAAAGTTTTTAAGATGTCCTAGTTTATAGTGTAGCATTTCATGTCTGAAACGCCTTTTCCTTTTCTGTATCGGAAAGTTTATCGTTCACGATTATATAAGTACCATTTTCGGCTTTCATGATAAAAGCTCTTACTTTATCTGGTGCTTTCATAAATAATAAGGTTAAATTGTCTTTTTCGGCAATTTTCGCCAACTTTCCATACATAGGCAATACCTCCTAAGAACACAGGTACTGCTTATTTTTTGTGTCTTTTAATTCCTTTCTACTTTTTATCTTTTGTTTTATCAATCTTAGTAACAATATTTACTATATCAGCTACTTGATTAAGTTCTTCGTCGCTTAATTCTCCTAGCTTATCGAATAAAACCTTTGCGTGTTCGTTCTCTATTAACACACTTAGTTTATCTGCGAGTTCATTATCTGGAATAACACTACTTATAGTTTTAGTAGTGTTATCATTTCCTAACAAATAGTCAGTAGTAGTCTCCAAAACTTCTGCTAGACTTTTTAATAATTCATAATCTGGTTGCCTTTTATTATTTTCATATAAATTGTAACGAGCTTCTGAAATATTTACTTTCTGTGCTATCTGTAATTGTGTTAGTTTCTTTTCTAATCTTAATTTTTTTAAACGGTTTCCGAGCATAATACTCCTCCTTTTTTCGACAATATTATACTAACAAATTGTAAAGTAGTAAATACTTCTTTTCAAAAAGTTGTGAAAAGGTATTGACTTAACAAAATGTAATGTTGTATAATGAACTTAACAAAGAGAGGAAGTGCATTTATGCTAGATATTATAATAAAAGCCAGAAAAAATAAGGGTTATACCCAGAAACAAGTAGCAGAATTAGCAAAAGTTAGCGAAGAATACATCTCTTTAATTGAAAGTGGTAAAAGAAAACCGTCTGTTAAGGTTGCTAAGAAACTGGGAGCAGTATTAGATATTCAATGGACTATTTTTTTTGAAAAATAACCTTTCAATATGTAAAGTTATGTGATTATAAAAACAAATTGAAAAGAAACAATAAGAACCAACTTATTGAATAAGATTAACTAGGAGGTGCCTATGAAAAAGGAAAACGAAAAACAAGAAATAAAACCTAAAGTAACAATCGTTTTAGATTGTGTTCCTACTAATATTGAGGAACGCAAGAACAATATACGCAAGTTCTATGATGTATGTAACGAAGTAATAGACGATCCTAGCTGCTTTTATACAGAGCAGGAAATTGAAGAATTGAAAAACAATCCTAAAAAACAAAAAGAATTGAATATAAAGTTTATCTAAAATAGCAATTTAAAGGAGGTGGTCTTATGTGAAGATTAGAAAACTAAGAAGCTAAAAAAGGAGGTGGAAAAATGAAAGCTTTAAAAAGGATTAAGTGGTTAAATGTATTGAAAATTATAGGATTTATCGGTTGTTTAGCCTTAATAGTTCACGATTTATTTATGGTTACCGTTTACGGTTGGATTACTTCTAATATGGTTGGTTGGACTTGGTTCGGATTCGCTACGTTTGTTGCAGCAATCATGACAGCAGGTACTATATTCGACGATTTAGAGGAACAATGGAACGCAATCGAAACAAAAAAAGAGAGAGCCTAGGCAAGACCTCTCAAATGGAATATTTTGTTAAATATTCACTCCATTATTATAGCAAAAAATGGAGTTCTAGTCAAAGGTGGTGGTAAGTATCAATGGAAATTGGATTAAGCTCTTTGCTAAGTTTACATCTTGGCAATGGTACACAGATCAAAATACAAAATCATTGTTTATACACTGCCTACTAAAAGCTAATTGGAAAGAAGCAAAGTTTATGGGAGAAACAATCCCTAGAGGTAGTTTCGTAACCTCGCTTGATTCACTTGCTAAAGAACTAGGTTTGTCAGTCCAAGAGATTCGGACAGCACTAAAACACCTAATTTCAACAGGCGAATTAACAAGCAAAAGTACTAATAAATACCGCATAATTACTGTGGTTAACTACGAAATGTACCAACAAGTTAACAAGCAACCTAACAGTCCATTAACAGGCAATCAACAAGCAACTAACAAGCAACTAACAACAATAGAAGAATATATAGAATATAAGACTAATAAAGAATATAAGAATAATAGTGTGTGTAATAATACGCCCGAGGAAAACTTTTCTTGTCATTTAGGCTGTGTCTATAAAACTATTGATTGTAAAAATTGTATGAAGAAATGGAAATGTCCTTTACCAGACGAACCTACCTTTAAAGGAATCTATGGTAAGACATTTTACGAATATGTTGCAGAGATTGAACTTAGGAAGTTAGAACTAGCTAGAGAGTTTGAAGCTATGGAAGCTAGACGAGGTAACGAACCCTTAGAACTTCACGACTACGATTGGCTTAATGATAAGGGGGACGAAGAATGAATCGAGAACAATGGCTTGAGGAACGTAAAAAAGGTATTGGTGGCTCTGATGTTGCTTGTATCTTAGGTATGAGTCCTTATAAAACTAACGTGGCACTATGGGAGGAAAAAGTCGGTATAAGAGAACCAGAAGACATCTCTCAGAAAGAATACGTTAAGAACGGAACTGACAGCGAGGATCCGTTAAGAAAGTTATTCGCTGTGGATTATAAGCAATATGAAGTTTTACACGAAGAAAACGAAATAATCCATAACAAAGAATACCCATTCATACAAGTTAGTCCAGATAGTAGGCTTGTAGAAAAGTCCACAGGACGTAAGGGATTCTTAGAGATTAAACGTTGTGAAATTATGAATCACAAAATGTATGAAAAGTGGAAAGACGGCAATATTCCACAAAACTACTATCTACAAACGTTACAGTACTTCTTAGCTGACGAAGATATGGACTTTGGTTATTTAAGAGCTTATCTTATCAGACATTTAACTGACGGTACTGTTATTCGAGAAGTCAGAGACTATGTAATTGCTAATAGTCGTACGGAAATTCAAGACGATCTCGATTATTTAAAACCAAAAGAAATAGAGTTCTGGCAATATGTCGAAACAAAGACTAAGCCGCCACTACTATTACCACAGATTTAGAGGAGGAAAATAATATGGAAAAAAATCTGGAAACAGTAGAACAACCACAAGTTGTTAATAGTCTAAGACTTGTTATCAGTCCATTACAGAAAATGGAAGCTATCAAGTTCAATTATGAAGAATTAAAAGGAGGACTTACAGCAAGTTTAGAGAAGTATCAGAATCTTGTATATACACCAGAGAATATCAAAGAAGCTAAAGACGACCGTGCTACTCTTAATGCTCTAAAGAAATCCTTAAATGACGAGAAAATTAAAATCAAAAAGGAGTTTATGGTTCCTTATGACGACTTTGAGGCTAAGATTAAAGAACTTATCGAGCTTGTAGATAAACCAGCAAGTGAAATCGACAAGCAAGTCAAAGTATTCGAAGAACAAGAGAAAGCCAAAAAGCGTGAAGCAATCAAAACTATCTACTCTGAGAATATTGGTGCTTATGCAGAACTTATCTCTTTAGAGAAATTATATGATCCACGTTGGGAAAATAAAACCTATAAAGAGACAGATATTACAAAGGAGATTCAAGATGTTGTTAAGAAAGCCGATAGCGACCTTAAAGTTATCGTGGATCTAAAGTCTGAGTTTGAGTTCCAAATTAAAGATACTTACTTCAAAACTCTTGATTTAGGACAAGCTCTTATTGAGAATCAAAGACTAGAAAAACAAAAGGAGCTACAAGAACAACTTGCTAAACCACAAACAACAGAAGTTAAAGTTGATCCAGTTAATAGTATTGATGTTGACGCTGCTGACGCTATGAGATATGCAATCGGAGTTGATACTTCTAACGAAGAATCTACACAGGTAGAATCTACTCCAGAAAAACTTGTGTCAGTTACTTTCAAAGTAGAATGTACTCCAGAGAAGTTAACAGCTTTAGGAGAATACATGAAAGCTAATGGAATCAAGTATGGGAGGGCTTAATTATGGCAGTAAGTAATAAACTAGCCCCTGCTACTCCTAAGAAGCCAGTAGTACCAAAACAGACCTTTACTGACTACATTACACAAGAAAAAATTAAAACTAAAATCAATGACATGGTTGGGGGTAAAAACAGTCAGAGATTTATAACAGCTATTGTAAGTGCTGTATCTAGTAACGGAGATCTAGCTACTTGTACTTTCGGAACTATAATCGCCGGAGCATTACTTGGAGAAAGTTTGCAGCTCTCTCCCTCTCCACAACTAGGACACTATTACTTAGTACCTTATAACGTTAAAAAGAAAGACGCTAACGGGAATGAATACTGGGAGAAAGTCGCTCAGTTCCAACTTGGTTATAAAGGCTACATTCAATTAGCCGTTAGAAGTAATTTCTACCGTGATATAGACGTTTTAGAGATTAAAGAGGGAGAATATCTTGGACGAGACCAAAATACTGGGAAACACCGTTTTAAGTTTATAAGTGATTGTGAAGAACGTAAGAGCAAAAACACGATTGGTTATTTAGCATACTTTGAGTATCTAAACGGATTTACTAAACATATCTACTGGACTAAAAAAGATATGGAAGACCATGCAATAACTTACTCTAAAGCATACAGAGGAGATAAAGAAAAAGGTACATCTTACTCTTTCTGGACTACTAAGTTTGACGATATGGCATTTAAAACAATGATAAGACAGTTAATATCTCGCTGGGGAATCATGTCTATTGAATTACAAACAGCTATTGAACGTGATATGGCGGTTATTGAGGAGAACGAAAGCTACGAATATGTAGATAACGACGAGCCAGTAATCCCTATTACTCCAGCAATAGAAAAACCAGTACAAGAAAAAGATCCAGCAGACAATGCTGTGGATCAATTCTTTAATCAATAAGGAGGAAATATGAATCGAGTTGAATTAGTTGGACGTCTAACTAGGGATCCTGTTTTAAGGTACACCCCTAGTAATCGTCCAGTAGCACAGTTTACCTTAGCAGTAAACAGACGCTACGCAAAAGAAACTGACGAAGTAAAAGCTGACTTCTTTACTGTCATAGCATGGGGAAAACAAGGAGAAAATTGTAAAACCTATCTATTCCAAGGAAGTCAAGCTGGAGTTACAGGAGAATTAAGAAATAGAAGCTATACAGACAGAGACGGAAATACACGTTATATTACTGAGATTTTGGCAGATAGCGTCGAGTTCTTATCTTCTAAAAAACCAGAAAATACTACTCCAAGTAATGAACCTATACCACCACAAGAGGAAGATCCTACACCTTATTCTTTCCAAGGAGAACAGAGTTCGCTATATGACGAGGAATATACTCTTAGCGACGACGATTTACCGTTCTAATGGTTAAGAGCGACTTTGAAAATTACGCAGAGATAAAAGAAGACTGCGAGTTGTATCGAGATTTAGCAAGAAGATATTTAGCTTTAGACTTAGCCGATCCTAACTTATGTTTTGATGTTAAGAAAGAAGCATGGGCTCTGGCACAACGCTGGAGCGATATAGCTAGTATGGCTAGTAAAATAGCACGACTACACGACGCTTCTAAGACAGACTTTAGAGATTGGGCTTATCAAAGATATAGACAACTTCAATATATGCACGAAGACGCTCGTATGATGTGGAACCGTGCTGAGGAAGAACTAAAGTTTATTACAAGATTCGAGAAGTACGGAGTTGTAAGTTGATTCATACTAGAAAATTAAAATCTAAACGAGCTAAAGCTACCGATATAACACAACAAGTAAAACTCGAAGTATGGGAGCGTGATAAAGGGCGTTGCGTATATTGTGGAAATGCCTACAACGTAATGCCTAACGCTCATATCGTACCTCGAAGTAAAGGTGGTATGGGAATAGTTACTAATGTAGTTACTCTATGTACTAATCTTACAGACAATAAGTGCCACCACTACTACGATAATGGAACTAAAGAGCAGCGAGAAAAAATTGACGCTAAAATCGTTGCTTACATGAAACGGCACTACGGCGAGGATTGGTGCAAAGAGGATCAGATTTATAAAAAATATGGAGGTAAATAATATGGAAAAAGTACACTACTTAAGCGTTGAAATAAGATCCAACGGAGAAAATGAGATATACTCATGGGATTATGACTTAATGTTAAAAACAGATAATTATCTTTGTATCAAAAAAGACGAAAATCTAAGACTTTTAAAGAGAGAAAAAGATAAAAACGATATTGAAAGTTGTATCGAAGATATATGCGTATGGTTTCAAGATTGGAAGTTTGTTGATTATAAAGCAGTTCATTGTAGTTTATATACAACTGAGGATCCGATTATAGCACTCGGAAAAATGAAAAAGAAAATAGTCAGATTTATTAAAAAAGAATATTCTTGGCTGTTCGAGGGGGATTTAGAAAAGCGTTTGGAATCCATAAGGATTGATAAAGAATGAATCCAGAATCAATAGACAGAATGAATGAGGCTTTTAGGAAGTTCGGAGAAGCTATGGGAGATGTTGCTAGGTCAATCGTAGATGTGTTTGGCGAGATATTTAGTAACGCATGGGAACAAATAAAAGAAATAACTAAAGGCTTAGATAAAAATATATCAAGAAAACGATTCGTTAAGCTCTTAATGAGTCAAGGAATCCAAAGAAATGAAGCTAATAAAATAGCGTGGAAAGTACACGCTGAAAAAGGAAAATATACTTTAAAAGATTATGTACTAACGATTAAAAATAAGGAGGAATAATTATGTTAGAAAAATTGGCTTTTGAAATAAAAAGCACTAATGCAGAAACAATATGTAATTTATTATCAATACTAAAAGTTTTAGGGGGATCAAATACAGACGAAGTAAAGGAGATAAACGAAACGTGTATCATGGAAACACTTAATAATGATTTAGAACAATCAAAACTTATTCACGATTTAGTTATCAACCTTTCTAATATGATTCAAGGAGGAAAATAATATGTCCTCTATTGCTAGAAAGATTAAAAGAAATCAAGAACGAGATACTATGTTAAAACAGTATGGGAAAAAACCTAAGGCGAAATGCCCTAACTGTGGAAGACTTACTCTATTCCGTTATAAGAATAAACATGGTAAAGAAATTATCTGCGTTCAATGTGGGGAGGTAGTTAACAAATGAAATGGTTAAGTAACTTCCGAGAAAATATGCAGCTTAGAAAAGAGCGTAATACATTCGAGAATAAGTATCATACAGTACAAGATAAATACGTCGCTCTACTCGAGAGTAAGGTAGATCAGACAGAAGAATTACAAAAGTATAAGGATCTGTGCATAGAACAAAAGAAACAGATCCGTGAACAGAAAAGTACTATTGCTGACTTAGAATTGAAAGTCGAAAAACTAGAATCAAAAGGAGGAAAACAAAATGGAAAGACTAAAGAAAATATTTAATCCTATCATAATTGTTATACAAAGTGAGTTATTTAAGTTTTTCCTTATTGCCGCCTCTTTGATAGTTGCTATTATTGCTGTTAGCTGGGGAGCTCTTATGACAGTTCTAACAGAAGATCTAAAAAATGTAGTTATAACTAAAGATCAAGAAATCGCCAACCTTGAAAGCAGTAACGAATACTTAAATAGTGAAAACGTTAGGTTAAGACTTATCAACGACGATTTATACAGAATCATAGAGGACAACCAAGATTGTGCCTGTCAAGACTGAAAAACAACTTAATATTTTTGGCGATTCAATAGATGTTAAAAAGATTTATGAAGAAGATAAGAAAACTAACAAGGATCATGTTGCTACTCCACGTTGGGTAGTAGAAAACATATACGACATTATTGATATAAAAAAATATAAGAATATATGGTTCCCTTTTAACAATTATGATTCACATTTTAAGCTAAAAGCTGACGAATTGAATCTTAAATACAAGGCTACTCATATATTCGACGATTTAGGGAATGACTTTTTTACAACTTTACCACCTAAAGACTGTGATTTACTTATTAGTAACCCACCATTTAGCCAACAGAATGAAATTATAAAAAGAACGTTTGAATTGGTTGATATGGGACTGATTAAGTCATTCTGTTTACTTCTCCCTCTTTCCACTTTAGAAACTCCAGCACGAGCTGAAATGTGGGAAAAGTATGTTGATAAATTATCTGTTCTTATCTTTAAAAAAAGAATCCAGTTTCTAGGTTGTACTACTGGATTCAATAAGGCTTGTTGCTGGGTATGTTACAACATAGATTCATTAAAGGAGAAGTTGATATGGATTTAATGGAAAAATTACAAAAACTTTCTGAGCTATCTAAACGTGGTATTGGTGGAGAAAAAGAAAATGCAGAACTTCTTTTAAAAAAGCTAATGAAAAAGTACCATATTACAGAAGAAGATTTACAACTAAAAATAAAAAATTGGTATAAGTTTCATGTAGATAGTGAATTAGAAAGTAAACTGCTATTTCAAACAGCATATATGGTATGCGGACATAAAAACGAAACAGCTTACCGTAAAAAGACTAAGAGAATATATTTTTTAGAGTTAACTGCAGAACAAAAAATTGAGATTGAATATATTTTTTCTATCTTTAAAGAAGATTTAAGTAAAGAATTAGATTCTTTCTATACTGCTTTTATTTATAAAAACAATATTTTTCCAGAAGATGTACCTAGAAGTGAAAACGACAATAGCGATATTTCAGAAATCTTTAAAATACAAGGCTATATGTCTAATATAAAAAAGTCAAATGTAAGAAAAGCGATTGGCTTGTCAGAAAATGAGTAAGGAGGAAATATGAAACCAAGGAATTTTCAAGTAGTAGCTGACGAGATAACAAAAATAATCTATGAAGAATGTACTTTCAATAAAGATAAAGTTTACTCTATCGTACAACAAATTGAGAAAGTCCAAAAAGATAATCGTTATAAAGCTCCAGAGCTTCAATACGAAAGCTGGGACGAGTTATCTAGTATCTTGTCAAAAAACTTTGTTCCTAGTAATTCTAAGTGGGAAACAAAGTTAATGATTGTATTTAACAATTTACATGGATCCATTGACGATTACTGGGACGACGATAATAACGAACTAAGGAGGGTTACAAATGAAAGCAATAAAGACACCAACAACTAATAGAGTTTATGTAGCTGAGGGTTGTAACAATCTACCAACAACAGTACATAAAATTGGAGAAGATACCTACACAGAAGCGTGTTTTGAGTTAACACCGCAAGAAATATCACAAATAATAGCAACGAGAAAGATTTACTATTCTGTGTTAGGAAATCAAATTATACCCATGATGTTACATACTGAGAGTTATGTTAAGGAGGTAATAGAATGAAACAAATAATAAATAATAAAATATATGATACTGAAACAGCTGAGTTAATTTATGAGTATAGACATAGTTTTTTCATACAAAATATATGGCTTCCTAAGGGTTATGGATTTAAAGAATGGGAAAAAGTTTCTGTATATAAGACAAAAAACAATAACTATTTTAAATATTATAAATACATAGAAAACGATTTTAACTATCAAGACAGAGAACGTATAGAGCCAACAACTCTTGAAAATATTAAAGAAATCATAAAAGAATTGAATCCAGATAAGTTTATAGAACTGTTTGGAAAGATAGATTTAGAGGAGGCGTAATTATGTGGCTACTTAAAACTATTGGATTACTGGCGTTACTTATTATTGCTTTTATTCTATTCGCGTTCTTGATATGCGTAATAAAAACGATTTATATATGTAACTTTTCAAGAAAGAAACATCATAGGAGGACTAATGATAGATACAAGGGACTTAGATAGTTATTATCCAGGTTACGACGAATATTGCGAACCTAGGGAAAATCAGGGGGACGAGGATTTAGATATAGACGCCATTATTGACGAGAGGAGACTTCAAGAAATGGAGGAAGTTAAAAAAGAGAATGAATTGTTTAAAGTAATATATTCACAAAGAGAGTTTGGAAAGTTTGATATTACATCTTATCATACTCCACTACTAGAATATATATACAAGAACGATAAATCCACGTATTTAGCAATTAAAAATACTGTTATACAAAGTTTTGAAAATATAGAGAAAAAAATAAAGGAGGAATCAAAATGAGTAAAAATGAAGCTAAAGAGCCAAAGATATTCGATTTAATGGTTGTATGTGCAGAAATAGTACCACAAGGAAACGGAACAGCGAAGGTACGATTCGGTTCTCAAATGAACGAAGAAGTACTTATAAGAATGTGTAAAGAAGATAACGGCTCGTGGAAATTAGTAAAGAAAGTTATATTCGACTCACTAGATAAAATCGAGACAGCTTGTGGTTATAGATTGAATGACGACGGTACAGAAGTTGTAAGACCAGAAGAATAAGGAGGTACTATGGATAACTATTACAGACAAATTGCAGATCTACAATGTGCGGTAGAACGTCTAAGAACCTTGCAAGAAAAACAAGGTACTATATTCGATAAATATTTCCCTGTTACTGTAAGATATAAACCTAGTTCCTCTACTAACGGTAGCGTCGGAAAAGACAAAATGGTTTCCTATCTCGAGGAGTTAGAAGAAACTGGAATCGCTAAAGAACTAGAAGAAGCTATCAAGAATGTAAATACAATACAGAATCGTCTAAAACGTATGGAAGTTATACTACAAGGTGTTGAGGACATCTCTGGTAACGATAGCCTAGAGTATAAAGTAATGAGTTTAAAGTACTTTGAGGAAAGAACTTACACCTTACAACAGATAGCTGATAGGCTTCATTATTCGATAGATCGGATCAAACAAGTAAGTGCTGACATTGAAAGAAAAATAAAAGAAAACTATTACACCAAAATTACACAGTAATAGTGGTAAAATGGTATTGTGGAATAATTAAAAAGGCTCGTAGATTGCCCCCGATTGAGAAGAAAAATCTACACTTTATATCTCGGTAGCAGTGTGATGGTCGCATAAGGGTTCCATATTCCCGAGGTTAGGTTCAAGTCCTACTACCGAAACCATTTATGCTAGTATGCTGGAATAGAGACAGAACTGTATTTTACAGTTGGGTAATCCGGGAGGATCCCGTGGGAGGTCATAACTCTCTACTAGCTCCTTTCTGTAATAATTGGGAGACTTCTTTACTCTAGTTACACCCATTGACAAAGTAATACTCGAGTACGGTTGGAGAGAAGACAAAGAGCACTCCTACGTCCCCGTATAGACAAATTAAATGCTGTTGAAAAAGACACCCGGTAAATGTCTCATATAATAAATAAATTGAGAAGCCTAGGGCTTGATTCTAGGTACGGAAGTCAGAAAAAGCGATACTATGACTTTAAGTTAAGGTGGTAGTGGCATTTTACTCGATAGAGGTTTTTATGCTATGAATGCTGTATCGGGACATGATTATAATAGCTCTGGCTTATCGGCTTATAATTGATAAGACATCATACAATAAGTAGATGTTCTGGCAACCGAACAAGGTGTTGTCTGTGGTTACGACCACCGTATGCTGAACTATCAGTCATAATCCTAAGTAAGTTAACGTAATGGTTAACCTCGGTTATTGCTTAAGGAAATAGTCTACATGGGAAAGTGGCGAAATGGAAAACGCTAGTTACTGGGTAACGAGCTCTCCTCGACGGAAGTGTAGTTCGATTCTGCTAACGATATGGTTCGATTCCTAATCGTGCTGGGAGCAATGTCAGAGCTTAAAGGTTCGAGTCCTTTCTTTCCCACCACGCTAGTATCACACTAGCCAACCCCTTTTTATTCTTTTTAGATAAACTAAAAGCACTACTTATCTTAGGTAGTGTACTGGTAATATTTCCTAAGGAATAGCATTAAGTTGTGATTTTAAACCGACTGGCAATATTATTGGTACAGTATCTATGATACAATATTGTTATTGGAGGTATTATTATGGATCAGAACACTTTTATAGGAAAAGTCCAAAATAAGGAAATCAGAAACGGAACAAAGTTCGAGGTGTATAGTCAAGATAAAAACTTGATAGGTACTATTGGTGTTATAGACGCAACAGTAGTATATTTAGATATGCCAGTAATCCCCGACGATATACTCATAGGGAATTACATCTTTGAGGAAGTTAAAGAAGAACAATAACAAGAGTAGATACTACTCCTCTAATCATATAGAGAACTATAAGACATTACATTCCAGAGCGTGATGTCTTTTTTCGTTATAAGGAGGCGTTGCGTATGAAAGCAGCAGATACATGAACTTAGATAAATATATAAAGCAGTTGTTTATAAGTCTGTCTAAGTTTAGTCAATATTACGATATTACAATTACTACATTCGAGAAGTACAACGAGGAATATAATTGTATCTCTAAGAGTATGTTGCTTCAATTTAAGGAGCCACACCCAGATAAGAAAGATCATTATTTCCAGTACAAAGAATGGTATAAGAACAAGCAAGAGCTTGTAGTAAGGTTGAATGAGTTATGGCAAAGCCGAAAACAGACAAAGAACAAAAAGAAATAGTTGCCTATTTCCTAGAATGTAATAATTATAGTGAAACGGCTCGTAAGTTTGGTATGTCTGATACTGGTGTTAGAAAAATAATAAAGAGAAACGCTGGAACAGAAAGTACGAAACAATTAGAGGAGAAAAAAAATAATAATACTAAGGAAGTCATAAAAGACATGGACGACCGTAAGGAAACAGTCAAGAGACTTCTTGGTAAATTATTAAAGAATATTGAGGACAAATGCGATAATGTAGATATGTTTACCAGTATAAGAGACTTAGCTATGGCGTATGGTACGATTGTAGATAAAGAGTTCAAACGTCAAGAGTTAGAGTTAAAGAAGAAAGAACTAGAACTTCAAGCAAAGGAACTAGAGGGCGACGAAAACTTGAACGGATCTATTATTCAAGCTATTACTGGAAATATGTCTTCTATATGGAACGACGAGGATCCAGATGTTAAAGATAAAGAAGAAAAGACACAGTAAGCCTTTCGTGTGGGCTCCGCTCTCTAAGAAACAGTTAAAGATATTGTCGTGGTGGGCTGACGGTAGTCCTTATAAGGATTATGACGGCGTTATAGCTGACGGTGCTGTTAGATCGGGTAAAACTATCTCTATGGCTCCCTCTTTCGTATTATGGGCTATGACAAACTTTGACGGTGTAGATTTCGCACTATGTGGTAAGACAATAGGTTCTTTACGACGTAATGTTATCAATACTCTAAAGAAACAGATTCTAACTTTAGGTTATAAGTACGAGGAACGTCGTACAGATAACTTGATTATAGTTTATAAAGGAGATTCATATAACAACTTCTACTTATTCGGTGGCAAGGACGAATCTTCACAGGATTTAATCCAAGGTATGACACTAGCAGGTGTCTTTTTTGACGAAGTGGCACTTATGCCTTACTCTTTCGTAGATCAAGCTATGGCTCGTTGTTCTATTGAGGGTGCTAAGTATTGGTTTAACTGTAACCCTAAGAATCCGAACCATTGGTTTAAGACTGACTTTATAGATAAAGCCAAAGAAAAGAGATTCTTATACTTACACTTTACTATGGACGACAATCTTACTCTATCTGAAAAGGTTAAGCTACGTTATAAGAGAATGTTTGCTGGTGTATTCTATAAGCGTAATGTTGAGGGATTATGGGTTACTGCTGAGGGACGTATTTATACAACCTTTGACGATAGCCGTGTTATCTCTTATGACGAGTTCTTAGAAAGATATAGCAAAGATGTTATTGCTGCTTATATCGGTGTTGACTTTGGAGGAAATAAGTCCGCTACTTCCTTTACTCTTACTTTAGTAACAAGAAGTTTCAAGGAAGTTATTATTGTTGACGAATGGTATCACAAAGAAGAACTAACTCCTAAACAGTTGGAGACAAACTTTGTCGAGTTCGTTACTAACTCTTTTCATAAGTTCCCGCAGCTGCATGATGTATATTGTGATAGTGCCGAGCAGATCCTTATTAGTGGATTGAAAACAGCACTCCTAAAAGCAAAATACACAGACACTAAGGGTATTTTAAGAGGTTACCCTATAATGATTCACAATGCTTTAAAGAATGAGATTATAGACCGTATCAGATTCACTACTGCTATGTTCGGTCAAGATAGATTGTGGGTTGTTAAGGAAAAATGTCCGAATACTATATCTGCGTTTGATAATGCGGTATGGGACGAGGAAGAAATAGACGACGTTCGTTTGGACGACGGAAACTACAACATAGACTCTCTCGATAGTTTCGAGTATTCAATAGAAAAACAAATGAAAATAATTTTACGATAAGGAGGTATTTTATGAATATAATTATTGAATATTTAAGAAGCCTAGGTTACAATATAGATTCCGATTATTACGGCTATATCAATACATGGCGTGAGTGGTACGCTGGTAAAGTAAAAAAGTTCCACTCTTACAAACAGTATAATGGTAAGAAGCAAGTACCAAGAGAACGATATACTCTAGGTATGGCTAAGAAAGGTTGTGAGGACTGGGCTAATAAGCTCATGAGTGAAAAAGTAACTATCTCTACTACCGACCAGAATACTTTAGACGAGATACTAGAAAGGAATAACTTTTGGCTTAACTCTAACCAGTTAGTTGAAAAGACGTTTGCCTTAGGTACTGGTGCTTTTATAGAGTATAAAGCTGGAGACCAACCAGTTATTGATTATGTAGTCGCACCTATGATATTCCCTCTTAAGTGGAACAAGGGCGAGATATTAGATTGTGCCTTTGCTAGTATTATAGAATCCGGAGAACAAAAGACATTCTACATAAATATACATAAGCAAATTGGTTCTAGATTCTGTGTAGAAAATAAAATCATAGTTGCTAACAATGACGGTACGTTTCAAGAGGGAGTACTACCTAAGAATGTTATGCCAGTAGTATGGAATGATGTAAAAACATTCCAGATCATAAAACCTAACATAGTTAATAATATCAATATGGATCATCCTATGGGAATGGCTATCTTTGCTAACGCTATTGACGAAATGAAAACAATAGATCTTATCTATGATAGTTATAAGAATGAGTTTAATCTTGGTAAGAAGCGTATCTTTGTTAAAAGTGGTGCTCTTAATGTTGACTTAGAAAATGGAGACGCTGTTCCAGTATTCGACGAGAACGATATAGAGTTCTATGCTATGCCAGACGAAGACGGTACGGAAATGATAAAAGAATCCAAGTTCGATATAAGAGCCGAAGCTCATGACACAGGATTACAGACTAATCTTAACTTGTATGGTAAGAAAATTGGATTCGGAGATAATGGCTATAAATGGGAAAAAGGACAAGTAAAGACAGCTACTGAGACTATAAGCGATAACTCTGAGATGTTTAGGAACATTCAAAAACACGAGGTTATCTTAGAACCAGCTCTTATAGGTATGGTACAAGCTCTTATGTACTTAAAAAATGGTAAGACATATACTGGAGATACAACAATAAACTTTGACGATTCTATTATCGAAGATATGGCAGAAGTAAAACGTCAAGCTATGATCGAGTATAATGCTGGAATCATTGATAAAGTAGAATATTATGTTCGTGTGTATAAGATTACAGAAGACGAAGCCATTAAGAAAATAGAAGTCATGGAATCACGTAAGCCTAAAGAAGTTACATACGAGGTATAGTGTATGCAAGACGACAAGTATTTACAAGAACTGTACGAGAATATCGAAGCAGAACTCTTACGTAATATTGCCAGTCGTTTAGATGTTGACGAGATTGACGGTGGTACTGTTGAGTGGCACACTAGGAAACTTAATGAACTAGGAATGTTACATTCAGAGAATATTAAGGTACTAGCCAAGTATTCTGGTAAGACTGAATCAGAGATAAGATCCATGTTAAAGAAAGCTGGTTACGGAAATATAGAGGAATCTGCGTTCAAAGAGGCTTACTCTAAAGGTACGCTACCATATAAGCCAGTATCTTTAATGAAGTCAGAAGAATTA
Source organism: uncultured Mycoplasma sp. (assembly GCA_946554525.1). Lineage (GTDB taxonomy): Bacteria > Bacillota_I > Bacilli_A > RF39 > UBA660 > Caccenecus. The sequence continues at coordinate 170,858 of CAMNSE010000001.1, forward strand.
AAAGCTATTCTCAATACTTCTATTACTAACTCTGTTGATTCATTTAATCTAGTCAATACTACCGCTTTAGAAAGTGCTAACGAGGAATATTTAAAGATTATCAATCAAGTATATCTTGAAACTACACAGGGTATTTATGATTACAATACATCTATGAGAAAAGCTACCACTCGTCTTGCTGAAAAAGGTATCAAAGGTGCTAGTTATATGCGTAATGACGGAACTAAAATTATTAGAACCCTAGAGAGTGCTGTTCGTATGCAGATAATAACAGCTAACAATCAATGTATGTCTGCTATGCAAGAACAACGTGCTAAGGAATGGGGATCTAACCTTGTAGAAGTATCTTTTCACATGGGAGCCCGTCCTAGCCATGCTGTTTGGCAAGGTAAGATTTATATGTTGGAGGGTTCTAGTGATAAATACCCTAACTTTTATGAGGCTACTGGCTATGGTAAAGTTGACGGTCTGGCTGGTGTTAACTGTCGCCATACTTTCTACCCCTATTTAGAGGGCGTGTCAGAACAATCTTATAAACATTACAATCTTAATGAAAATAAGGAGCAATACGAGTTGAATCAGAAGCAGCGACTACTAGAACGTAAGATTCGTATTGAGAAACAAAAGATTGTTGTTGCAGAACAGACTGGAGATAAGATTCTTTTAGAAAAAGCCAGTATCAAGTTAAAAGAACGCAGACAGGATTTAAAAGACTTTATCGAAGATAATAACCTTATGCGTGATACTTCGAGAGAGTTTAAGTATGGATTCAATCGTTCTATGTCTCAAAAAGCTACTAGCATAAGTCGTAGCGTTGAAAATAAAGCAAATATGATGTATAATCTAGGTAGTACGGAGAATAATGTAAAAGAATACTTACGGGACGCTCCTATTCGTGAGAAAATTAGCAAAGATTATGAGTTAGACAAATATGTTGATTCTAAGTGGAATAAACACGATCCAACTTCTAAGACTTATGACGGTATGTCTAGTCAAGTAACAGTAACTAAACAAGAAGCTATTGATCTTGTCAAAAAGTATGCTGGTACTGGTAAGTTAGAACGTAATCTTAAAGACGGTGTATGGAAACATAAAGAAGTTGTAGTCTCTGATAAGGTTGTTGGTAAAGTGTTAGACTTAGACAATAACTGGGTTGATACTAACGCATTTAAAATACATTATTCTAAACGTGGAGTACACATTGTACCTACTCTAAAAGGAAGTGATAAGAAATGACAGAACTAGAGTTTTTAAAGTTTTATGATAAAAATGTAAAAGTTATACTTAATGACGGTACGATTGTAACAGGTTATGTATATACCTTTACTCGTTCTGTTGATAGTGATAGTGGTATCGCTTCTCTTTCCTTGGAATCTAGCGACGGCTATATCGAAATCATGCAAAATGATGTTAAAAAAATAACTATTACACCTTGATTACACTTTATTAGTGTTATTATGGTATCGTGATAATTTACAATGAAAACTAGCTAAGGCTGGTTTTTTTAGTTGATTATACGCTTACTCGATTACAAGAGAATAAAACGGTTGGTTCGACTTTACTGCCTACAAGCAGAATAAAAACTGAGAGGAGAAGATAATATGGATTGGTTAAAAGAGATTTTAACAAACGCAGGAGTTGAAGACGAAAAAGTATCTAGTGTAGTAGAAAATGTTAAAAAGGAAGTTCCTAAGTATTATGTACCTAAGAATGACTTTAACGAAAAAGTAACAGAGGTTAACACTCTTACTACTGAAAAGACTACACTTACTAAACAGTTAGAAGATTTAAAGAAAGTTGATCCTACTAAGTTACAAGAAACTATTGACGAGTTACAAAAGACTAATAAAGAATTAGAAGACAATAGCAAGAAAGAAATAGCTGACGTAAAACGTATGAGTGCTATTGATTTAGCAATCGCTAACTCTAAAACTATTGACGCTGTATCTTTAAAGGCTCATTTGAACTTAGACAATATTTCTTATGACGAGAAAACAGGAACACTTAAAGGGATCGACGAACAAATTAGTACGATTCGTGAATCTAAAAAATACTTATTCGAGGAAGCTCCTACTGACGGAGGTATGCCACAAGGAGGAATACCACCAAAAGAAAAAACTATTGACGACGAAATCCGTGAGAATATTTACGGCGAGTCAAAATAATTAAGGAGGAATTATTATGGCTATTACATTAGCACAAGCACAAAACTTATCTCAAAGTAAGTTAACTAACAAGATTGTTGACGAGTTTAGAAAATGCCCTTTATTGGACGCTATTCCATTCGACAATACTGTTAAGCCACAAGGTGGTAAAACTCTAGCTTATGTGTTTAATAAAATTACAACACAACCTAAAGCTGGAGCTCGTAAAATCAATGGAGAGTACACTTCTCAAGAAACTGTAACTACTCCAGAAACCGTAGTGTTAAAAGTTATGGGTGGAGCTTATGAGCTAGACCGTGTAATTGCTGCGGACGAAAAGCAAGTTGTAGATCACGTTCAATTTCAATCTACACAAAAAGCTAAAGCTACAAGAGCTTATTTCTTGGATCAATTTATCAATGGAGACGTTGCTGTTGACGCTGACGGATTCGACGGAATTGATAAAGCTGTAAAAGGCACAGTTACTGAACGTAATACAGACAGTACTTTAGATTTATCTAACTCTGCTGCTATCGACAGTAACTATAAGACTTTCTTATACGAACTTCGTAGAATGGAAGCTAAAATGGTTGAAAAACCAACTCACTACTTAATGAATAGTGATATGTACGCTGTTTTCCAAACTATCGCTGATAGAGTTCCTAATATTCGTTATGATAAAGACGCTTTCGGAGAAGAAATTATCAAATACGGCAAGGCTGTATTAGTTGATATGGGAGACAAACCCGGTTCTGACGATACTACTGGAGAAACTAATCCTATCGTAGCAAATGCAGCTAACGGGGAAACATCTCTATACGCTGTTGTACTAGGAGAAGATAAGGTTCACGGTGTAAGCCCAGACGGTAACGAAGTTATCAAACATTACTACCCAGACTTTAAGACTGCTGGAGCAGTTAAAAAAGGCGAAGTTGAAATGGTTGGAGCTATTGCTGTTGAAACTACTAGGGCTGTTGGTGTTATCAGAAAAATCAAAGTTGTTGAAGCAACTGCATAAGAAAAACCTTTCTCTTAATCGGGAAAGGTTTTCAATTTTATAAGGAGGAAAATTATGTTTAAAATAAACGCACCAGAAAAACATTATAAAGGTGTTACAAGCGGAATAGTATTCGTTAACGGTACTGCTACTGCTGAACTAGACACTTTTAGTAAGGACTGGTTTTTAAGCAAAGGTTATACTTTAGAAGAAATTAAAGATACTCCTACTGCTAAAGCTGGAGCACCTGTTGAGGATCCAGAAGCTGGTAAAAATACTGGCAACCAAGAAAAGCCTGTTACCAAAGCTGAACTTTTAGAAAAAGCTAAAGCTCTAGGTATTGAGGTTAAAAGTAAAGCTACAAACGCTGAACTTGAAAAACTTATCGCTGATAAAGAGGCAGAGATTGCAGCTGCTGAATTAAAAGCACAAGAAGAACTAAAGAACTCTGGGGCTGAGGATCCAGAAGCTGGAACACCTGTTGAGGATCCAGAAGCTGGTACACAAGGAAACGGAGATTCTGAGAAAGGAGAATAATTATGTATGTAGTTATTTCCCCCGACACTTCATTCAATGGAGAGTTCGTTGGATTTAAGTTTAAAAATGGTAATTGTATCACAAAATTAGACGAGAATCTACGCTTATGGTTCAAAATGCTTGGTTTTAAGGTTGAAATACACAATAAACCAGAAAAAAAGAACGATAAGCCTATTACTGAGGACAAAAACGCAGAAGAAAACCAAGATAAGTAGGTGGTTCTATGAATTATATTGATATTAAGTTCTATGAGGAGTTTACTAAAACTAAAATTGACGAAGATACTTTCGATCAATTAGTCGAAGTAGCTGCTAGAATAATAGACGATAAGACAATGAATAGAGCCCCTAACTTTGATACTTTCCCCGACTTTGTTAAGGAAAGAATCCAGAAAGCTACTGCTAGTCAAGTTAAGAAACTTGTAAAAGACGGTGGCATGAACGCTATTGATAAGGCTAATTTAATGAGTGAATCTATTGGAAGTTATAACTACACTAAGGCTTCCAAAAGTGAAAAACAAGTGGAGACAATAAACGGTATAGAAGTCAGTCCTATGGTTGATATTTACCTACGTCCTACTGGTTTATTGAATAGAAGTGTTAGAGGTGTTAGTTAATGTTTCCCCACACTATTACAGTATGGAATCAGATAGCCAGTAATCATACTGGCGGATTCACTTATCATAGAACTATTATCAAAAGTGTTAGATATGAGAGTATCATAGCAAAACAATCCACTAAAGAGGGAGAATCAAACGCAAGTACTTTATTACTCTTTGTTTTCCCTACTGAAATGGTAAGCGATAGTATTTATATTGATCCAGAATCTTTTAAGGATTTAAAGGAATACAAAGGTGTCTTTACCTTTGATACTGATACCTATATAGGCTTAGGAGAGATTGATACTGTTTTACCTAGTGGAGAGCATTATTCTATTGATAGTGTAACCAAGGTTAATGCCATGGGTAACGACATACATCATTTTGAAATAAAAGGCTCTTAATGAACGTTAAAGTCAATTTTGACGGTGCTAAAGTTGCTCGTTCTTTCAATAATGGTTATAGTCGAGCCCGTAAATGGTTAAAGAATGAAGTTGCTAAAGATACGAATGTATTTACTCCTATGTTATCTGGGGACTTACGAGAAAGTGTGATTCCAAGCATAGGATCGAACGACGACGAGTTAGTATGGAGTGTTGTATATGCAGCGTATCAATACTATGGTAGTTGGGCGGACGGTACACACGTTATACAACGCCATTCACAACCCGGTACTGATATTCTTTATTTTGAAAAAGCTAAGGCGATTCATAAAGAAAAATGGGTACGAGTTGCTAGAAAATTAGCTGGAGGTAGATTATGAATAATAATAAAAGTACTGATGTACTTATCGTTAAGAATGTACTTGACTATCTAAACGAACGCCAAGAGGAAATTGGACTTCCTTGTCCTATTGAGTTGGAAGATATTGCTCCTAAGGGATTATCAATGTCTTTACAACAAATAACTGGCGAGAAATACGTTCAAAAAGATATAACTGGAGACGAAAGCGGAAGTTTCCCTTTTGCAATTTATTCTCAGAATACAAATGTTGATAAATTGGGTATCATACAACCATTATGGAATATATCTGATTATTTCGACAAACATAATCAAGACATGGTTTTTAATGACGGTAAGTTAACCGTAAATATTGAAATGACTGGAACTCCCGGTCTTTTTTCAAGGACTAAAGACGGTACAGTAACTTATCAAGCCATTTATAAAGTTGAATACTATAAGGAGGTATAAATATGAAGAAACCATTAGTAAGTAATCGTGTCCTTGTTATCGACGATAAAAAAGGAACATCTGGAAAAGAAAATTACGTTCGTGTTGGTAAAGGATTTACTAACTTTACAAAAGCAAGTAACTCTACTATCGACCAAAAGTTTTATATTGACGAAGCTGGTAAAGGTACGTCTAATAAAACAGGTATGCAAACAATCTACTCTTTAACTGGAGACAGAGTTGTTGGAGATCCTGCTAACGACTATATTGTTAGTTGTTATGAAAAACTTGGAGACGACGTTATTACTACTGCCGTACAATACGACGAGTATGCTCCTGTTGCAGATCAAGCTGGGTGCTTTGAAGCTCAAAAGTTTGAATGTATGGTTAACTGTACTAACGACGGATCTGGAGACGGTGGTGCTGTTCTAGCTGTTGAAGCTGAAATCCACCAAAACGGACAAGAAATTAAAGGTTATTATAACCCTAGCACTAAAGAGTTTACTGCTGAAAGTGCTAACTAAAATATGGAGGTAAAAATATGGAAGAAAATAAAAACATAGATACTGTGGAGACTAAAACTATTTTAGATAATGCTGATAATAGCGTTATTGAAATAGCACTTCCCGATACAGTCAAAAAACTAAAAATAGACGGTAAAATCTATATGTTTAATACAGATAGTATTGAATTACTTAGAGAAATAGAACGTATCGGAGAGCAAGTTAGAGATATTGATTCCTCTGACGCTAAAGAGGAAGAAAAACTTGTGTCTATCTTGGAAAAAAGTAAACACGGTATTGATCTAGCTTTAGGAAGCGGAACTTTTGTTGAACTCTTTGGAGATAATATGGACTCTTATCTGCGTCCTCTATATCTTTTAAGTCAATTAGTTAGTATCTGTCGTCAAGTAACAAAAGACGTTGTTGACATTCAATATTCTTCTGATAGAGCTAAAGGTCGAGAATGAATGTGTTAATAGAGGGACTACCGAAGACAGTAACAGTCAACGGTAGTCCTTTTTTGTTAAAGACAAACTTTTACATAGGTATTATATTTACTGAACTTATGACAGACAGTAAGTTAACTCCTTATGAGAAAGTAATTAGATCTATCGACCTATGGTATCAAGAAAAGCCACCTATGGAATCATACGACCAGATTAAAGAGGCGTTTAATAAGATTATGTGGTTTTATACTATGGGAGAAAATGAAGAAGAATCTACAACTAATAGTCGTGTTCGTGTTAGGAATCGTCCTACTCGAATATTGGACTATGAAGCAGATCAAGCCTATATTGTTAGTGCTTTCCAACAACAATATGGTATTGACTTAACGGTCGAGAATATTCATTGGTGGAGATTTAAGATGTTGTTTAATGGTTTAACCGAAAAAACTAAAATGGTAAAGATCATGCAATATAGGGCTATGGAAATAGATCCTAAAATGCCAGAAAAACAACGCAAGTTCTACCAAGAAATGAAAATATTATACGCTCTACCAGACAAAAGAACGGAGGAGGAAAAAGAAAGAGACTTCCAAGAACAACTTAATATTGCTCTAGGAGGTGGTTAAAAATGGCTAGACAAGCTGACGGTAGTATCGTAATTGATACTAGAATCGATCAAGCTGGACTTAAAAAAGGAATAAGCGGAATAAGTACGAGTTTAAAAGGAATCACTAAACTTGTTGCTGCCGCTTTTTCTGTTAAGGTTATTTATAATTTTACAAAAGCGTGTATTCAAGCAGCCTCTGACTTAGAAGAAGTACAGAACGTCGTAGATACCGTTTTTGGCGAGAGTTCTGCTATTATAGATAACTTTGCTAAGAACGCAGTTAAAAGCCTCGGATTAAGCGAATTATCTGCGAAAAAATACGTTTCCACTATGGGAGCTATGTTAAAAAGTATGAAACTATCAGATAAGCAAGTTTTAGTTATGTCTCAGAACATGACAGCACTTGCTGGAGATATGGCTTCATTCTATAACTTATCGGGGGACGAAGCATTTAACAAGATTCGTGCTGGTATATCTGGAGAAACAGAACCATTAAAACAACTAGGTATCAATATGTCTGTTGCTAATATGGAAGCCTACGCTTTATCACAAGGCATAGACAAGTCTTATAACTCTATGACACAAGCCGAACAAGCTATACTTCGTTATAATTACTTACTAGATGTTACAGGAGACGCACAAGGAGACTTCGCTAGAACATCTGGTAACTGGGCTAACCAAGTCAGAGTATTATCAGAACAATGGAATACTTTTAAAAGTGTCTTAGGTAGCTCATTTATTCAAGTTCTTACCCCTGTTATACAAGCCTTGAATATGATAATGGGAAAATTGATTCTTGCCGGTCAGTACTTCCAGAGATTTATTTATATGATTACTGGTGTAAAACCAGAAACTAAAGCAGCCAGTAAAGCCGTAGAAAACTTGGGCGGAAGTTTAGATAATGCTACTAAGAAAGCTAAGAAGACAGAAAAAGCTTTAAAAGGTTTACAGAGTTTCGATAAACTTAATGTCTTAGATAGTGGCTCTGGTAGTGATAGCGATTCCGACGGTGGCGGAGCTGGTGGTATGGCGATAAATGACGCTTACGACTTTAGCGATATTACTACTGCCACAGACGCTTTAGACGGAGCTTTTGAGGAAATAGATAAGAAATTACAACAAATGAAAAGTCTATTCGAGGCTGCATGGAATAGCGACATAGTACAATCCTTTGTATATGCTGCTAAATCTTACATTCAATTTCTTTATGACTTTGTAGTTGCTATGGCACAGGCTCTATGGGAAAACTTACAAATGACTTGGGAGAACATAAGACTAGATGTTGAGGAGATCCTTGCGAATGTATCTGAACTTTGGAGTCTTTTCTGGACTGACTTAGGCGATACAATAAACGAGTATTCACAGCCTATTATAGACGGTGTTGTTGGTTTATTTAATTCTGTATGGACTGACGCCATAGATCCTCTTATACAAAATGTAACAAAGATGTGGAAAGATTTTACTGGTATTCTACTAGAATGGTGGACTAAGTATGGTAAACAGATCTTAGACGGAATTGCTGAGTTTGTTAAGAATACTATTGATTTATTCCAGTCTATCTGGGACAACGTGCTAGAGCCTATTATTACCCCATTCTTGGAGACAATGAGTGATCTTTGGGACAATCACATAAAAGGAATGATTGAAGCTGTCGGCGACTTTGTAGGTAAGCTGATTGTTTTCGCTCTTGATATTTATAACAAGTTTATAGAACCGATTGTTAGTTGGCTTCTAAAAGTGTTAAAACCAGCCTTTTCTGCTATTGGTACATTTATTAGTGGTGTTTTTGGTACAGTTGTTGGATTTATTTCTGATTCTGTAAAAAATATCATGAAAATACTAGGCGGAGTCATTGACTTTATATCTGGAGTTTTCTCTGGAGATTGGAAAAAGGCTTGGGAGGGAGTTAAGTCTATATTCAAGGGAATTGTTGATTTACTTGTTGATATATTTAAAACTCCTATCAATCTTATAATAGATGTTATGAACGGATTTATTGGTGGTATAAACAAGATCAGTTTTGATGTTCCAGACTGGGTGCCTGTCATTGGTGGTAAGAAATGGGGATTCGATATTCCTAAAATTAAGAAGTTTGAAAACGGAGGCGTTTTATTTAAAGAGACATACGGTGTTATGGCTGAATATGACAACGCTCGATTCAATCCGGAGATTGTATCTAAAGAAAGTGAAATGGCTTCTGTATTCGACGGAGTTCTAAGTAAATGGGCTCCTAAACTTGGAGGAAACTCTGGAAAACTTAGTGGAACTTTAAGACTAATAGATTCAAACGGTGCTACCCTAGGTAGAGTTGTTGTGGACGCAATAGACGCTTACAGCGACGAGCTTGGGTATAGCCCATTATAGGAGGTGTTGATATGAACGATAATGAAATACTGAGACAAGTTCTTAACTCAATTAGTATAGAACCTATCAACTCTCTTTGTTACATCATGTATCAAGGTCAATATGTTAAAGTTCCTAAAGTAATAAATGTAGCCCCTATACTAAACCCTGTCGAGGGATCTGCGGAGCGTAATGCGGAAGCGGATCTTACTACTTATGAAGTAGCAAGAGTTCCAGACTTAGAGGTTACAATAGGTTCTACTACTTATCGAGAAATGAATCTTATCTTAAATATGACGAAAAAAAAGCCTTTTAAAGTAAAATGGTATAACTTAGAGCAAGGACAGTACTACATCAATGATTATTACTGTCCCGGTATTCGTTACCCACATAAAGCTACTAAGGACGGTTGCCAAGAACTTAGTTTCCAACTTATAGCTTATAGAGACGTCGAAAGAGGTCGATATAATGAATAACGAATATTTTAACAAGTTATCACAGTCAATAAAGGCTTATATTCGATATATAGAGAAAGTCGAGCCTGTCGATCTTGACGGCGGGTTCGCTGATTCTGTGTATGTGGATCCTCTTGGGATTGACGGAGGATTCGCACCAGATATAGAACGAGAAGAAATTGACGGAGGAATTGCTAAAGGTTTCTATGGCTATGTATATATTCGTTCTGATACTGACTTACAAGAAATTGAGTACAACGACAACTTAGATAGGATTATAGGTTGTTTCAATGCTCGTACTGCTAAAGTTA
>CAMNSE010000002.1 GCA_946554525.1 uncultured Mycoplasma sp.
CATCACCCTAATATAATATATGTAAAATATAAAAAATATTGACTCCGGGGGGGGGTATGCTATTATAAATATATAATAGAAAAGAGTTGATAATATGGAGTTTGAGACATTAAAGAAAGATAGTCGTAAGAAATGGATTATTGGAATAGTAGCAATACTTGCTGTATCTTCGGTAGTTTTCTTTGTATCAACTAGAGCCAATTATAAAGCAGAGCAAAGATTAAACTTAATAAATACAACTGTTAATTATAGTATAAGTGATTTAGATGTAATGGCGATAAAGGTACAAAACTCTAGTGGAGAATATGAAACAACAAATACAGTACCAACCAGCGGATATACACTAAGTAGCGAATCATATTGTGAAGTAAATGGAACTAAAGATACAAGTGTACAAATGGAATACAAAGATGGTAAAGTAACAATAGGCGTAAGCAAAAAGGGAACGAAGTGTTATTTATTCTTTGAAAAAGAATTTTGCACTAATGATTTATGTAGAAATTTAATAGCAAAAAATGAAATGGTACATGAAACATTTACAAATGATAATGGAGAAACGATCAATACAGGGTATAGATATGAAGGAGCAAATCCTAAAAACTATGTAACTTTTAATAATGAGCTATGGAGAATAATTGGAATATTCGAAGTAGAAACATCATCTGGAGAAATAGAATCATTAATAAAACTAATAAGGAATGAAAGCATCGGAAATATTAAATGGGACACATTAAGTACTTCTGGTTCAAACGATTGGACTCAATCAGACATAAAATCAATATTAAATGGACAATACTATAACGGAGAAAATATAAATTATACATACAGACACAGCGGCAACGGAAAAGTAACAATAGCAGGTGTAAGCATTAAAGATACAGCAAGAGGAATGATTGAGAGTGTAAAATGGAATATAGGTGGAGCATCAACAGCTTCTTTAACTGCATCATCATTTTATATAGAAGAAAGAGGAATAGCAGTATATGGAAGTAATCCAACAACATGGAATGGGTACATAGGATTAATGTATCCAAGTGATTATGGATATGCAGTAGATAGTACAAGTTGTTCAAGAACAACAACTTTATTTGATTATTATAGTGTAAATTGTTACGAAAATAATTGGCTATATTCCAAAACTCATAACTGGGCAATTACGCCAAAAAATAATTATAGATCAGGCATGTTTTTAGTCGGGTCAGGCAGTGTTGTTGAAAGCAATGCGAATAGCAGTGAAGCTGTTCGTCCTGCATTATATCTAAAATCTAATGTATCTATTGTAAATAATGGTAACGACGGTTCACAAGATCATCCATATGATTTAACAATCTAAATAAAGTGTTTTTTAACACTTTTTTCTTTTTATAATAGAACTATCTATTATTTTATGATATAATCATGATAAGAATAGGAAGAGTTGTATGAAATCTAAAGAAAGTAAGAACATATTTTTTAAATTATTTCTTTTTGTAATAAGTTTTATAAAGCATTTCTTTATTGGCGTAAAGTTTATCTTTTTTGATTCTTTTATAGAAATATATACATATTTTAAAAATAAGAAAAGATTTAAAGAAATAGCAAATACGTCTAAGAGTTCTATTCCTAAAAATATAAAGATGACTGTTCCTAAAGAATATTACATATATACTGGTATAGATAGTAATGGTAAGAAAGTTAAATCTAGTATGAGTGCTACAAGTAAAATGACTTTAAATAACTTTTTAGTAAATGAAGGAATAACTATTACAAGTATTAAGAAAGATCGTACTAAAAATTTTCTTAAAAAGATTGGCTTAGATAGTGAAAGAGAAATGAAAACCAAAGATTTAATATTTTGGTTAACTCAAGTATCTACTTATTTAAAAGCAGGTTTAACCATTAATGATACTTTTAAAATAATGGCAACTCAAGCTAAGAGAGATAAAATAAAAAGCGATTTATATCGTTCAATATTATATGAATTAACTTTAGGGGAAAGTTTTAGTGTAGCACTAGAACGTCAAGGGAAAGTATTTCCAAGTCTTTTAGTTAATATGATTAAGTCAGGAGAAGCAACAGGAGACATAGTATCTACACTAGAAGATATGGCAGAATATTACACGGAGATGGATAAAACTAGAAAAGAAATGATAAGTGCGATAATTTATCCAATAATATTGTTAATATTTGCCATTGCAGTTTTAACATTTATTATGGTTTATGTTATTCCAGAGTTTATTAAAGTATATGATCAAGCGGGCATTACAGTAAGTGGATTTACCTTATCAATTATTCATATCAGCAATTACATCACAAGTAATATTAATATGATTATATTAATAGCTTTATTAGTTATTTTAATTCTTTTATTTTTATATAAAAAAAGCACTAGTTTTAGAAAATTAGTTCAAACCATTGGTATGAAAATGCCATTTTTTGGAAACATAATAATATATCATGAGTTAACATTATTTACAAAAACTTTTGCCAGTTTACTTAAAAATAGTGTTTATATTACGAGTAGTATGGAGATACTATCCAATATTACTAATAACGAAGTATATAAAAGTATTATGTTAGAAACAATTAATAATATTGCTAACGGAGAAAAAATATCGCTATCTTTTTATCATAAATGGTGCGTTCCTGATGTTGCTTATTACATGATTGTAACAGGAGAAACTACCGGAGAATTATCTATGATGATGGAGAAAGTTGCAAACTATTATAATGGGTTACATAAAAGCAAAGTTACAAATTTGAAAAGTTTTTTAGAGCCTATTATGATTGTAATCCTAGCAATTATTGTTGGAGTAATTATATTAGCAGTTGTTATTCCAATGTTTAGCTTATATGGTCAAATAGGATAGGAGGGTCATATGATAATATTATTTTTAATTGGTTTTATATTAGGAATTTTATATGCATTTATTGGTGAGAAGTTACCCTTATTAGTACCTGAAGTAAAAAAAGCGGAACCTAATTCATGGATATTTAATTTATTCATTGGAGTAGTAAATGGCCTTGTATTAATTATAAGTTATATTGGATATGGCTTATGTTACGAATTTTACCTATCAATGATTATAGCAGCATTATTTTTCATTATATTTATTAGTGATTTTAAATATATGATTATTTTAGATAGTCCACTATTAATTGGAAGCATTCTAATACTCGTTTTAAAATATATTTATTTTGACTTAAAAACTGTAGGAATTAGTGTATTAAGTGGTATTATATTATTTCTTTTAATGCTTGGAATTGGTTATATTGGCAAAAAGGCTTTTAAAAAAGAAGCTTTAGGTGGTGGAGATATAAAACTTGCATTTACGATTGGAATCATTTTAAGTTTGAGATTAGGATTAATTAGCATTATTTTATCATCTTTAATGGCTCTTCCATATGCACTAGGAAGCATCATGTTAAACAGTAATAAAGAAGTGCCATATGGACCATTTATGATATCTAGTTTAGTATTAGTATTTGTCTTTAGTGATAAATTCGGAAGATTAATTAGTCTTTTATAAAAAAAAGAGGAAGGTGATAGTATGAGAATTTATTTTGGACATTCAAGAAGTTTTGATTATGAAAATGAATATTATAAACCAATTGAACAAAATAAGCGATTACAATGTGAAACATTAATTTTTCCACATAAAAATAATGATAGTAGCAACAATTCAAGAGATTTTTATGCTAATTTAGATTTGTTTATTGCGGAGGTTTCATATGGCGCTATAGGTCTAGGAATTGAGCTTGGTTATGCAAAGGATGACAATATTCCTATTTATTGTTTTTATAAAAAAGGGGCAATGCCTAGTTCTTCTTTAAAGAGTGTTTCAAATAATATTATTGAATATGATTCATTAGAGCAATTATCTAATAATATAGAAAAAATTGTCTCTGATTTAAGTAAATCATAGAAATAATATATTACGTAATAATTTGCACCTATAAATGGTGTTTTTTAATTAGCTAAAATATTATTTTCGATAAGTAATAGATAAAACGTGAAGAATATGTCTTAATAGAGAAATAAAACTTGTAAAAAAACTAAAATTACGATATAATAACAACAGATTTGGAAGGAAATGATTATATGAAAAACGTAAAAGAGATTGAAATTACTGTAAATGGTAAGGAATGGTCTAGCGCTTTAGATAAAGCATTTAAAAAGAAAAATAAAGATGTGAATATTGATGGATTTAGAAAAGGATCTGCTCCAAAAGATGTTTATTTAAAAAAATTTGGCATTGAGTCACTTTATATGGATGCTGTAGACTTTGTTATGGATTCTGCTTACGCTAAAGCTTTAGATGAAGCTAAAATTGCTCCAGTAATTGAACCTAAATTAGATATTACAGGAATTAGTGAAGAAGAAGTTAAATTTAAATTTACTATTACTGCAAAGCCTGAAGTTAAATTAGGAGAATACAAAAATTTAAAAATCAAAAAAGAAAAAGCAGTTGCTACTAAAGAAGAAATTGAAGAAGAAGTTAAAAAAGTACGTAATCAACTTGCTGAGATTGCTCCAAAAGAAAATGGTAGCGTTGAAGTTGGAAATACCGCTGTAATTGATTTTGATGGTGTAGTAGATGGTAAACCTCTAGATGGTGGTAAAGGTGAAAACTATCCATTAGAAATAGGATCTCACACATTTATTCCTGGATTTGAAGAGGGAGTAGTAGGAATGAAAGTTGGAGAAACAAAAGAGCTTAAACTTAAATTCCCAGAAGATTATGTTGCTGATTTAAAAGGAAAAGAAGTAACATTTACTGTAACAGTTCGTGAAATTAAAGAAAGAATTGTTCCGGAATTAAATGAAGACTTTTATGCCGATTTAGGATATGAAGATATTAAAACAAAAGAAGATTTCTATAAAGAAATAGAAAAAGTTATTTTAGAACGTAAAACTGCTCAAATTGAAGATGCATTTATTGAGGAAGCTTTAAGTAAAGCTAGTGAAAATATGAAAGTTGAAATAAATGAAGAAATTATTGATGATGAAGTACATCGTATGATTCATCAATTTGAAGAGCAACTTGGAATGCAAGGAATCAAAGTAGAAGACTATATGTCAATAACGGGTATGACTCATGAAAAATTACATGAGCAAATGGAACCCGAAGCTACTAAGAGAGTTAAATATCGCTATTTACTAGAAGCAATTGCAGAAGCTGAGAAAATAGATTTTACTGATAAAGAAGTTGATGAAAAAGCTAAAGAAATGGCTGATAACTATGGAATTACAGTAGACGAATTATTAAAAGCATATGGTTCTAATGAAATTGTTAAATATGATATGAAAATGCATAAAGCAATTGAAATATTAAAAGAAAATAACTAAAAGCAGAAATGCTTTTTTTCTTTGTTTTGTAAATCATAAAATCTGTGCTATAATAATAAATGAAAAGAGGTAGAATATGGCAAACATAAAATATTTAGTTGGCAGAGCCCTTCACATGGATTATAAAGCTATGGTAACAAAAATAAACAGTATTCATAAAAAGACTGGTAAATCACGAATTAGTATTTTTAACGATATGAGAGTATGTGCCACAAAATATGGCGCAGGTTATATGGATTATGATCTATTTGAAATGTACAATCTTACTGATGAGGAGAGAGATACATATATTACTAGAGGCCGAAATAATGATTTAATTAGAAAATATAATAATCAAGAATATATTCATACATTTCATAATAAAAATGAATTTAATGAAGTATTTAGGGAATATATTAATCGTGATTGGATTAATTTAAAAACTAGTAGTAAAGATGAAGTATTGAAATTCATAAAAAAACATAAAGTATTCATGTTAAAACCAATGAGTGGAACTTGTGGTAAGGGAATCGAAAAGATTAATACTAAAGATTATAAATGCCTAGATTGCGTCTATGAATATATTACAAAAGACGGTAATGATTACGAATTAGAAGAAGTATTAGTTCAAAATAAAAAGGTAAGCGCTATTTATCCCGATGCTATTAATACCGTTAGAATTGTTACTATTTTAGGAGATGATGGCACTTCTCATATAATTTGTGCTTATTTTAGAATAGGTAATGGCAGTTTTGTAGACAATTTCAATAGTGGTGGTATGGTAGCGCCTGTAGATGAAGTTACTGGTAAAGTAATCGATAAAGCAATTGATAAAAATAAAAACTTATACGAACGTCATCCCAAAACAGACCATATTATTAAAGGATTTAGTTTTCCAGAATGGAAAAAAGCTTTAGAATTAGTAAAAGAAGCTAGTAAAAAAATACCTGAGGTAAGATATGTAGGCTGGGATATATGTTTTAGCAATAAAGGGCCTGTATTAGTCGAAGGAAATGAATATCCTGGGCATGATATTTATCAATTACCGGAGCATACTCCAAGTAAAATAGGAATATGGCCAAAATTTATGAGGGCTGAAGGAATCAAAAAAGAAAAACATCATAGAATTTAATCCAAAATTCACCAAAAAAACATAAGTGAAAAATAATGCAAAAAATATTTGTAAATTTTTCACTTTTTATATAGACAAATCTAAAATCATTATTTATAATAAGAAGCAATTATTGATTAGGAGGTGCCCAAATTGACAGAACAAAAACTACCTGTAATGCTTTTAAAGGGGCTGATACTCTTTCCTAATCAAGAAGTGAAAATTGAATTAAATAATATGCTTAGTAAAGAAATTACAAAACTGTCTTTAGGCGAATATAATCGAAATATTTTAGTAATAACTCCTAAAAACCAAATTGAAGAAGCACCTGAAGTGAAGGACTTGCCAGAAGTAGGGGTTATAGGTCGAATTAAGAGTCGTATAGAGCTACCTAATGGTAATATAAGAATTACTATAAAAGGTGTAGAAAGAGTAAAGATAAAATCATTAAAAAATGATAGGGAACACTCTGATATTTTAATGGCAATTGTTGCACAAATAAATTTGCCAAAACTTGATGAAGTAGAAAAAAAAGCTAATATTAAAAAGTTAAATGAATTAGTTAAACTTTATATTGAACTATCTCCAGAAGTATCAAATAGTATTTTAAACCACATAAAAACAATGGATAACTTATCACTTCTTACTGATACCATCGTATCATTTATGCCACTTTCTTTTAGTAAAAAACTAGAATACATTGAAGAAATTAATGCTATATATCGTGCTAAACATTTATTAAAAGATATAAGTATTGAAATAGGCGTTTTAAAATTAGACGAAAAAATAGAACTAGAACTACAAAATAGCTTAGAAGAAAATCAAAAAGAATTCATCTTAAAAGAAAAAATCAAATTAATTGAAAATGAACTAGAAGTTCATGAGAATGATACAAATGAGTATATAGAAAAACTTGATTCTTTAGACTTAAAAACTAATATTCAAGAAAAAATTAAAAAAGAAATTAAAAAACTGGAATATACCACTGATATATCTCCAGAACAGGCAATGATAAGAAATTATTTGGATTGGATATTAGATCTTCCTTGGAATAAAAAAACAGAAGAAAATAATAATATAGTAGAAATAAAAAAGCAGCTTGATGAATCACATTATGGTTTAGAAGAAATTAAAAATCGTATTTTAGAATATGTAGCTTTAAAAAATAATAGTTCTGATATTAAAAGTCCTATTATTTGTTTAGTTGGTCCTCCTGGAGTTGGGAAAACAAGTATAGTTAAATCAATTGCTAGAGCCTTAAATCGCAAATTTTATAAGATTAGTGTAGGTGGGTTAAACGATACTTCTGAACTTATGGGGCATAGAAGAACATACATGGGATCTAATCCTGGTAAAATTATTCAAGGATTAAGAAAATGTGAGAGTTCTAATCCTGTTATGCTAATAGATGAAATTGATAAATTGACAATCAATACTAAGGATGATCCATCTAGTGCCTTATTAGATATCTTAGATAAAGAGCAAAATAGTGAGTTTATAGATAATTATATTGAAGAACCATTTGATCTATCACAAGTAATGTTTATTTTAACTGCAAATAATGTCGAAAATATACCAGTGCCACTTTTAGATAGATTAGAAATTATCACATTATCAAGTTATACAGATTATGAAAAAATCGATATTGCTAGTAAATACTTAATTCCTAGAATTTTGGAAGAAAATAAAATTCATAATAAAATTATTTCTATAGCTGATGAAATGATGGGATATTTAATACACGCATATACAAACGAAGCAGGCGTACGTGATTTATCTAGAAATTTAGAAAAAATTATTCGTAAATTAGTATTACAAAATAAAATAAATGAACGAACTAAAATTAGTAAAGGGCGCTTAAAAGAATATTTAGGTATACCCAAATACGAAATTAATGAGAATAATAGTGCAAATAATGTGGGAAAAATTAATGCTCTAGCAGTATTTCAAAGTGGGGGCATAGTGCTTCCAATAGAATCTTGTATTTTTGAAGGTAAAGGTGAATTTAAAACAACTGGAATGCTAGGTAAAACTATGGAAGAATCTACTAGTGTTGCCTTAAGCTATATTAAATCTCATCAAAAAGAACTAAACTTAGGAAATATATATTTTAATATTAAAGACATTCATATTCATTTCTTAGAAGCTGCTATGAAGAAAGATGGCCCTAGTGCAGGCATTGCAATTACTACTAGCATTTTAAGTATACTTTTAAATAAAAAAGTAAGCAGTGATATTGCCCTAACTGGAGAGATTTCTCTAAATGGTAAAGTATTAAAAGTTGGAGGTATTAAAGAGAAAATAATTGGTGCATATAATAGGCATATTAAAAAAGTATATATTCCAGCTTCAAACGAATTAGACTTAGAAGAAATACCTAATGAAGTTAAAGAAAAAATAGAAATAAAGTTAGTAAATGACTATAAAGAAATATATAATGAGTTATTTTAAATGGCAATAGATAATCTATTGCTTTTTTGTCAAATTAATGTTTAAAAAATCGGGTTTTATGACTATATAAAAGATTTCATGATATAATTTAATAAATGGAGGGTTATTCATGATTATAAAAGATATATTAGGAATTAGAAATGCTAAACTAATGATAGGAAGTGAAGATACACTATTAGATAACTTTAGTAAAGATACACGTACAATTAATAATGGGGACACATATATTGGAATTAAAGGCGAAAACTTTAATGGAAGTATATTTTATAAAGAAGCTTTTAAAAAAGGTGCTAAAACATGTATTTTATCTGATATAGAAATAAGTAAAGAAGAATTAAGCTCTTATCAAGATAAAAATATTATACTTGTAGATGATACCTTAAAATTCTTAATAGAAATTGCTAAAATAAAAAGAAACGGTTTAAATATTCCAATAATTGCGGTTACAGGCAGTGTTGGGAAAACTAGTACTAGAAATATTATTGCATCTGTTCTTGAAACAAAGTATAAAGTGCTTAAAACCAAAGAAAACTTAAACACAAATATTGGCCTTGCACTTACACTATTAAGTTATCAAGATGAAGATATAATTGTTTTAGAAATGGGTATGAATCATTTTGGAGAAATTAAGGAATTATCTCAAATAGCAAAACCTAGTATTGCTGTTATTACTAATATTGGGACAGCTCATATTGGCAATTTAGGCAGTAGAGAAAATATTTTGCAAGCTAAGTTAGAAATATTAGAGGGATTAACTGGACCAGTCATACTCAATAATGATAATGATTTGTTACACGCCTGGAAAAATAAAAATAAAGATTATAAAGTTATAACTTATGGTATGGAAGAAAAGAGTGATTATGAAGCTAGTAATATCACTTATGATAAGTTTGGAAGTCATTTTAAATTAAGAAATGAAAGCATAAGTATAAGCGTTATTGGAAAACATTTTATATATAACTCTTTGGTAGCAGTTGCTATAGCCGATCTTTTTGAGATACCTCAAAGAAATGTAATAGAGACGTTAAAAAATATTATTCTTGAGCCAAATAGAATGGAATTAATTGCAAAAGACTATACAATAATAAACGATACATATAATGCAAGTTTTGATTCTATATATTATGCTTTAGAAGTGTTAGGATCATTTAATACAAGAAAGATTGCTGTTTTAGGTGATGTTTTAGAGTTAGGAGACTTTGGTGAGAAAATTCATAAAAATATTGGCGAACTTATAACTAAATTTAATATAGATATCTTAGTTACAGTAGGAGATCTTTCAAAATTTATAAATGAAACAGCTATTAAAAATAGTTTTAATAAGAAAAATAGTTATCACTTTGATACAAATAAAGAAGCAATAGAAAAAATAAAATCAATACTTAAAAAAGATGATACAATTTTAGTAAAAGCTAGTAATAGTATGCATTTTATTGAAATTGTAAATGCTATAAAGTAGAATAAATTCCAAAATTATAAATAGAATTTAAAAAAGGGGTTTTTATGAAATTAGGAATTCTATTTGGAAGTTCTTCAAATGAACATGAAGTATCAATAGTTTCTGCTACATCAATTATTGAAAATTTAAATAAAGAAAAGTACGAAATCATACCTATTTATATGGATAAAGAAAACAATTTTTATAAATGGAATAAAAATGTATTAGAAATTAGGGAAATGAAATTAGGAGAATATCCACAAGAGCTAGAACTAATTGAAGACTATTTGGCTTATTTTAAAACTTTAGATTGCGTTTTTATAATGGTACATGGCAAAAATGGAGAAGATGGTATTCTAAGCTCTATTTTTGATTTTTTAAATATTAGTTATGTAGGAAATAAAACGCTTCCTAGCATTATTACAATGGATAAAGTACTAACTAAAAATGAATTAGAGAAAAATAATATCAAAACATCACCATATCTTTCTTTTTTAGTTTATAACAATGAATATATCATTGATGGTTTTTCATTAAATATTGAGAAGTTAATAGAAGTAATAGAAAAAAAGCTTAAGTATCCAATATTTATTAAACCAGCAAGTAGCGGGTCTTCAATTGGCATTACAAAGTCTTCAAATAGAGAAGAACTCTTAGAGGGAATTAATAAAGCTATTAAAATAGATTCTCATATATTATTAGAAGAAATGGTCTATGGAAGAGAACTAGAATGTGCCATATTAGAATACAATGAAAATATAATAGCTTCACGTTTAGGGGAAGTTAACGCAAAAGATTCTTTTTATGATTTTAATGAAAAATATCAAAGTACTTATAGTAACACCCAAATACCAGCTATAGTTGATACGGATATTGAAATAAAAATTAGAGAAATAGCTAAAAGAGCATTTAAATTGCTTAACTTACACTTATATAGTCGTATAGATTTCTTTTTAACAATAGATAATGAAATTATTATAAATGAAATTAATACTATTCCTGGATTTACTAAAATAAGTATGTATCCAAAACTTTTAGAAAATATAGGATATTCTTATTCAAGTATCTTAGATATATTAATAGAAGAAGCAATAAAGTAATTTGATATGTCGACTTTTGTCGAACGGTTTTTATTGCTTTTTTAATGATTAATAATTAAAATAAAAGTGTAGTTCTGAACGAAACCTACACTCCTAAATCAAATAAATCAAAAAAATAATAGTTATTATTTATATATTCAGAACTACTAATTTTTAGAATTATAAAGCCATTGCGATAATGCCTGCAACAACACTTGCCAACATGGCTATTAACATACCCCAAGCAAATATTTGCCTTGTTCTTTTTTTCATAATATCACCATTTCTTTTACTAATTACTATATTAATTTATCATACTTTTTATTAATATGCAATATAATTTAACGGTGAAAATTATGAATCAAATAGGGAACATATTAAAAAAACATAGAAAATTAGTTAAAATAATTATTTTACTTGGGATACTTAGTTTAATTTTAAGCTTTATAATATTCAAAAAAATAGATAATATAAAGCTTATAAATGAAATTAAAAATATAGAAGAACTATTAAAGAACAATAAAATTAATTATATTTTGATTCATTTTATTATTTTAGCTTTATTATTTTCTAGCTTTTTTATCGGTTTAGGCTTAATTTTATTTCCAATGTATATTTTATTTGAATTAGTATCAGTAGGATACAATATAATTATATTTTCTAATATATTTAGTATTAAAGGATTTATATATGCATTGTTTTATAATTTTTTTACAAAAATAATATATATTTTACTAATATGCATTTTATTCAAAAAATTAATTGAGCTTTTAAAAATAATTTTAACAATATTTTCTAATAAAGAAGACGTAGCTAATAAATATCTATTTAAAGTAAAAGTAAAAAAGATAATTACACTATTTGTATTTATCTTATTAAATGATGTATTAATATATTTATTTGCAAATAAAGTACTAATAAAACTAGCAATAATACTTAAATAAATTGACTTTGTATTAGAGATTATGCTAAGATAACTAACAAGGAAAGAAGATGAAAAATTTGAAGACAATCATTACTACAGATAGTGGAATGGATCCAATAGATACTACTTATATGGCAAAAGGTATTTTAGAAGGAGAATTTAGCGATGGAAGAAGAGTTTCCTATGAAGATAATGGTACTGAAACTGTAAAAAGAGTACTTGAAGATAGTAAAAACGGAGCAGTATTTAAAACAGCAGCACCACTTATTACTGATTATGAAAATATTTATACAAGAGCTTTAAATGAAGGAGAACATGTAATACACTTATCTATGTCAAGCGGCATTTCCAGCAGTAGTGTAAATGTTTCAAATATGGTAGCAAACGAAATAAATCCTAGCCAAATTTCAGTAATTGATTCCAAAAGTGGAGCAACTGGCGGAACACTAATTAATTTATATGCAAAGCATTTAATAGATCAAGGATTAAATTATAAAGAAGTTTTAACAAAGTTAAAGTCATTTATAGGCAGAGTCAAAACCGAATTCTTTGTTCCAAATCCGATGGGATATATTAGAAGTGGCAGAAATTCATTAGCAAATTTGAGAATTCCAAAACTATTTAATGATTTTAAAGTGATTGTAACATTTAAAGATGGCAAATTATTTCCTAGTGCTCTTCCATTTCGTTCAAGATGCAATACAGATAGTGTAATAAACAAATGGATTACAAAATATATTAATGATGAAACAATAGAAGGATACGAAAGAGATGTTGCAGTTATTGGAACACTACAAGAAGAAAATGTAGAAATTAGTAGAATTATAGATTACTTAAAAGGTTATTTTAAAACTGTAATTAGGGAAGACATAAATGCCGTTGTTGCAGCCTACGGTTCTACAGATTTAGTAGGGTTAAGTTTAGTAAGAAGAAATAAGTAGCATACTTTAAATAGTATGTTTTTTATTTTATTTTAATTGCATACGTGTTATAATAACCGTGTGATGTAATATGAAAAAAGAAAAAGTAATAGTAGGTATTAGCGGTGGAGTTGATTCAGCTGTAGCAGCACTTTTATTAAAAGAGAATGGTTATGAAGTCGAAGGACTATTTATGCGCAACTGGGATTCTATGATAAATAACGATATGATGGGAAATCCAAATTTTGGTGAAAATATCTGCCCTCAAGAACAAGATTATAATGATGCTTTAGAGACATGCAAAATACTCGGAATACCACTTCATCGAGTAGACTTTATAAAAGAATATTGGGATTATGTATTTAAATACTTTTTAGAGGAATTAAAAAAAGGAAGAACACCAAACCCCGATATGTTATGTAATAAATTTATTAAATTTGATTTATTTAAAAAAGAAGCTTTAAAATTAGGTGCAGACTATATTGCAACGGGTCATTATGCTAAAGTTAAAGATGGAAGTCTTTATCGTGCTAAAGACTTAAACAAAGATCAAACATACTTTTTAGCTGATATTACAAAAGAACAGTTAGATCATGTATTATTTCCAATTGGAGATTACGAGAAGCCTGAGGTAAGAGTTATAGCCTTAAAAAACAATATTAATGTAGCTAAGAAAAAAGATTCCACAGGAATTTGCTTTATTGGTGAAAGACATTACCAGGAATTTATTAAAAATTATTTAAAACCAAATCCCGGTAATATTATAAATGTGGCAACAGGCGAAATAATAGGACATCATACCGGTCTTATGAATTATACTATTGGCCAAAGAAGAAATGTTGGCTTAAGTGGAGATGAAAAAAGACATTATGTTTGTGGAAAAAATACCCAAAAAAATATTTTATATGTTGCATTCGGAGATGATAATGAATACCTATTTAGTGATTCCTGCACGCTAGATAATACTAATTTAATTGAAAAAGACTTGCCTCAAAAATTAACTGCTAAATTTCGATATAGAGGAGAAGATATTCCAATTATTATTGAAAGCGTTACAGCTACCGAAATAAAAATTAAATATCCTAGTTTAGCTAAATCAGTAACCCCAGGACAAGCATGTGTTTTTTATAATGGAGATATTTGTTTAGGATGTGGATTTATTAAAGACGTTTACAAAAACGGAGAAAAACTATGGTATCTAACCTAGAGCAAGGAAGCTAAAACGCTTTCTTTTATTATGTTAAAATACTTGTTTTAAAAAATCACTTAACAAATACTTGACAAAAAAGTGTTAAGTACATTATAATTAATTTAGAAAATATGAAGGAGAAAAATTATGAATAGTTTAAATGAATTATTACAAGAATTAGGAATATCAAAGGTAAGACTAGCAAAATACTTAAATGTATCAAGGCAAATGGTTTACAACTATTTAGAGTTAGATGATATTAGCAAATGGCCAAAAGAAAAAAAGATATTATTATTAAAATTATTAGATATTGAAGATGGAACAGAAGGAAGTATTAGTAAGATTAAAATAACAACTGATTATTTAATGGCCGTAGAAAACAGATTAAATCAGGGAGTTAAAAATTCTAGCGATATGGATAGCTTCTTCGATTTAAAGGGACTTGATAAGGATGAGCAAACTTTACTTGCCGATATTAGTTATTTACTAAAAGAAAAATTATTAGATGATGTAAATCATGAACAAAATAAAACTGCTATAATATATTTAAATCATTTTTTACAATCAATGGATAATGTCCCAGAAATCAAATATATACTAGGTTATATGTCTAAAACTACCGGATTTATTAGTCCTGATGAATTTAAATTTGACGAAGATAGACAATTTATATTTGAAAGCATTTTATATTCAGCACTAACACTTTATAATAATGGTGGTGCAAGCCGAAGTAAATTAACTGAAAGCCACAAAAAATTTGTTCAAGAAATTGAACAAAAAAATGAAGAAAAATTAAGTAGAACTCAGCAATTAAATACAATTAAAATTCAAGCTTTAAGAGAACTTGGATATAATGAATTAAATGAATATAATGCCTCAGAAGTGCTAGAAAAAATAGCAGAAATAGAATCTAGGAAAGTTTAATGAATAAAAATAGTAAATTCCTTCTTTTATTATCTATATGTATTATCAGCGTTATAGGAATATTTTTTGTAATAAAAGGCAAAGAATTAGATATAGAAAGTGGAGAAGTGAAAAAATTATACCATTATTTAGGTGAAGAAAACGAATCTCAATGTAATGGATTAAGTGTATATAAAGATAAAATAGTTACTAAAGATGACATTTCACTAGAAAATAAGTTATGCTTAGCATATTTAGAAGCAGAAAATAAAGAAATAGGAGAGTTACCTATAACAGGATCTAATAAAAATGAAGCAAAAATATGTAAAAAAGGGGAGATAACCCTTACTAGTGATGATAGCACATGTCATTATACAAAAGTATCAAAAGAAGAATTAAATGATAACTATAAAGATATATATGGTGAAGATATTAGTGAATTTAAGGCTTTTTATATTGATAGTAAAACCGCATGCCATTTAGAAGGGGACTACTATCTATGTGGAGGCGCTGAAACATATAGTTTTTCTATATCAGCACCTACAGATGTTTACCGAGTTCTAGCAAAAGCTATAAAAAAGGGGAAAGAAATTATTTTAACAGACTACTATCTAAAAATATCTAATGGTAAATGTTATACTACAGAAAATTCAGAAAATTCTGATTGTACAAAAGCATTAGAGAATAATAAAATCGATGTTGCTTTTTTAAAAAAGTACGGAGCCAAGTATGAACATGTATTTAAGAGTGAGAAAAACACTCCCTATTATTGGGTAAAAAGCTACAGAAAGTGAAAGTACATTCTTTTACTTTTTTATTGCATATATATAACCTTATTAATATATTAAATAATGATATATGCACGCGTTATAACCTTATTTAAATTTATAATAAGGTTATAAATGCCTATGTGTAATTTTAATAAAGGTTAAATGTTTTTTATAATTTAATTTTCTGATTTTACTTACGGGTTTGCTTATATTAATCTGCGTTAAATATGATTAAACATAGTAAATATAACTACAATCTTAAAATGTAGTATTTTTATGAAAAATTTAGTTTCGTAAAATATATATTATGTTAACTTAAACCTCAGAAATATAACTTTAACTCATTTGTTTAAAGATTTATGTTATTTCTTTTTCATTATATTTTTTTTAATTTTATTTAGATTATACTTTATTAAAGTTAATACTATAATACCAATTATTGCTAGACCACTATATACATTTTTTATTTTACTGCCATTAGTTACGCAAAATATCATTTGCTCAACCAATGCTAAGAAATAGATAAGGCAAAAACACAATATAACTATAAATTGAATATCTTCTGTGCTAATTGTCTCTTTATGATTATCGTTAATATATGTCCTATTAATTTCAGATAAAAAGTAGAAGACATATGTTCCAACTAAACCAATAAATAGTTCCTTATTCTGTGAACTTGTAATAAATAGTATAACTCCCATTAGAGTATGAATTAATTGATTCTGACCAATAAATGTTTCTATTGAATTAACAAAAACAATAATATTATTTCTAACTGCTAAGGAATTAGAAGAATAATATATAGATATTAAAACTATCCAAAGCGAAGTTGCAAAATAAATAGTCCTACTTGCAACAGCGTATAAGTAATCACTATTGATATTTATGTTTGGCAAATATAAAGTTGAAGCCGTATAAACAAAAGATATTAAAATCATTAATGTTGCACAAAAATTAAGAATTTTAGTTAATCCCAAGCTATCAATTTTTTTATTAAAAAGTCTATCAATCAAAAATAGTGATAAAGGAAATATAACACTCACTAATAATAAAAATACAGTTATAATAAAATTATTTTTAAAAGAAGTTAATATAAAAAACAAATATATTATAGCGGCAATAGCATTCTTCACTATAAACCCCACCCTTTCAAGTGAGGTTTATTATAATATAATTCATTATTAAATACAATAAAAATTAAAACATTAAATAATTAAATAAAACTAAAAGAGAACCTATAATAATACCTAAATTTAAATATTTTTTTAATCTATATTCTTTTGCTTTAGGAAGTATTACTTCTATAGCTAGAGTAATCATAATTCCTCCTACTAAAATTAAAATAATACTAATTAATGAATCAGTAATATATTTGCTTAAAAATATATAAGCTAATATGGCTCCTATAGGTTCTGCAATGCCTGATAATAGAGTTTTAAATATTGCTTCTTTTTTAGAACCTGTAGCATAATAAATAGGAACAGCAATACTAATACCTTCAGGAATATTATGAAATGCGATAGCCACCGCTAGTTTAATACCTAAATTGATGTCTTTATAAGAACTCATGAAAGTGGCAATCCCCTCAGGGAAATTATGAAGTATTAAAGCTAACATATTAAGTATACCTAATTTATACAAATCATTACTTTTCATTTCAGTTTTCTTAATTAGTTTATTTAAATACTTAATTAGAACAATACCAATTAAAAAAGCTATAATAGAATAAACTATCCCCTCTCCTATTCCATTATGAGATAGTAATATATAAGTTGATTCTGGAATTAAATCTGTTATACTAATACCAATCATAATCGCAAGTGAAAAAGCTAAAGATGCAGTAATAAATTTATTAATATTATCGCTTTCAAATTTAAAAAATATAACTAAACCGCCTAAAACAGTAGATAAACCTGCAATGGTAGATACTAGCAAAGCACCAATTATTTCCATAAAATCACCATTAAATTATATGAATGAGTCATATATTTTAATCCATAATAATAGTGGGAGGTAAAAGAAAAATGAAAAATCAAAATAATAAAAAGAATTCTAGAAATAATCAAAATAATAGAAGTTCTAGAAATTCAAGAAATAATAATAACGAAAGTTCTAGAAATACTAGATCAAATAGAGAAACTCGTTAATCAATCTATTAAAAATATTAAAAACCACGATTTTATGTGGTTTTTTTAGTTTTTTAACATCCTATAGTCTTCTTTATGATTGGAAGCTTAGACATAATATAGCTTAATATGTAAGATATTATAAATACAGTTATTGAAACAATAATATTACCAACTAATGGGTTTATCATGATAGGATTTAATCCCTTATAAACAATAGTTTTTTCTATAATAAAATGAATTAAGTAAACCCCAAAAGTTAATTTACCCATTAAAGTAATTAAATTATTTTCTTTATCTTTAAATTTATCTTTGCATATTTGAAAAATTGAAATAATAAATAATACACTAGATATATTAGCAAGTCCGGCATATGAAAATGGAGTGCTTATTGCTTTGGCTTTATAGTATGATAAAATACTAAAAGTTATTAATCCTACTATTGATATAATAAGTATAAAATATGGCTTTTTAATATCATATTTTTTTAAATAATTACCCAATAAATAATAGAAAACATAAATGCTTACTGTAAATACTTTATAAGGCAAAATATATTTCATTATATTAATACCAGAACAATTTTCGATAGTAGGAATAAGTGACGTAAAAGTAAAACCCAAGACTAAAAGATAAGTAAATTCGCTTTTATCCAAATTTTTAACTAATTTTTTTAATATTGGTGTAAATATATATAATCCTAACAATAAATATAAATACCATAGATGAGCCCAAGATTTTCCTATAAAAAAGCGTTTAATAGAATCTAAAATTCTCTCTCCACTAAATTCCCGGCACTGCCAAAAATAATAAATAAAATGCCATAATATAAGTATTAATAAAATTTTAGGAATATATTTTGTAAACATTGTTTTTATAGTAAACTTCTCATTATCTAATTGAACAGACCCCGATATTACAATAAATAAGGCAGCACCCCATTGTACTAATGAATTTACTAAATTATTTAGTGCCCAATTTAAATTAATATTCGGGTTATACCAGTTTTCTGAGCTTACATGAATCATAATTACCCCCAAAATGGCAATTATGCGTAGTAAATCAATATAACAAATTCTTTTTTTCAATTTATATCATCTCTTTCTATTTATTTATATTAGGATGTTTTTCATATTCATTTTCTAACTTTTTATTAGTTAGATGCGTATATATTTGCGTAGTAGTAATATTACTGTGGCCAAGCATTTCTTGAACAATACGCAAATCAGCCCCATTATTAAGTAAATGAGTTGCAAAAGAATGCCTTAGAGTATGTGGACTAATATTTTTCTTAATGCCTTTTTCCTCACATAAAGATTTTAGCATTTTAAAAAAAGCTTGTCTTGTAATACGAGTATGCCTACTACTAATAAACACATATTCACTATCTTTAGTCCCTAAGAGTTCTCCTCTTCCAAACCTAATGTATTGGTTAAGTGCATCAATCGCAATATCATTAATTGGAACTAGTCTTTCTTTGCTACCCTTACCAAATACTTTTACCATATTATCTTCAAAATATAAATTACTCATTTTAAGTTCAACTAATTCGCTTACGCGCATACCAGTAGCATATAACACTTCGAGCATTGCTTTATTTCGAAGCTCATAAGCATTACTAGCAGAAATATCAAGCAAATTTTCTACTTCACTAACGCTTAAATATTCTGGTAATTTTTTTTCTATTTTAGGCATTTTAATGCTTTTACTAGGGTTTATATTTATTATCTTTTTATTTACTAAGTAATTATAAAAATTATTAATAACCGTTAAATAGTGAGCTTTTGTCTTTGATGCTTTTTCTTTTCTAACCCTTAAATATTCTTGAATATCTTCTTTTTTTAAATATTTAACATTTATATTTTTAAAATAATCAGCAAACCCAAGCAAATCATAAGCATAAGAATCTCTAGTATTTTTTGAAGTATTATATTCTGTATATAAAAAGTTTTCAATATAATCTTTTAGTTCTGGATTATTTTTTAAGATATCTTCCCTATCGCTCATTATTATCACCTTAATCTAATTATAACAGAAAATCTCTTTTTTTACACGAATTATTTTGTTATAATATATCTAGGTGATTATATGGAATTACTTGCTAATAAATTAAGGCCTAAATGCTTAAAAGATGTAATTGGTCAAACACATTTAATTGGAGATGGTAAAGTATTAACAAACCTAGTAAAAAATGGAAAAATTTTTTCCATGATTTTATATGGGCGTCCAGGAATTGGAAAGACCAGTATTGCCAGCGCGCTTGTTAATGAGCTAAATATTAGATCAAAGTTTTTAAATGCAACTACAAATAATAAAGCCGATTTTGATATAGCAATTGAGGAAGCTAAGATGTATGGTGAAATGATTTTAGTAATTGATGAAATTCACAGAATGAATAAAGATAAACAAGATATATTATTACCTCATATAGAGTCTGGTTTAATTATTTTAATTGGTCTTACAACATCTAATCCATATCATAAAATTAATCCCGCTATTAGAAGCAGATGTCAGATATATGAATTAAAAGAATTAAATGTAAATGATATAATAGTTGGTTTAAAAAAAACTTTAAAAGAACTACCTGATATTAAAATTGATAAAAAGTCATTAGAGTTTATTGCTAATATATCAGCAGGTGATTTTAGAAATGCACTAAATACCCTTGAAGTAGCATATTATTCCAGTGAAAATCATAGTATTACAATAGACGAAATTAAGAAAATTAATAATAAACCTGTTTTCTTTCATGATAAAAATGAAGATGGGCATTATGAAGTATTAAGTGCTTTTCAAAAATCAATTAGAGGAAGCGATGTTGATGCTGCCCTACACTATTTAGCAAGACTTTTAATAGCTGGTGATTTAGATAGTATTTATAGAAGAATGAGCGTTATTGCTTATGAAGATATAGGCTTAGCTAATCCTGCTATGGGGCCAAAAGTAATGGCTGCAATTCATGCATCAGAATTAGTTGGGTTACCAGAGGCGAGAATTCCTTTAGCTCAAGTTGTAACAGAACTTGCATTATCGCCCAAAAGCAATAGTACAGTAATGGCGATAGATGAAGCGATGAGTGATATCAATAAAGGTTTATCCGCATCTATTCCAAAGCATATTGTAAACGGTAATCCTAATTATTTATATCCTCATAACTACAAAAATAGTTATGTTAAACAGCAATATTTGCCAGATAAATTAAAAGACAAAAAATATTATCATAAAAAAGAAAATAAATATGAATCAAACTTAAATAAATTATATGAAGAAATGAGGAATGAAAGTTGAATATTAGTATAATTGGTACAGGAGCTTATGGTATTGCTCTAGCTTTACTTGCAAGTGAAAATAATCATAATGTCATTATGTGGAGTGAAAATGAAAAATTAATTGCTAATTATAATAAAAAACACAATTTAAAGCCGATTACAGACGTTTTTATACCTAAGTCAATTAAACTAACAGGAAATATTAAAAATGCCTTAGAAAGTGCTGATTTAATTATTTTAGCTACATCTGCTAAATATATCCATAGTGTATGTGATAATATGAAAAATCATATTAATAAATTAACTCCTATTTGTATTGCAACTAAAGGGATAGAAGCAAATGCATTTTTATCAGATATCGTATCAAAAAGTTTAAAAGCAAAACATATTGCAGTTATATCTGGGCCATCATTTGCTGTAGATATTATAAGTAAAGAACCAGTGGCATTAACTATATCATCTACTTCTAAAAAAGCTACCAAAATGGTAATGGAAGCATTATCAAGTAACCGTTTAAAATTAAGACCTAATAATGACATATATGGAACTCAAATATGTGGATGTATAAAAAATACTATTGCAATAGCTTCAGGTATCCTTGAAGGATTAGGTTATTCTGAATCAACAAGAGCTTTCTTAATCACTGAATCAATACATGATATAAAAGAATTGCTTTTAAAGCTAGAATGTGATCCTAAAACTATTCTTTCTTTTGCAGGTATTGGTGATTTAATTCTTACCTGCTCAAGTGTTAAAAGCAGAAACTACCGTTTTGGAGTTTTATTAGGGAAAAAATCAAGTAGAAATGAAATAGATACATTCTTAAAAGAAAATACCGTTGAAGGATATGATACTCTTGTATCTATTAAAGAGCTCATTAAAAACAGGAAAATAAGAATACCAATTATTAATATAATATATGATATTGTAATCAATAATAAAAACCCAGAAATATTATCTGAGTTTCTCATAAACAAGGACTAGCAAAGCTACATTGTAACTATAAGCTGGAGTCACTATTCAAAATTCATAACCTTCCAGAGTTAATATTTTTGCTTTAATTATTAAAAGAAAATATAGAAAGATATGAAAAAGACCCGAGGATTAACTTTGGGTCTTTATAATATCCATAAAAACATAATTTGCAAGAAGTATACCAGCACTTGCTGGAACAAATATTACTGAGCCTACTATATTTTCTGTTTTTATAGCCTCTTCACTACTAAATACCACAGGTATTTTTAAATCAATATCTTCTTTTTTTAATAAGTATCTAAGCTTTTTTGCAAGAGGGTCATTATAAGTTTTATTAAGAGTAGTTATTTCTAATTTGGTTGGATCTAGTTTTTTTCCTGTTCCAAGACAAGTTATAATTTTGATATTATGTTCTTTTGCATATTTAATTAATTCTATCTTAATTGGAATATCATCACAAGCATCTAATATATAATCATAATAATCATTAATAATACTTGAAAAATTTTCTTTAGTTAAAAATTCTTCTATAGCATTTATTTTAGCATTTGGATTTATAGAAATTGCTCTTAATTTTGCTTCTTGTGCCTTAGAATGCTTCAAATTGTCCATTTTAGATATAATTTGACGATTTAAGTTACTAATATTAATTACATCGCCATCAACTATAGAAATATCTTCAAACCCACTTCTAATAAGTGATTCTAGAGCATATCCCCCAACTCCTCCAACACCTACTAATAGAATTTTTGCATTTTTTATTTTATTTAAATCGTGTTCACTAATAATCGTTAAAAGTCTCTCAAACATAATATCACCACTTGGAATTATTATAGCAAATAAAAACCCAGATGGAAAGTTTATTTATGATAAAATCCCGCATGACCGCAGGTGGTAAGAAACATATATGCTTCCGGATTCTGACTATACTACATATCAGCTTTCAACTCCACATATAATTATTCTCCCTAAATTATCACATAGTCGGTTTTATGAAAAATAAACTATATCCTCTAGGTATTTTTATTATATCATAATATAAATTTTATATTCAATAAATAAGATGACACTTTACACTTTATTTTCTTTCAATTAAGTTTAAAGTACGCACAAGTTTACTTACCGCTCTATTTATAGCAAGCGCGTCCATATTATGATATTCTACCTCGTTATATATTCTTCCATTAGTTATCTTAAACTCAATTTTTTCTAAATCTTTCTTTTGTAAACCTTTAGATCCATTAGTTCTATAATAATTTAACCCCAATCTACGATAATGAGTATGAAATTCATCATCTAAAATTACATAAGGAAAATTTGGATATTTCTTTAGATAATCTATTATTCCTAGCGCTCTACTAGGAACACGCTTATTTAAATAGTAACCTTCAAAATTGGGATCAATAAAATCAATATTATGAAAGCCTAATTTATTTAAATATAAAGTAAATCTCTTTTTTCTTTCTTCTTCTCCACTGCCCAAAAGAGAACTAATAACAACAATCTTAGCATTATAGGTAATTATTAATTTTTTTAACGTATCTATTGCTTCCATTGTTAATTTATCAATATTATTATTTATTACACCGTCAAAATCTAAAAATATCAAATTTTCTGTCATATTTCCTCCAAAAATTAAAAATATTATAGCAAAAAAATGAATAACCTACAAGTTATCCATTTAATTTTTTATTTAGTATTTCTTTAGTTAATACAGGGTTCGCTTTGCCTCTTGTTTCTTTCATTACTTGACCTACAAAATAGTCAAATAAATTAGTTTTACCATTATGATATTCTTCAATTTGGTTTTTACTTCTATCTAATATTGTATCAATTAGTGCTTCAAGTTCACTTTCATCATTAATTTGAACGTTATCACTTGTAATATATTCTGATATTTCTTTTTTCTCATCCAAAGCTTTATTAAAAATATCTTTTGCCTGTTTTGAACTAATTTTTCCACTAGTAATAGCATCAGTCAAATCTTTTAAACGTTTTGGCGTAACAAAAATATCTTTTATATCTAAACCTAATTTATTGATAGCCCCAAGTATTTGAGTAGTAATCCAGTTACAAGCTACTTTAGCATCGATTCCAAGGTTTAAGCATTCTTCAAAATAATCAGCTATAGCCTTTTCTTTTACTAAAATAGTAGCATCATAATGGCTCAAGCCATAATTCTTAATATAATCATGTTTACGTTCTAAATGAAGCCTTGGAATTTCTTTTTTTAGGTTTTCTAGCCAATTATTCGTAATTTTATACTTTGGAATATTAGGCTCAACAAAGTATTTGTAATCAACTGCATCTTCTTTACTACGCATATGCACTGTTGTAGCAGATTCTTCGTCCCATCGTCTAGTTTCTTGTTCTACCTCATCATATCTTCCCTGCATCTTTAACTCTGTTTGCCTTTTGATTTCGTAATTAATCGTATCATAAACGCCACTAAAAGAGTTTACATTCTTAACTTCAACTCTTGTGCCAAATTCTTTTGCATCACAATCCATAATAGAAACATTTACATCACATCTAATTTGTCCTTTTTTAGTATCAGCTTCTGATACGTCTAAATACTTATATACATCACGCATGTGTTCTAAGAATGCAACAGCATCTTCAGCACTATGAAGACATGGCTCAGTAACAAGTTCTAAAAGTGGTACTCCAGCTCGGTTATAATCAATATTGGAAGTATTAAAGTAATGATCTAAACTAGCTGTATCTTCTTCTAAATGTACATCATGAATTTGAACAGGAATTAATTTTTCTTCAACTTCAATTAGGATCTCTCCATTTATACCAACCGGAGATTCCATTTGAGTTATTTGATATCCCTTTGGCAAATCAGGATAATAATAGTTTTTACGATCAAAATACAAATATTCAGGTTGAGTGCACCCTAGTGCCATACTTACCTTTAAGGCATCTGCAACGCATTTTTTATTTACAATTGGCAGAGTTCCAGGAAATGCCATATCAAGTGCTTGTATATTGATGTTTGGCGTTTCGCTATAAGAGTTTCTAGCACTAGAAAACACTTTTGAATTGCTTTTTAATTCGCAGTGCATTTCTAGCCCTATTACAGCAACTTGTTTTTTCACTTTATTACCTCCTTTGCAATTTGGCCTTTATAATTCATTTTAGACTCTAAAGCATAAGCAAGGTTTAAAATTTTTTCATCTTCATAACAATTTCCAGTAATATTAATACCAACAGGTAAATTATTTATAAAACCATTTGGAATAGTAATTGAAGGAAATCCCCCAAAATTTCCAATTTGTAAATGTTCTTCTAAAGCAGTTGTATTATCATCTACCATATCTGACTCAGCATCTAATAATTTTGCTGGTCCATTTGAAACTGGTAAAATTAAACCATCATATTTTTTAAATAATTCTTTCACTGTATCGACAATTAATCTGCGAACTCTCCCCGCATTTCTAAAATAACGTTCTTGATTTTCCTTTTGTAATACATAAGAGCCTATTACAAAGCGGCGCTTAATTAAAGGAGAAAAACCATTAGTACGATGCTCCTTTATCATTTCGGTTACATTAGGATTACTACCTCTAGGTCCAAATATAATTCCGGTTAAATTAGACATATTACTAGTTGCTTCAGCACAAGAAATCACTACATAGACACTAGCGATTGCATTTAGAAGATCTTCATTTATACTTTCTTCATGAACACTTACACCTAAATCTTTATATAACTCTAATGTTTTGTGAAAATTATCTAAATGCATCTTTAATTCTTCCGATGCCTTTGGATAATTATTAATATCACATAACTCTTTAATATAAAATAGTTTTTTGCCGCTTACATCACCAGTTAATGAATCTAGCAAATGGATATTACTTGAATCCCAAGTAGTCATATCATTTGGGTCTATTCCTTTCATTGCATCTACTACAATTGCAGCATCCTCTACGCTACGAGTTAAAACCCCTGAATGATCCAAAGATGAAGCAAAAGGAAATAAGCCATAACGAGAAAGCATGCCATAAGTAGGCTTATATCCCACAATACCGCAAAAAGCTGCTGGCTTGCGAATAGAATCCCCAGTATCACTACCTATTGCATATGGATAAACTCCTGCAGCCACTGCACAAGCAGATCCCGCACTAGATCCAGCACACATGCGTGATCTATCCCACGGATTTAAAACAGGCCCAGTGTGTCCAGTTGTTCCTGATCCGCCCATTCCAAATTCATCTAGAACAGTTTTATTTACCATAACTGCGCCTTTATCAAATAAATTTTGAATAACAGTCGCAGTATAAAATGGGACATAATTTTTTAATGTATTAGAAGAACCAGTGGATAAAACATCTTTTGTAGAGTAATTATCTTTAACTCCAAATGGAATTCCAGAAATAAGCTCATCAGTAATAGTACAAGGTTTAGCATCATCACAAATTGTTACAAACGCATTATACTCTTCTTGCACACGCTTAGATTTTTCTAAAGATTCATGGATTAATTCTTCACTAGTAATTTTTCCTTCTTTTAATAACTCGTGAAGTTCGGTTATACTTTTATCCATCATATTAATCCACCACCTTCGGAACTTCTATTTCCCTACCATCAATTTTAGCGGCATTTTTAAGAGCATCTTCTATAGAAATAGATTCTTTTGCAATATCATCACGAAGGTTAAAACAAAAATCATCTAAAGCATGTGTCATAGGTTCAATTTTTTCGATTCCTTCTATATTATTAATGATATCAATAGATTTGTCAATTGCTTCAAATTCATCTAAAACCATTTTATTTTCTTCATCTGTAAGGCCAATTAATAGCTTTTCAGCATAATCATCAACCATTTCTTTGGTAAATTTATTCATACTTATCTCCTAACTATTCTTTCTTAAGAAAAATACTTCTTTCTTGATACAATTTTTAATATTCGCAATTTCCTGGTGTTCTTGGGTAAGGAATAACATCACGTATATTATCTACTCCTGTTAGATAAATAAGTAATCTTTCAAATCCCATTCCAAATCCTGAATGAATACATCCACCATATCTTCTTAAATTTAAATACCAATCCATTCCTGTATCATCCATATTTAATTCTTTCATACGTGCAATTAACTTTTCGTAATTTTCTTCTCTTTGAGAGCCACCCATTAATTCTCCAGCACCTGGAACCTCAAGATCAACAGCAGCAACAGTTTTACCATCCTCATTTTGTTTCATATAAAATGCCTTTATATCTTTTGGCCAGTTTTTAATAAATACAGGACCTCCAAAATATTCTGTAATATAGCGCTCATGTTCTTTTGCAATATCTTCTCCATATTCTGGTTTAAATTCCCAATCTACTTTAGCTTCTTTTAATATAGTAATTACATCTTTATGATCTATTCTAGTAAATTTACTACTTACCAATTTATTTAATTTTTCCCTTAAGCCTTTTTCAACAAATTTATCAAAAAAATCTATTTCTTTAGATGCATTATCTAAAACATATTTAACAATATATTTAAGCATATCTTCCATAATATCCATATCACCATTTAAATCACAAAATGCAATCTCAGGCTCAATCATCCAAAACTCTGATGCATGAGTTTTGGTATTAGAATTTTCCGCTCTAAAAGTTGGCCCAAATGTATAAGTTTTTTTATAAGCCAATGCAAAAGTTTCTGCCTCTAATTGACCACTAACGGTTAAATTTGTCATTTTCCCAAAGAAATCTTTAGAGTAATCAGGTTTACCATTTAACTTATCAAGTGGGATAGTTGTTACTTGAAACATTTCTCCTGCACCTTCACAATCACTAGCAGTAATAAGAGGAGCATGAAAATAAACATATCCTCTATCTTGAAAATATTTATGAATTGCATAAGCAGCAACACTTCTTACTCTAAATACAGCTTGGAAAAGATTTGTTCGAGGGCGAAGATATGCAATTTCTCTTAAAAATTCTCTAGTAGGTCTTCCTTTAGCTTGCAATGGATAATCATCTGGGCAATCTCCTGCTAACACTATTTTACTTACTTTTAATTCATAATCTTGTGTTCCACTAGACTCAACAATTGTACCAACAACCTCAATTGCACACCCAACTAAATATTTTTGAACTTCGCTAAAATTAGCTAAACCATCATCATAAACAATCTGTAAATGTTCTTGGCAAGTTCCATCACTAAAATCAATGAATCCAAATGTCTTTTGATCACGATGACTTCTAATCCATCCTTTTACAGTAACTTCTTTATCTAAATAATCTTTGATATTATTAAATATCTCTCTTAAGTCCATTTTAACTTTTCCTTTCTTAATCTCTTATCTTAATATGTAATTCTCTTAATTGTTTTTCGTCAAGTACATTTGGGCTACCCATAAGTACATCCATTCCGCTTACATTTGGTGGAAATATTTGAACTTCTCTTAAGTTTTCTTCATCGCTTAAAAGCATAATCATTCGATCAATTCCAGGTGCCATTCCTGCATGAGGAGGTGCTCCAAATTGAAATGCAGTATATAAAGAACGGAACTTATTTTTAATAACTTCTTCATCATATCCAGCAATATTAAAAGCTTCTTTCATAATTTCAATATCATGATTTCTAACAGCACCACTAGCCATTTCACAGCCATTGCAAACAAAGTCATATTGATAAGCAACTATATCTCCTGGGTTCTTAGTTTTTAAAGCTTCTAATCCCCCATTTGGCATACTAAATGGATTATGTCCAAAATCCCATTTGTTCTCATCTTCATTCCATTCATACATTGGAAAATCATTAATAATACAAAATTCATATTTATTTTGATCTATTAAATCTAAATCATTTCCAAGCTTAGTTCTTAAAACTCCTGCCAACTTTTCTGGGTTTTTATTATCCGCTATAATAAATACTACATTTCCTGCCTGTAAATCTAAAATATTAGTTAAGGCACTTAATTCACTAGCATTTAAAAATTTTGTAATTGTGGATTTTAACTCTTTATTTTCTTCAACCTTAATATAAGCAAGACCTAAAGCGCCTTTTTCTTTCATATATTCTTCTAGTTTTTTATACCAAGAATTAGGTTTATCTAAAGCACTTATTTTAATTGCTTTAATGGTTTTATTTTTAAAACCATTAAATTCAGTATTTTTAAATATTTCTGTTACATCTTCAATTATTAAAGGGTTTCTTAAATCAGGTTTATCGCTTCCATATTTAGCCATTGCCTCTTTAAACGGAATTCTTCTAAATGGTGGAGCTGAGACTTCTTTTTTGCCAAATTTAGTAAAAATATCATAAAATATTTTTTCTCCTACAAAATATACATCCTCATCAGTAGCAAAACTCATTTCTAAATCTAATTGATAAAATTCAAGTGTTCTATCAGCTCTGCAGTCTTCATCACGAAAACATGGGGCAATTTGAAAATATCTATTAAACCCTGAAACCATTAATAATTGCTTATAAATTTGAGGAGCTTGAGGTAACGCATAAAATTTTCCTTTATAATTTCTAGAAGGAATGACAAAATCTCTAGCTCCTTCTGGCGAACTTGCGGTAATAATAGGCGTTGTGATTTCAGTGAAATTCATGCTTTTCATAAGTTCACGAATAGCGTCTATTACCTTAACACGAAGCAAAATTTTATCATGTACCTCTGGGTTTCTTAAATCTAAATAACGATATTTAAGGCGAGTTTCTTCTGAAGCTTCTTTACTACGATTTACTTCAAAAGGCAAAACATTCATACACTTTCCAAGGATTGTAATATCCTCTAGTAAAATTTCAATTTCTCCAGTAGGCATATTTGGATTTATATCTGAACGCATTCTAACAGTTCCAGTAATAGTTGCTGTAGATTCTCTTGTAATATCTTTAAATCTATTTACATCTTCGCTAATTACTTGAACAATTCCAGTCTCATCACGAAGAGTAATGAATACAAGACTTCCTAAATTACGAATAGAATTAATCCATCCAGCTACCCTTACTGTTTTTCCAACATCAGTACCCCTTAAAACGCCACAATAAGTGTTGCGATATACATTTTCCATATACTTCACTCCTTATAAATTACTTATAATATAATCTAATATTTCATTTTCATCTATTTTTGTTTCTTCTTTTGTTAAATTGTCTTTAACAGCAATAACTCCTTTTTGCAAATCCTCACTATTTAGGATTACTAGTGTTCTAGCTCCTAATCTATCAGCTTGCTTAAATTGAGCCTTTAATCCTCTATCTAAAGTATCCATTTCTGTTTTAACCTCACACCAACGTAAGTCTTGCGCAAGTTTAATTGCTGTTCTTCTTTCTTCCTCATTTACAGCAAGCACATATACATCAATAGAATCATTAACCAATTTGTCTTTATTTAACTCTTTTAAAATAATCATTAATCTATCTATTCCACAAGCAAATCCAACGCATGGAGTTGCCGGTCCATCTAAAGCCTCTACTAGGCCGTTATATCTCCCACCAGCTCCTAAAACATTAGCATTACCTAATTCCTTCATATCACTTACAAACTCAAATACAGTATGATCATAATAATCAAGACCACGTACAATATTTGGATCTACTTCATAGTCTACATCAAGTTCCATTAAATATTCTAAAACTGTATCAAAACGCTTTTTACTATCTGGGTTTAAATAATCAAGAATTGATGGAGCGTTTTTAAGTATTTCACTATTATGATCAACCTTACAATCTAAAATTCTTAATGGATTAGTGGTAAAACGTGCTTTACAATCATCACATAAATCATTAATATGCGGTTGTAAATAGCTAACTAAAGCTTCACGGTAATTATTTCTTGACTCTTTATCACCAAGTGTATTAATTTTAACTGTAATATTATCTATTCCCATTTCTTCAAGTGTACGATATGCTAAAGATATAACTTCTGCGTCTTGCAAAGGATTATCGCTTCCAAGGACTTCTACTCCAAATTGAGATAGTTCTCTATATCTTCCAGCTTGAGGTCTTTCATAGCGATACATTGAGCCGCTATAGAATAATTTAATTGGTTGATTTACATCACCATACATTTTATTTTCAATAAATGCACGTACAACCCCAGCAGTTCCCTCTGGTCTAAGTGTAATATTTCTATCTCCTCTATCTTTAAAATCATAAGTTTCTTTTGTTACAATATCGCTAGCGTCTCCTACACTTCTATGAAATAATTCACTAGCTTCAAATATAGGAGTTCTAATATAATCATAATGATATAACTCACACACTCTTGTAAATACACTATTAATATAGTTATAGTATTTTGCGTCCTCCCCATATATATCATAAGTACCTTTTTGTTTTGCTATCATTTTTCTCTATCCCTTCTAAAATAAAAAACTTAGTAAAATACATAAGGACGAGTATAACCCGCGGTGCCACCTTATTTTACTAAGTACTCTCAAATTTTTATCGCAAACCTGAACTTGCGTTTTCTAATATAGAAAGCTGTCTTTCAAATATAATTACTTAGACATTTCCACCATTTAGTCCTCTCTTTAAAGCAAACTTATATTTACTCGGTCTTTCCTTAGAAAATTACTATATTTTTATTGTATTATAAAAACTAAAATTAGTCAAGAAATTTATTTGGCTGATTGATATCTAGAAAGATGTCTTTGCACACTTTTAAAATGGTGATTTTCACTCATTTTATCCGCATATGAACATATAATTCTATTTCTCACGATAAATTCTCCAGAAACCTCTTTGTTTGCAGTAAAATACAGTCTTTCTCCAACTGCTTGATATAATTTTGAACTAAAAAGGTTTTGATTAATAACATTTCTGGCATCATTTAAAGCTTTTTCATCATTTTTTTCTGTTAAATACTCAAAAACATTTTTACCACAATCGAGTTCACATTCAACTTCATGATCATCATCAAAACTAATAATTGTTCCGCATTTATCCATCATCAAAAATCCGCCACCGCTTAAATTAATCTTAGCATATTCTATAAACTTCATACAGCTTCTATCAAAATCACCCAAACTTCTTAAATCTTGAGGCAAAAAACATAGTTCAGCACTTCCTTGCCTTACCTTACCTATAAAAATCTCCGAAAGCTTTTTCACTAAATTAATTATATATACTTCATCATTATCTAGTGCTAAAACTTGATTATAAAATTCAATTGCTTCCTCTAGTTTACTTACACTTTTTGTTTTTTTATTTATCATAATTCTTCTCCATTTCTTTTTCAAAAGTAAAATGAATTATAGCAAGAAAAAAAAGAAATGTAAAGCACATTTCCTTAAAGTTACAAATAACGACTAAATTAGCTATTTAAACTATTTTTTTATAAAAATTCAAATTTAAGTATTAAAATTTATGATTCTAGACAAATAGTAATTGGTCCATCATTATGAATAGACACTTGCATATCCGCTCCAAATACACCAGTAGATACACTAACATATTCACTTAGTTTTTTATTAAATAAATCATATAATTTAATAGCTTCACTTCCATTTAAAGCTTCAATATATGATGGTCTATTTCCCTTTTTAGTATCAGCATATAAAGTAAATTGACTAATAGATAAAATAGATCCTCCTACATCAAGTATAGATTTATTCATAACGCCATTTTCATCATCAAAAATTCGTAAATTTACAACTTTTTTAACAAGTTTCTCAATCTGCTTTAAAGAATCATTATGAGTAAACCCAACTAATAATACAAGTCCATTATTTATTTTACCAGTAATATTACCATCTACACTCACACAGCTCTCTTTGCTTCTTTGAACTATTATTCTCATAATTTGCTTCTCCTAACATTCCCTATATAACGCTGCATTTCTAAATCAGTAATAATTTTATCAATATCTTCTTTATTCTTAACTTTTAATGTTATTTCAAATACATTAGATGTTGGATATTCTCTTGTTTTAAAAGATATGATATTCAAATTTCTTTTTGTAAATAAAGCAACAATATCAGTTAAATAATTCTTGTCGTTATCTGTTTCAATATAAATATCTGTAAAATAAGTTGTATCATAATCTTTATTCCAAGAAACATCAATAATTCTTTCTTTTTTATCAGAAATATTTACACAATCAGATTTATGAACAGTAATACCTTGCCCTTTTGTAATGAATCCAACAATATTATCGCCTTTTACTGGTTTACAGCACTTAGCAAGGGTTACAAGCAAATCACCCATGCCAGCAACAATTATATCATTTTTATAATTTCTTTCTTCTAGTACACGATTATTAACTTTCTCAATTAGCATTTCTTCTACATTTTCTTTTGTATCAACTGTTAAACTAATAATGTACCCCGCAGTAAATCTAAGAGATCCTATAGATAAATATATATCATCTATACTCTCTAATTTTAAGTCTTTCATGATTTTCTTAATATTTTCATCATTCATAACTTCATTAAATGCAAGTTTTCTCTTACGAAGTTCTTTTTCTAAAATATCTTTACCTTTTTCTATCATGAAATCGCGTTCTTGTTTACTATAATAAGCTTTAATTTTATTTTTAGCTTGGCTTGTTTTAACAAATCCCAACCAATCTTTATTTGGAGAAGAGGTACTATTTGTTTTTATTTTAACAATATCATCATTTTCA
Source organism: uncultured Mycoplasma sp. (assembly GCA_946554525.1). Taxonomy (GTDB): domain Bacteria; phylum Bacillota_I; class Bacilli_A; order RF39; family UBA660; genus Caccenecus. The sequence goes on from CAMNSE010000002.1 coordinate 34,045, forward strand.
AGTTCATAGTTTAAAGGGACAATTGTGTCATTTACAATCGCACCTACAGTTTTATCTCCAACATCTGAATGAATTCGATATGCAAAATCAATTGGCGTAGCACCACGTGGCAATTCTACAACGTCACCCTTAGGTGTAAATACATAGATCATTTCAGCTAACATATCACTAGAAAGCTCATTTTCAAGCGTTTTATCATCCACATCTTTATGAGTCTCAATCAAATTTCGAAATAACTCCAACTTCTGTTCCATTATATGTTGAACTTTTTTAGTTCCATGTTCTTTATAAGACCAATGGCTAGCCATTCCTTTTTCAGCAAATTCGTCCATTTCAATAGTTCTAAATTGTATTTCAAATAAATGGCCATCCACACCAAAAACAGTTGTATGTAAACTTTGATACATATTAGCTTTAGGCATAGCAATATAATCTTTAAAACGTTTAGGTATAGGACGATATTTGGCATGAACAAGTCCCACAGCTAAATAACAATCACTTACTTCTTCTAAAATAACTCTAAGGGCTAGAATATCATAAATATCATTCCACTTCTTACCAGATGATAATTTATTATAAAGAGAATGAACACTCTTAACTCTTCCTTTAATTTTAAACTTTAAACCTTGTTCAGTTAAAATATTTGTTATACTTGCCTGCATTTCGTTTAATGCTTCATTTAATTCTTCTCTGGAATCATTTAATTTATCTAGTATATCTTGATATACATCTGGCTTAGTATAATAAAGGCATAAATCCTCTAACTCACTTTTAATCGAATTAATACCTAATCTATGAGCAATAGGAATTAACACAGCCTGGGTTTCATATGCTTTTTGTTTTTGCTTTTTAGGATTAATTGCATAATTAGTGCGCATATTATGTAATCTATCAGCAAGTTTAATATATAAAACTCTTACATCTGTTGCTAAGCCCACTAAAACTTTTCTTAAATAAATAGCGCTAGATTCTGAATCATCTACAAGTTCCAATTTATTAATTTTTGATAAAGAATCAACAATTGTAGCAACTGTACTACCAAATTTTTCTTCCAATTCTGAATACTCAACTCCACCATTATTCATAACTTCATGTAAAAGAGAGGCAATAATAGTAGAAGCATCTACATTTAAATCATTTACTATATCTGTTACATGCAATGGATGAGTAATAAAATCTTCTTGATTAAGTCTTTTCATTCCTTCGTGAATTTTACTTGCATAAAGATATGCCTCTTTAATTTTTAGCAAATCTTCTGTATCTTTAATATTAGTTTTAATTTTCTCATAAAGACTATCAAAAGTAATTTTTTCTTCTGTTTTCATCTAATTCTCATCCTCATCTAAGTTCCTATGATAATCTTTAATAGTTGCATTTACATAAGTAGCTAGTTCATTTATATCTACTAAAAATATATCATTAACAATATTCCCTAAATCTAAATCTTTTGAATTAACCCATTTATAGTTTTTAAGATAATTCCATATATCTTCTTCATGAATATAAGAATATCCATTCTTATGTATTTCTATAGCTTTACTAGTTAAAGCTGGTTTTACTCTATCATATAGTTCCTTTAATGTTTTAAATCTAATTTCTGTATTCATTTAAAATCACCTACTAAATTATAATCTTTTTCATATAATTAATTATATAATATTTGAAGCTTTTTTGAAAGAGGAATTTCATGAAACAAAACAAATTTTTAACAGCAACTTTTATTTTAATGCTTGGAGGCCTTATTACCAAAATTTTAGGATTTATAATTCGTATTATATATACTAGAATGGTTGGAACAGAAGCAATAAGCTTATATTCAATTGTTATGCCTACATACTCTTTACTTCTTACAATTGCAACTCTTTCACTTCCTATAGTCATTTCAAAATTAATAAGTGAAAATAAATATAAAAGCCTAAAAATATTATCTAATGCTACATTTATTTCTCTTTTTTTAAATATAATTGTCATAGCTCTAATTTATCTTACAAAAGACTTTATCGCAAACACTCTTTTACATGATGAAAGATGTAGTATTTTACTTATGTCGATGGCACTTACTTTTCCATTTGTATCCATATCGAGTGTTCTAAAAGGATATTTTTATGGAAAGCAAAAAATGATACCCCATACAGTGTCAAATATAATTGAACAATTTATAAGAATATTATTAATTTACATTTTTATTCCTTCTTTAGTAGAAAAAGGAATAGTATATTCCGTTACAGGCTTAATTCTAATTAGTATTGCATCTGAATTAGCATCAATTATAACCTTTTTATTCTTTTTACCTAAAAAATTCAGTATTCATAAAACAGATTTAAAACCAGATATAGAAACTAGTAAAGAGATATTAAGTATTTCCCTTCCAACAGTGTCTAGTCGTCTAATCGGGAATATTGGATTCTTTTTCGAACCAATTATTTTAACAAATATTTTATTATTTAGCGGCTACTCCATGTCATTCATTTTACAAGAATATGGGGCATATAATGCCTACTCCATTTCTCTTTTATCTATGCCATCTTTTTTTATCGCCGCAATATCTTCTTCATTATTACCAGAGATATCAAAATTTTACTATCATAAAAATATCGCTATGGTAAAAAGAAGGTTAAAACAAGCGATGATTTTATCATTTTTAGTAGGTAGTATATTCTCTTTATTCATTTTCTTATTTAGAGATAAACTTCTAACTACATTATATAATACAACAAATGGATCTGATTATATAGCTATCCTTTCTCCTTTTTTTGTCTTATTTTATTTGGAAGGACCCCTTCAAAGTATTTTGCAAGCAATTGGAAAAGCTAAATCTTGTATGATTATAACATTAATAGCTATACTAGCTAAACTAATAACTATGTCGATTTTATCTCTTTGCCATATTGGAATGTATGCCTTAGTAATCGCTGAGATTATTGATATCATAATCGTTATACTTTTATGTTTTAAAACAATAAAAAAAGAACTGTATAATAGCAGATAGAAAAATAATCGTATCAACTTTTATCCATTTCTTAATTCTCATTAACAAATTTTAATTTTTAATATTTGCAAGCTCTCTTTTTGCTTTTAAATTATGATTTTCTATTGATACTCTTTCCACTACAAATAGCATCACGACTACATTTAGAGTAAATGATCCTCCATAGCTTAAAAACGGTAAAGGAACCCCTGTAAGTGGAATTAAAGCTAAAATACCCAATAAGTTAATTAAAATATGGAAAAGCAAATAGAGAAATGTGCCATATGCCAAAATGCTTAATCTTAAATTTTCTGCTTGTCTTGCTATTTTAAGAATTCGGTAAAGCATTACTGCGTATCCAATAATAAGAAATGCTCCTACTATCGCTCCTAACTCTTCTACAATAATTGGAAAAATAAAATCAGTATGACTTTCAGGTAAATATAAGTACTTTTGACTAGAGTTTCCTAAGCCTACACCAAATAATCCTCCATTATGAATTGCAATAAACCCATTGCATACCTGATATCCTGTGCTTTCTGTATATCTACTACACGGGTTTCTAAATTCAAAACGTTTTAATTGATAAGAACTTAAAATACTTGTTCCACTATATACAATAGCAACTAAACCAATAGCTAAACACACTACACCAATTTTTAAAATTTTAATAATATTTTTTTTAACAGATGGAATACTTATAAATATAAAGAAAATAATGCCACCTAAAATAAGCGCAGTCCCTAAATCCGGCTGTAAAATAATTAAGAACACTAATATTAAGCATAAAGCTACAGGAAAAATGTAATTATATATGGTCATATTTTTCTTCTGTTCTAAAGATTGATAAGCACAAGCTAAATATATAATCGAAATTGATTTGGCAAATTCACTAGGTTGAATATTAATAGGTCCTAAACTAAACCAACTCTTAACATTATTTGAGATACTTCCATATACAAGCAAAAATACTAACATTCCTCCTATACCCAATATTAGTATTTTGGAAAAATAATGATATTTTTTGGTAGGAAATCTTAAGATTATTAAAAAGCCAAATATAAATGCTACACCTAAAAATATAGCTTGTCTAATAAAAAAATGGTACTGAGCTACATTGTATCTTAATACAGTTGAGACACTAGAGGCGCTAAAAATCATGATAAGGCCGAAAATACTATAAAAAACCATTAAAACTAAAAGTACTAAATCCATTTTAGAAAACAGTTTTTTCATATATCCTCACCTATAATAAGTTTATCATATATTTAAAATAATTAAAAGAAATTTTAAAAAGTAGGTTTTTTTAATGTCAAAAAGATGATAACTAGAGTAAACTATATTAGATACATAAAGGAGGTACAAATATGTATTATTATGGAAATAATGGCTACTATGGCGGAGGCTATGGTGGATATGCACCTTGTTGTAATACAGGATATGCCGGATATACTAGTGGTTATGGTATTGGTGGAGCAATCTGGATCGTATTATTCATACTACTTATAATCATAATTGGTGCCGGATGGAATTTCGGTAACAACAATAACTAGGAAGAATGGGAAGTTCTCCCTTTTTTTCTTTTTGGCACTATGATTTTAGAAGAATCATATATTGTTTCAAAAGCCATTTTATCAAGCGATTGATCAATAAAATCTTCTGCTGTTACATTTTTTAATAAACGTTCAACCTTTTTTAAATAAGAAAACTTTATTTGTGTACAAGGTATTGCATATTCGGCAACCGCAAATGTTTCCCGATAAGGATATGTATAATACATTCCATATCCTTTAAATTTTTCTAAAACTTCTTCTGGAATATCATAAATACATACATATTTAAGATATTTAGGCTCCATATATAATATACTTTTATAATTTTGAAAAAAATGCATATAAAACAAGCCAGGCTCATATTGGTGGGTATTTAAACTACTAACTATATTAACGTTCCCTATATTGTAAAATGCTTCATAATTAAGAATATAATCTACTTCTTTTTCACAACATATTCTATATACCAGCACATAAACCACATCCAAAATTTATCGTATTATATCACACATAATTGAAAAAAACAATTTTTTGTGTTAGAATAAAAAATGTTTAAGGGGTGAAGTAAATGAAACTTCCAAATATAAGAATATTAGATGAAAAAGATAAATTGCTTCATACTGTAAGTAGTGAAGTAAAGTTTCCCTTATCAGAAGAAGATAAAGAAACAATCAATGATATGATAACATATCTAACCATGAGTCAAATAGATGAATATATCAAAAAGTATAACTTACGTCCAGGAATGGGACTAGCCTACATTCAAATAGGAAAGCCAAAAAGAATATTTGTAATTGTAGAAGAACTTGATAATGAAGAATTTAAAAATTATATTTTAATTAATCCTAAAATTATTACTCATAGTGAAGAGCAAATCTATGTCGGTGAAGGTGAAGGATGCTTAAGTGTGAATCGTGAAGTTGAAGGTATTGTTCCAAGATATGCTAGAATCACTGTTGAAGCTCAAGATATAAACGGAGTCCCATTTAAAATTAGAGTTCGTGAAGATATAAGTGTTGCCTTTCAACATGAAATGGATCATTTAAATGGAATTTTATTTGTCGATAAAATTGATCCTAAAAATCCTTTTAAAGATGAAGAAAAATATCGTGAAATATAAAAATCTAAAGATTAGACTTCTTTAGATTTTTTCTTTATTATTAAATACTTTCTAAATTTACACTAACAATTTTACTTACACCAGATTCCTGCATTGTAATACCATATAATACATCAGCATATTCCATAGTTCTCTTTTTATGTGTAATTAAAATAAATTGACTTTTATCTTTTTTCTCTTGCAAGTAATGTCCAAAAGTATCTACATTAGCTTCATCTAGCGCTGCTTCAACTTCATCTAAAATACAAAATGGGCTTGGTTTAACATTCAATATTGCAAATAACAATGCAATTGCAGTTAATGTTTTTTCACCACCAGAAAGCAAATAAATTGAATTTAATTTTTTTCCTGGTGGTTCTGCTTCTATTTCAATACCAGTATTTAGAATGTCCTCAGGATTAGTAAGTTTAAGTGTTCCATGACCACCTTTAAATAATTTTTTAAATACTAAATTAAATTCTTTACTAATCGCATCAAAAGTAGTTTTAAATTTTTCTATCATAATTGTGTCCATCTCTTCAATAATATTATGAAGTTCCCTACTTGATTCTTCTAGATCAGCACTTTGATTTGTTAGAAAGTTATATCGTTCACTAACTCGCTCATATTCAGCAATAGCTCCTATATTTACTTCACCAAGTTTTCCTATTTCTTTTTTTAACTGTTCAGTTTTTTCACGAGCTATATCAATTGGCAAATCAAGTTCAAAATTACTTCTAGCATATTCATAAGTAAGGCCATAATCTTTAGACAAATGAATTAACAAGTTATCTAATTTTACATCATATTTTCCTAATTTAATTTCGCTATCTTTTAAGTCATTTTGAAGCTTGTTATATTCACTATTAATTTTATGAAATTTCGTTTCTTTTTCACTAATTTGTAAAGATAATTCTGATTTTTTCTTTTTTAATTTTTCTAGTTGTAAATAAGCATTTTCTTTTTCTAATGTAACTTCATTTGTTTCTTCTAAAATACTAACTAACTTTTTATCTAATTTTTGATCACTAATTTCTTCATTACCCTTAATTTCTAAAGATTTTCTGTCTAATGTTTCTTCTAAGCTTTTTACTTTTATATTTCTTGAAGATACTAATTCATTTATTCTAATTAATTCTTTAGCAAAATTTTCTTCCTTTTCTTGTAAAGAAGAAAGAAAATTATTAAATGCATCATATTCTTTATTTAATTGTTCAAGTTCCACCTTTTTTAATTGCAATTTTTCTTGTAATACATTATATTTTGACTTATCACTTAAAAAACTATTTGTATTTTTTAGTGTACCACCAGTAATAGATCCGCCTGGATATAATACCTCTCCATCAATTGTTACTATTTTATAACGATATTCCAAGACTTTTGCTATATTATTTGCTGAATCAATATTATCAGCAACAATAACATTTCCTAATTGGTTTTTAATAATATTATCATAAACTTCATCATATTTAACTAAAGAACTCCCAATATTAATAAAACCATCTAATATTTTAATTTTTGAAATATCACTATCAGGTATAAACTTAGGCTTAATAATATTCATTGGAAAAAATGTCGCTCTACCAAGCTTATTTTCCTTTAAATAAGAAATGCAAGATTTACTCACACTTTCATTATCTACGATCAAAAAATTAGCAGAAGCTCCAAGAGCTGTATCAATTGCAGCTACATACATATCTTCTGTTTCTATTATAGACCCAATAGTATTATGAACACCATTAAGTCTTACATTATGTAATATGCTTCTAACTGCTTGTGGAACTTTAGAAGATGATTCGATATTCCCTTCAAGAATATTAATTTCATTTTCTAATTGCATAACTTCTTTTTGAGCTTCATTTATCTTAGTAAAATAAGTAGTCTTTTTTACCTTATTTACAATTAGATCATTATCTATTTTGTCTTTTTCAAATGTTTTTTCTTTTAATTCTTCATTAATATCATCTAGAGATCTTTTTTCTAATTCATAATTTTTTTTAAGTTCCAACTCTTCTTCTTTTAATTTTAATAAAGTGCTTTCTATATTTTCTTTAGAAAACTCATATTTTTGACGTTCCATTGTAACTAATTTTTCTGCCTCTAAACTAGCTAAATTCTCCGTTAGTTTAACATACTCATTATTTTTATTGGTAATGTCTTCTTCTAATTTTAAATTTTCTAATTTTAATTTTTCTAATATTGTATTGTCTTCTGCGTTATTTGTATTAATAGTAGCTAATTCTTTTTCTAAAGCTTCTACTTCACTTTTAATTTTTTTATAATCGAAATTAATAGTCGTAATATCATGAGCTATTAAAGCAATTTCAATATTTTTCAAATCATCTTTTAAATTTAAATATTTTTTAGCTATTTCACTTTGCTTTCTTAAAGGCTCTACAGTCTTTTCAAGTTCATCAATAACAAGTTTAATACGAGTGATATTTTCCTTTGTTTTTTCTAATTTTTTTAAACTTACTTCTTTTCTTTTCTTATATTTTAAAACGCCTGCGGCATCTTCAAAAATTACTCTTCTAGCTTCTGGTTTACTACTAATAATATCAGATACATTGCCTTGAGAAATGACATTAAATGAATCATTTCCAGCACCAGTATCCATAAATAGATCGGTAACATCTTTAAGTCTTACTTTACTATTATTAATATAATATTCATTCTCCCCCGTCTTATAAATAATTCGCTTTATTTCAATTTCATTAAATTCACTATTTAAATAGTGATCACTATTATCAAATGTTAAAGCAACATAAGCACGGTTTAATGCATCTCTTGATTTAGATCCAGAAAATATAACATCACTCATTGCATCACTTCCTCGAAGTGATTTAACAGATTGTTCTCCTAAAACCCAACGTACGGCATCAACGATATTGCTTTTTCCTGATCCATTAGGTCCAACTACAGCAGTAATACCATCTTTAATTTGTAAATCTATTTTGTCTGCGAACGATTTAAATCCATGTGCTCTTATACTTTTTAAATACATCATACACCTCTATCTTAAACTAGCTTTTGAAAGAGCATCTTTAGCAGCATTTTGCTCAGCTTCTTTTTTGCTATGGCCGCTTCCTGTGCCATAAATAATACCATCAATTACAACATTAAATGTAAATGTTTTATCATGACTAGGACCTGATTCTGAGATTAATTGATATTCTAAGCTTTTTTTATCTGTTTGAACCATTTCTTGAAGTCTCGATTTATAATCCCCTAAAAATATATAGTGTTCTTTAATATATGGAGTAATAACCTTTAGCGCATATGACTTAGCAACTTCAAAACCGCATTCTAAGAAAATAGCTCCTAATACGCTTTCAAAACAATCAGCAATAATTGTATCATTAATATCTTTTAACTGCCCATTGCCTACCCGAATGTGCTTATCAATTCCAATATCTTTTGAATATTTTGCTAAAGCGCTTTCACAAACAAAACTAGCCCTAATTTTAGTAAGTTCTCCTTCTTCCACTTCATAATTTTGATAAAAATATTGGCTAGTAATTAATTGTAATACAGCATCGCCTAAAAATTCTAATCGTTCATAATTAGGCACATGATGTTCATTAGAATAACTACTATGAGTTAGTGCAGTAAGAAGCAATTCTTCCTTTATATAAATATTATATTTTTCTAAAAAATTCATAATATCACTCATTTCACACTTATTTTCATCATTATATCAAAAATTAAAAAAAAAATAAACACATTTGCGCTTATTTACTTTTATATCCATTTAGAAACATATATTTTTCTTGTTTGTTCTTCTTCTAAAGATCTAAATAATTCAATAATACTTAAAACAATTGCTTTAATCTTATTTGTAATACTTTGTTTAACTCTAATTGACAAAAGCTTCTCTTGCATAGTTTTACGGAAAAAATAATCATCTACGTATTTCCCCATAATTTTATCAATTTCACGAACTTCATTTATCTCTTCAACATTGCTTAAATCAATGCTAAAGATAAAATCTTTATATATTTTTACTAATTGGTTAGAGATATGATCTCCCTCTAAAAAATCAGCATTATTAATTTTATTAAAATTTGGACAATATCCTAAAATAATTTTATTATTTTTCATACACTGCTTCCTTTACTTTCCCTATAATTAATATTACACTACAATAAAGTGTTTGTCAAACACTTTATTTATTGTTATAATAGTAATGGTGATAATATGAAAAAGAAAAAGCTAAAAGTGAAGAAAAAAATATGGAAATTAATTGGGCTTGTAATTATTATTTGTTGTGCTTGTTTTATAGGGAAAAAAGTATATGATGAAAAACAATATCAAAAAACTAATGAATATAAGCTTTTACAAGTCGGGTACACATTAGATGAAATCAAAATTTTAAACGAAAAAACCACTGATGAAAAAATAAATGAACTAATAAACTTGCCAAAAAATGATTTCTTATTGTTATTAATAAATGAAAAGTATTATTTAAAAAGAAATTTAAATCGTTATTTAGGTTTTAAAGAAATCCATCAAGATTACGAACCTAAAAAAATTGTTGCTTATGTAAATGCTAACCGTGATTATGAATTATATGGATTTGACCTAGATACAGACACAACTAAAGATTATTTACTAATTGCAAATAAATATTATCATTTAAATAGTGAGTATAAATTAGATGATTTGGTAACCGTGAGTACTACCTACTCTTTTGGTTCGGGTTATCAAATAAGAGGAATCGTTTATGATGCATTTTTATCTATGTGGAACAAAGCTCATGAAGAAGAAAATATATATTTCATGATTAATTCAGGTTATCGTTCTTATGAATCTCAAAAAGAAATTTATGATGATTATAAAAACGCTTATGGTAGTGAATATGCTGATTCAATTGCAGCAAGACCAGGATATTCAGAACATCAAACAGGATTATCTTTAGATATTGTAAGTTTAGATGCCACTACTGGAGGAAAATTCAAACTATCGGATAGTTATAAATGGCTAGAAAAACACGCCCACGAATATGGATTTATTCAACGCTACAAAGAAGATACAATGGATATCACTGGCTTTGCCGAAGAATCATGGCACTGGAGGTATGTTGGAGTAGATGCTGCAACTTATATTTATGAAAATAATATTACTTTTGAAGAATATTACGCATACTTCTTAGAAGAGTCTTAGACTCTTTTTTTATATTTAATTTATTACTATAATTTTATATATAAAAAACTCGAAGCAAAAATGTTCGAGTTTGATATTAAATATTTAACGAAATGCAATCATCTTTATTTATTTCTATTATATTCCATAGCACTTTTGGGAAAATCATCTTTAACTTTTAATAAGCTTCCATTTAATTTTTGCTTATATAATTCACTAGCGAAAGTTCTTATAGCACTAACTATACTATCAGCATCTTTTCTATTTATACCATACAACTCACATTCATCATTAGTGATTTTAACAGCTTTTATATGGAATTCATAAAAAATATCAGCTAGATCTTTACCCTCAGCGATTTTTTCTACTACGAATGGGTGATTTCTTAATTCTGGTATAATTCTAGGATCATTCATATTGATATTTTGCTCGGTTTGATATTTTATAAAAGTAGATGCAGAGTGAACCTTATCAATCATATGAACAACTTTAGCTTCAATGTCCATTCTATTTTCATAGTTATATAAAATAGTTTTTAAATCTAAAACGCCATTAAATTTATCGACTAAATAATCAATGGCTAGATTAGTCACTCGTTTTATTTCATCATCAGATATACCTTCAAACTTTGTAATGTCTCCGGTAATAGCCTCCGGTAAATCGTGGCACAAAATGTAATCTATAATTTTATCAAAGTTTAAACTAGTTGGAAAATATTTTCTTAATATTCTTGCAATTATTAATAAATCTAAAATATGATTTTTAACATCCTCTAGTCTTTTTCTATTTATTTGCCATAATAATGGCCCAGTTCTTTCAGTATCTCCTAATATGTCAAAAACCATAAACAGTTTTACATCATTAGTAAAATCAAATTCCATAGCAAGCACCTCTTCAGTTAATTTAATTTCAATAAATATTATATCATAAACTTTAGCATATTAAAACTCAAAATTTTATATTTCGAGTTTCCTTATTTATACGAATGTATCCTTTTTTCATTTCTCACCTATATATAAATAAATTATAACATTTTCTATAAAATCCTAGCTAAAATGGAAATTTGTGGTATAATTAGTATGGGTGAAGAAAATGAAAGAATTTAATTTAAATCAATATGTAGGGGTGAAATTTACTGAAGAAGGGCTAAAAATACTTGAATCCCACCATAATGAATTACTAAAACAGATGCCTCCAGAAGCAGCTGAAACGGTTGGACCATTTGTAGCTCCAGAAGTTGACGAAGAAGGATATAGTCAAATTCAGCTAGGAAAATTAATGCATTTATTTGGTAAATATATGTTTGTTGGAAATCCAACAGTTTTATTTGATATGAATATAAAAATTTCAGATGAAGCTCTTATTGACCATACATCAAATAGATCTCAAGGTATGTAAGCCAGTTGCATTTTGTAATTGGCTTTTTATTTAAAATGTTCCATAACTCTAAATATGTATCTTGTATAATATCCTGTGTATCATTGATATTATGACATTTAATAATTACATATTTAAACAAATCTAAATGTGTACTATCATATATTTCATTAAATTTATATAGGTTTAACCAGCTAGCCATATTTATCACCTACAATATAATAATCCCTGTTTTTTAGAAAAAAGTTCCAAACTCTTAGAAAAAAGCAAATTTTTGTAAATCTGCTTTACCGTTTGTCATATTTATAAAAAAATGAATAGTAAATAGTAAAAATACTGTAGAAAAAGTCTCAAAAAATTGAGACTCTAAATGAGAGTTTTCCCTAGCCCAAATACATACTAAAGTGATGCAAAAATAAACCGAACCTTTGAGGGGTTCGGATAATTTCTTAATGGTGGGACTGGGGGGACTTGAACCTCCGACCTCACGCTTATCAGGCGTGCGCTCTAACCAGCTGAGCTACAATCCCAAGATGGTGACCAGTACGGGATTCGAACCCGTGAATGCTGCCGTGAAAGGGCAGTGTGTTAAGCCGCTTCACCAACTGGCCATCAAATAAACTATTAATGGTGTCCCCTTAGGGATTCGAACCCTAGACCCACTGATTAAGAGTCAGTTGCTCTACCAGCTGAGCTAAGGAGACAACTCATAAACGCTATTTAATTATATCATAAAATTTATAAAACGCAACAAAAAATTTTTATTTTTTATCTTTTTTTACAACTTTTAGTTTTGGAAAGTGTTTTTGCATAAATTCATCCGGATATAATTCATCAATTTTCTTCATTACTGACGTAGTATTTTCTATCCCATTTGTACGATTAGAATATCCAATTGTTGCTAATACAGTAATAATTATATTAATAAGCATTAAAATCCCCACAATAATAGTTATTATCTTCCCCACTTTTTTGGGAATCCTCATAAATAGATTTTTTATAACTGGATATAAATAATCAATACACAGTATTGCAAATATGCCCCAAATAAAACAATATGGTAAAAAAAGTCTTCCACCAATATTTAATGGAAAAGTAGAATAATTCCATGTAGAAGTGCCAAAAAATATTTCTTGAAATAAACTGCCAAAATATTCAAAAGCGCTTCCTATTATTGTCCCAATAACAAATTTTTGCCATATTTTTTTGTTTTTAAAACGATACATAAGTAAAACAAGTAAAACTAAACCAAAGCCATAAATTGGTTTAAAAGGCCCATAAACCAATCCTTGTTTATTTATCCATATTCCATTTTTGATAAAGTGCCAAAGTGTTTCTATAATAAACCCCAAAATACAACCAAATACAAATAGCCAAATATATTCATAAAAAGATGGTTTCTCTTGTTGTTTCATAAAATCACCTACTCACTATCACTATATGAAATCAAACACATTATATCACGTAAAATAACTAATGTAAATTTAATTTTTTTGTGGTACAATGTATTTAGAGGTGTAAAAATGAAAAAATATTATTTTACTTTAACGAAAGAAAAAAGAAAACGTGTAAAAGACCAATATAAAAAAGAATATGAAAAATCTGATTTAAAAGTTCGTTTACTAAGATTATATCTATATGCTATTATTGGGTATTTATCAGCTATTATTCTTCTTATTTATGCTATTAAAATAGAAGAAGAAAAAACTGGAAGCATTATTATTGCTACCATATTAATTATAACATCAACTATCTTTTTAATAGGAAGCACACTTATTAAAATAAACGTTTTAAATAAAATCGCCTTAAAAAATAAATAAGGCTTTTTTTATTAAAGAAATTTCTCTAATTATAAAACAAAAAAGGAAATTTATTTTTCCTTTATAGCTTCTAAAATAGCACTGTATTTTCCATTTAAAGTTTCGCCTTTCATAAGCAAAAAATCATCTTTTTTAAGTTCTTTACTTTGTCTTCTATTTTCTTTATCAATAATAGTAGCGCTAATTATATCGCAATCATTAGAAAACAGCTTCAAAGCATCTTCTGCTTTTAATTTAGCTATTCCAACAACTTCTCCATCTAAGAAATTGAATTGCAAATTATCATCCTTTATTTTAAGCAAATATACATTAGCAAAAGCTCTATCTTTTATAATAAAGCCATTCTTCTCTTTATCCATTTTCCAAATATTTACATTTAATAATTCTGCTTCATCATAATTAACAACGATGCCAATTTCTTCTTTTACTTCTCTTCCAAATGCCTCTTTAATGGACTCACCAGCTTGAACATGGCCAGAAGCAGTAGTGTAAAGCTTATTAGCATCTTCTCTTATTTGAAAATATACATAACCTTCTTCATCATAAAGCCAACAATGAACGGTATTGTGCCATAAGCCTTTAGAATGAACTTCTTCTCTGCTAAACCTACCTATATAATTTTTGTTTTCATCATATGCATCTAAATACTCCATACTATGCTCCTATAAATTTTTAATTATGCTATTTATTTCTTCTTTATTTCTGAATCCAATCACCTTATTTTTAAGTTCTCCATTTACAAAGAAACAAATAGTTGGAATACTCATTACCCCATACTCTTGAGCAAGACTACCATGTAAATCAACATTTACTTTTAAAACATTTTCATTTAATTCTTCAAGTACAGGGCCTAGCATTTTACAAGGGCCACACCAATCAGCGTAAAAATCTACAATCCATAACCCCTCTTTTATTACATCATTCATATTCTCACTCTCTAAATGTTTAATCATGATTCTCCTCCTTATATTCATTTAAAACACGTGTTGCTCCATTAAAATCAAGTTTTTTATCTTTAATTAACTTTTCAGTAACTTTAGGTGTTACAACTTTATAATCAAGCATTATTTTTAAGATTTCACTATTATATTCATCTTTATTAGTAGTATTCTCGTATTTTTTACTTAAGTCTTCAATTTCTTTAATAGCTCTATAAGTATCATTTGTAATATTTCCTATAATTGGCGTTTTATCTAAAATACTACTTGCTACAGAGCTTTCGCTAACCATCTCACTAGTTACATTAAACTGTAGTAATACAAATAATAGTAAAAATGCAAATACAACAGCCTCTAAAAATCCTAGAACCGCACCAATAATTTTTGAGGGAATTCCAAGTATGATTGTAGCTTTTAAAATAAATTCAATAATTCCAGATATTTTAATTAGTAAAGCCAAAATACTATAAAGAACTATAAATACTAGTAAATAAGCAATAGATTCATATAATAAAATATTTAATGTAATCAGTCCTTGCCATGCACCTCCAAATTTAAAGAATGGTAAAAATTTAAAAAGAACATCAGCTACTGGATTCTTTAAATAATAGCAAACTATAACTAATATTACTGTACCAACAAGTGTAACTAAACTTTTAATTGCTCCTCGTTTAAACCCTAATACTGCACCACACAACAAAAATAAAATAATGACCGAATCTAATATTGTCATATAATCACTCTCCTATATTCATTATATACTAAATTTTTTGAAAAATAAAGAAATATATGTTATGATATATACATGAGGTGTCAAAATGGATAAAGAATTAGTAAAAAAAAATAAGATAATAAAACAAATAGTTCTAGATTTCAACCCAACAAATGAAATTGAAGAAAGAGATAAACAATCTTTTTTATATTTCATAGATCATTTTGATAACATTTTAACTAGAGATAATTTAGTTGGGCATATCACAGCATCAGCATTTGTCGTAAATGAAGACTTTTCAAAAGCGTTATTATTAAAACATAATATTTTAAATGGATATATATACCCAGGCGGTCATGCTGATGGTGAATCAAATCTTTTAAATGTAGCCATAAGAGAAGTTGAAGAGGAAACGGGTTTACATGTAGTTCCTTATAGTTTTAGTCCAATCAATATAGGTATAGGAGGTGTTCCAGGACATATTAAACATGGGAAATACGTTTCAGAACATCTTCATTATGATATATTATATTTACTAATAGCAAAAAACAAAGACATGGAAAAAATAAGAATATTAGAAACTGAAAATAGCGATGTAAAATGGGTACCTTTAGACGAAACTTATAATGATAATGTGGTTCCTTTTGCTAGAAGAATAAATAAAATTATAGTATCAAAAATTAAAAATATGAAATAGAGGTCCAAAATGACAATAGTATTTAAAATAAGTGATAATTTAAAATCAAAAATGATCGAGTTTTATCAAGATAGAGCTATACCCACTCCTCCCCCATATTCAATATTTCAAGTTAAAGACTTTGATTGTGTAACTACTCTATATGAATCAGGAAAAGTAATGTTTCAAGGCATTGGAGCAGACATTGAAGCAAGCTTTTGGATTGAAGAAGAACGCATTAAAAATGGTAGAATTATTGATACTAGTGGTAAAGAAAAAGATAAGAAAACTGATGATAAAAATGTGTTTTTCAATGAAAGTACAATTGGCTCTGATGAAGTTGGAACTGGAGACTACTTTGGCCCTATCGTAGTAACGGCCTCTTATGTATCAAAAGAAGATATTGCTTTCTTAACTAATTTAGGAGTAAGAGACTCTAAGAAGCTAACAGATGAAAAAATCAAAAAAATAGCTCCACAAATCATTAAGAAAATTCCCTACACTACTTTTATATTAAATAATTCATCTTATAACAGCAACTGGAATCAAGATATAAATATGAATAAAATAAAAGCAGTTTTACACAATAAAGTATTATTCAGTATGAAATCAAAAGGTTTTTCTTATAGTAAAATAGTCGTTGATCAATTTGTTTACCCCAAAAAATATTTTGAACATATAAACGAGGCAAAAGATAAAGTTACTGATATAACATTTACTACCAAAGCTGAAGATAAATGCTTATCTGTAGCAGCAGCTTCTATCATATCACGATATATATTCTTAGGTGAAATGAAAAAGTTATCGGAAAATCTAAAATTAGATATCCCCAAAGGAGCTGGATCAATCGTTGATGAAATCGGAATTAAAATCGTAAAAGAATACGGATTTGAAAAATTAAAAGACATTGCGAAATTAAATTTTAAAAATACAGAAAAAATAAAAAATGGTTTAGAATAACCATTTTTTTATTCGCAAACATCCAGTATAAATAATTCTAAAGCTATGTATTTGTCCTTTTTTCCACTCTTAATATCTAGATCTAAATTAGAAAGTTTAATAAGCAAAGATTCCAATTCACTCATTTTAAAAGGAAAAGCTTTTTTTAAATATTTATCAAGCTGCCATTCTTGTAGTCCTAACTCGTTCATAATTTCATATTCACTTTTACTTTTATCTAATAAAGACTTAATTTGCATCATAAGCCTAATATCTCTAGCAAATAAAGAAAAGATAATTGTAGGCTCAGTTTTAGTAATTTTAAGATCATTTAATAAATCTAAACTTTTTTCTAAATCTCCGTCCATAACAGCATCTATGAATATAAAATTATTTGTATTAATTGATTTAGAAATAATTTCTTCTAATTGATTCTTACTGATTTTACTGGGATAATCATAATATAGCATAAGTTTATTAACCTCATTAATTGCCAAATCATAATTATTTAAACTATTATCTACTATATATTTTACTAGTTCATTTTCAATTTGAAAACCTGAATTTCTAATATATTCCCCTACTTTATTTACAATTTCATAAGGTTTTAGAGAAGGTATGCTAATTACTTTATACTTTTCTTTAAAGATTTTTGTAATTTTTTTTCTTGCATCTAATTTTTCATAACAAATAAATAAAATCGTAGATAGTTCATTAGGATGTTCTAAATAGCTTTCTAACATGCTGGTTTCCTTATCAGTTAGTTTTCCGCTTCCAAAAAATTTTGCATTTTTAACAACAATAAATTTTTCTTCTTGAAATAATGAAAGATATCCAGCCTCAATCAATACTTCTTCAAGCGTACTTTCATTTAAATCATATGAAACAATATTTTTATTATCTTTTATGATTTTTGATATTTCTTCATTTACAAGTAAATAGCTTTCTCCATTTATTAAATACATATTCATAACAATCACATTTTATATTATATCAGAAAAAAATAAAAATAAATAGCTTAAGGTGGCGAAAAAGATATTTTTTCTTTTTGATTATGATACTTATAAATAATTGTTCCACACTCCTGAGTATTATAATAATTTAAGTTAAGTTTGTTTAAATTTTCTATTGTTTCAATAGATGGATGATTATAGCGATTATTTCTACCAGATGAAATAATACTATATTTAGGATTAATATCTTTTAAAAAATTATAATCACTACTAGTTTTAGAACCATGATGTCCTAATTTTAACACATCAACATTCAATTTAAACTTAGTTATAATATCTTGTTCAACATTTTTAGGGGCATCTCCCATAAATAGGAATTTCTTATTTTCAAGCTCTAATAAGATAACTAAAGAGCTATCATTTTCATCTGATGTATTAGTTTGATTTAAATTCGTCATTTTAATTTTTTTAGCAGAGAAATCTTTTACTTCAGTAATTTCTTTACTTAAAGCGTCTTCCATTTTATTTTTATTATTTAAATTGAACATTATTTTTTTAATATTTATTCTTTTTTCCAAATTAAATGCATATCCTAAATGGTCAATATCTCCATGGCTACAAATTAATAAATCAATATGGCTAAATCCTAAACTATTTATAAAAGTTGCAATATTTTCACTTAAATCAAATTCCCTATTACGTATTTGCCAATCATTTTTTTGATATTCGATTTTTCCTCCTGTATCTATCATAATAATATCTTTTGCATTGCTACTGATTATCAGTGCAGCTTCGCCCTGCCCAACATCTAAAAAAAACACATAATTATTAGTATCTAAATATGGTTTTAATTTAAAAATAAAAACAAGTAAAGCTATTAAAAATATATACTTAAAATTATATTTATAAATAATATATATAACTAAATAATAAAAAAATATAAATAAAAATCCTATTTTAGGAACAACAATAGAAAAACTTATTTTATTTAAAATATTGTTTAAAAGCTCTAAAATATTAAAGCCCATTGCTAAAATTGGTTCCAAAAAGGGAAAAATAAAAGTAAACAAACTAAATGGAAAAAGAATAGTACTTACAAAGGGAACAATTAAAATATTATTTAAAACAGTAAGCAAATTAAATTCATAAAAATTATAAATTGTAAGTGGCAAACTAAATAAAAACGCTATTAAACTAACTAAAAATAATTGTTTTAAATAATTTCCATTTATCTTTTTTTGAAATAAAAGTAAACCAAAAGATGTTGTAAAAGAATACAAAAATCCTAAATCATAGATATAAAAAGGATTAATTATTAATAAAATCAAGAATAATAAATATAATACTCTTTTAGTATCTAAATTAAAGTCAATTATTTTATTTATTTTTAAGAATAAATATAGAAGACTAGCTCTTA
The DNA here is from genome assembly GCA_946554525.1 of uncultured Mycoplasma sp. Taxonomy (GTDB): domain Bacteria; phylum Bacillota_I; class Bacilli_A; order RF39; family UBA660; genus Caccenecus. Next base: position 53,639 of record CAMNSE010000002.1, read on the forward strand.
TGACTGAAGGGATAAATCCAACCAAAAACATATAAAAAAAGAGAATGCTTACAATAATTATATCCTTTTTCTTAATTTTATTAAAAAGCTTATCTAAAACTACAATAAATATGCTGATATGCATACCAGAAACAGCGAATAAATGAGTTACGCCATTACTACGATAATTCTCATAAACATCACTAGACATTAAACTGCTATCACCTAAAATAAATGCATGCATGTAGCTTGATGTTTTTTCTAAATTATTTGCTCTATCAATAAACCAATTTTTAATTTTATTAAATATAGTAACTTTATTTTCAAAAGTAAACTCACTAACTTGAAATAAATAAAAAATTTTATGTTTATACAAGTACTCTTTATAGTTAAAAGTGTTAGGAATGGTATTATTTGCAGGACTAGTCAATTTACCATGCAAATTCACTTTCAATCCTATTTTTAAATCATTGGATAATTTCTCTTTTTCTTCTTTTGTTTTAATATAATAAGTTGCTTGAACCTTCTCTTTGCCATTTATAAGCAAACTAATCTTATCTCCATCTATATGGTATTTCAAAATAGTTCCTTGAATAGAAGTAGTATTAATGTTATACTTGCTTTCATACTTAATCAATTTTGTAGTAATGACAATATAAATAATTAAAAGAAAAATACTGACAACTAGAAAATAATTAGACTGTAATATAATTCTTAATCTTTTCAAAAATTGCATCTCCTATGCCTTTAACATTTTTAATATCGTCAATTGCTTTAAATTTACCATTAACTTCTCGATAATTAATGATCAATTTTGCTTTAGCATCACCTATACCCGTTAAAGACGTAAGATCCTTTAAACTAGCAGTATTAATATTAATTACGCTTACAGTGCTATTATTGGTATTACTATCGGCATTATTGTTTGCACTACTAGAAATTGTACTATCTCCAGGCACTATCATACTTTCTTTGTCCTCAACGCATTCGGTAATATTATATGTTGGCACATTACATGTTGAAGGCTCATTTTTAATTACAGTTTCAGTTTTATTTGTCATCGGCTTTACTTCATTTGTTGTATAAATATACAAAACCATCTCATCTACAACCTTCTTACTTAAATTAATTCCATTTATATAAGCATTAGTTTTAAAACCTCCAGCTAATGTAATTGCATCCTGTATAATAGCATCTTTCTTAATTTCATAAACACCTGGTTTTTTTACAGCACCTTTTACATCAATATGAATAGTTTGTGATTCAGATGAAACATCTTCAATAAAGTTTGTTTCCTTTTCTTTAATAGCTACTTCACTATTAATATCTAATTTATTTTTTCCTTGATAAAATAATGTAAAAAGAGATAAACTAATAGAGCACAACAATAAAAAACAAATAGTCATATCTTTATAATATTTCTTTATAAAATATAAAAAATTTTGCATAATTTCCTCCTTTCCAAACGAACTATAACATGAGAAAATAAAGAAGTCAAAATACAGATTTGTTAAAATCTGTGCAAAATTCAGCAATAAAATAAAAAACTGTAGTAGAATTACTATTTTCTACTAGCAGTTTTATTATTTTTTGTATTTTTTCTTTTTTTAAATAAAAATGTAAAAGTAAACAAAATAATTAGAAAACAAATAGAAGATATAACAGGTATTGCATATTCCCATACTTCTCCCCTATCTATTTCTAATCTGGTAACATCTTCTAATGTATTAGTAGTTTCAATTATATGTTCTCTTGTAACATACAAATAATAGCTTTCCATTTCAGTATCATTCCAAACAGTCAAAACCACCTCATTTTTTCCATAGCTAAAATTTTCATTACCGATTACTGATAATTCTACTCCATCTTTTAATCGATATTCCATTTCTAAGGAAGTAACGTGTGCATCAACAAAAACAGTATATAAAGTATTAAAAGTGTCAAATTCTAAACTCATATTTCCATTCAATATTTTTAAGTCTTCAAGCATACTATTCACCTACTTTTAGTTTAACTAAAAAAAAGAAGATTATGCTTCTTTCTAAATAAGTTTAATCAATATTTCATTCATTATATACAATTTTTTGGGATTAATTTTAATATTTCCATTTTCATAAATTAGATCTCCAGTTTTAATTAAAGGCTTTATTGGAAATACTTCTTGTAAATTTTCTTCATACTTGTTAAAAAAACTTTCTAAATTTATTCCACCTAGTTTTCTTAAACCTAAAATAAGTTCATTTTCCATATTATCAAGTTTACTCATAAGATATTTTGAGCTTACTAAATTGCCTTTTATATATTCAGTTAGGCTTTTACTATTTTCATATCTAATAGCAGCTACAAAACCACTAGCACCACATCCAAAACCATAGTATTCTAAATTATTCCAATATGTTAAATTATGTCTTGATTCATAACCTTTTTTAGCAAAATTTGATACTTCATAATGTAAATATCCATTCTTCTTTAATAGCTTACAAATTATATTATAAAGACTAAAATCACGATCTTCATCTATTGGTTTAATTTTATTAACACCAACTAAAGTGTTTTTTTCAATTATTAAACTATAAGTACTAATATGCTCGGGCTTTAATTTCAAAAATAATTTTAGATCTTTCTTTAACATTTTTATATCCTCATTTGGGATTGCGTACATTAAATCTAAATTAATATTTTTAAAACCAATACTTCTTGCTAGTTCCAATTTTGCTTTAGCATCTCTAAAATTGCTAGTGCGGTTCATAAACTTTAATTTATCATCATTAAATGATTCTATTCCAATGCTAAGTCTATTAACGCCATTTTGGTATAAAAACTCTAATTTTTCTTTTTTAAGGTCATTCAAATTACACTCAAAGGTAAACTCAATATTACGAGATTTCTTAAATTTATTTAAAATTACAAATAAGCTCTTTAATTCATCTATAGAAAGACATGATGGAGTTCCTCCACCAATATATAATGTTTCAAGTTCTTCTCCCATATAGGAATTATCAATTTCTTCGTCTAGTTTTTTTAAATACGAAGCAACCCAGTCGTGATTATACACTACTTTACAAAAATCACAATAAGAGCAAATACTATTGCAAAAAGGAATATGTATATATACAGATTTTATCTTTTTCATATTTATCTACTGCCTTTTTTACTATTAACAGCATCAGCACCATTTTTATTTCCTAAAATTCGTCTTTGTTCTAATTGTGAAGATATAATTTCGGATATGTTACTACTAAAAATATTGTATTTTTCATGTTCACTCAAACAATCATAAACATAATCTCTAGTAACCATTTCTTCATCTTGGCAACTTGCATTATAAATATCTGCTATTTCTTGCAAGCTGGCATTAGGATATTCCAAAAATATTTGTGCAAATACCAATATATGCTTGACTTTTTTTGCAATATTTTCTTTATTAATACTTGGTTTGCTACCGATAAACCGACCACTTTCTGATTTAAGACAATCATTATTTTGAAAACTTACAAAATCTCCGCGCCTTTTTCCTTCTATACTATTTAGCTTTAAAGTATCTTTAATTTTTTGTGCAGTTTCTTCCCCAAAAAGATTAACTATTAGTGGATCATTCAAATATCTCTGAATACTTGATTTAGATATTCCACTTAGCTCGGGAAGTTGTGATAATTCCATAATTGTTAAATTAGGATACTCTAAAAACATTTTTGCGACTAAAAATATTTTTTCTTCTCTTTTCATTACTTCTCATCTCCACTTAATACTGCTAAAAACGCTTCTTGAGGAACTTCAACATCCCCAACCATTTTCATTCTTTTTTTACCTTCTTTTTGCTTTTCTAATAATTTTCTCTTACGAGAAACATCTCCACCATAGCATTTTGCCAAAACATTTTTGCGCATTGCACTAATTGTTTCACGGGCAATTACTTTAGATCCAATGCTTGCTTGAACTGGAAGTTCAAACATCTGTCTTGGAATTAGTTCTTTTAGTTTTTTAACAATAGATCGACCTCTTATATAAGCAAAATCTTTGTGAACAATTATACTTAGAGCATCAACAGATTTCCCATTTAATAGAATATCCATTTTTACTAGATTAGATTCTCTATACCCACATATTTCATAATCAAAAGATGCATAACCTTTAGTATAGCTTTTTAATTTATCAAAAAAATCATAGACAATTTCTGATAAAGGAATTTCATAATGGATATTTACTCTAGTCTCGTCAATATATTCCATAGTCTTATATACTCCTCGTTTGTCTTGACATAATTCCATAATTGGCCCTATATATTCACTTGGAACAATAATATTTGTATATATATATGGTTCTTTAATATAAGATATTATACTTCGATCCGGCATTTTATTAGGACTATCTATTTTTAACTCTTCTCCACTTGTAAGGCCTACCTCATATATAACGCTTGGGCTTGTTGCAATTATATCAATACCAAATTCACGATCAATACGCGTCATGATAACATCCATATGAAGAAGCCCTAAAAAGCCAGTTCTAAAACCAAATCCTAAAGCATCAGAAGTTTCTGCTTCAAAAGTCAAAGCCGCATCATTTAGCTTTAGTTTATTTAAAGCTTCTTTTAAATCCTCAAAACGATTTGGCTCTACAGGAAATATTCCAGAATAAACCATCGGCTTCATTGGCTGATATCCGTTAATAGGAGCATTAGCTGGGTTACTTGCTAGAGTAATAGTATCTCCTACACCTACTTTATCTATTTCTTTAATGCTTGCACAAACATAACCGACCTCACCAGCACGAAGTTCATTACGCTTAATTTCTTTTGGAGTGCTAACACCAAGTTCTACAATCTCAAACTCAGCACCGGTCGCCATTAATTTAATTTTATCCTTTACCTTTAATGAACCAGATTCAATTTTTACTAATGCGATAACACCACGATAGGCATCATATCTACTATCAAAAATTAAAGCCCTCGTTTTATTTGTATCGGGGATAGTTGGTGCTGGAATTCTTTTAATGATTTCTTCAATTAGTTGAGGTATTCCTTCGCCGGTTTTCCCACTACATAAAACTACTTCTTCTGCACTAAATCCAAATATTCTTTTTAATTCTTCTAAAACTTTTGGAATATTGGCATTTGGTAAATCAATTTTATTAATAACGGGGATAATTTTTAAATCATTATTCATAGCAAGATATAAATTAGCTATAGTCTGAGCTTCAATGCCTTGAGCAGCATCGACTACTAAAATTGCTCCCTCACAAGCAGCAAGACTTCGTTCTACCTCATAAGAAAAATCGACATGCCCAGGAGTATCAATTAAATTCAAAACAAATTCTTTTCCTTCATATTTTGTATGAAGTTCAACAGCATTTAATTTAATTGTAATTCCTCTTTCACGTTCTAAATCCATGCTGTCTAGCATTTGTTCTTTCATCTCTCTTTTATCAATTGCTCCAGTATATTCAAGTATTCTATCAGCAAGCGTACTCTTGCCATGATCTATATGAGCAATAATTGAAAAATTACGTATATTCTTTGTTTCCATAATCATCACTATTTTATTATACCGTAAAATAAAAAAAGATTAAAGTAAAATCTTTAATCTTCTTAACTAAATATTAAATCATATTTTTGCACATATCATCACTATTTACAGCTAAGATGCTAGTAGAATGTGAAAAATTAGTTGTCATTGTCCATAGATTAGCATTATTATTTAGCCAGTTACTAGTTTTGTAAGAATCTAGATTATTATAACTATCTAACACTGTTGTTCTAGAACATTATTGTGCTATCTACTGCAAATCCATAATCACTTGGATACATAAATCCTGCACTTTCTGCCCATATTGATACGTTTGAATTTGTTACGTCTACTTCTTCGTTTTTAACTAGTTTTACTTTTCTGCCTACTTTTCTTGATTTTATTTTTTCTGTTTTTACTACTTTTATTTTCTTTTTTTATTAATTTTTTTTGTTCTTTATATTTCTTCATTATTTCAAAACCTTTATAATTTTCTTTTTCAAGCGTTGGAAAGGCTTTTAATAGACGATTAGGAAAGGCCTTAAAACCTTCAATACTTTCTCGCAACTTTTTCTCAAATAATACTGGTATTTTTGCTAATTTCTCATTTTTTAATTCTTCAACTATAATTAAACGATTACGAAGATTATAAGCAATAACAAATGAATAAATTTCATCTAATATAAATAGTATGCTAAATATAATACTTAATAATGTCCATGTTTTAAATGAAAGCAAACTAAATATCCAATATAACACTGGTACCACAGCATAAATAATTACTAACGATAAAACGCCAAAAGCAAAAGAGTTTCTAAGACAGATACGCCCATTTAAATTATATCTATCATTACTATAATCCCACCATCTATTATGAAATATTTTTTCCATTATAAACGAAGTAAAATACTCAAGTGCACTTGTAATAATTACACCAAAAACAAAAATAACTATTGGATCATCATAGTATCTTAACAAACAAAATAATATAAGTAATGACCCAAATCCATATATTGGAATTACAGGGCCACATAAAAATCCCCTATTTACTACTTTTTTAGAGCAAATTCCTACCCAAGCTACTTCTAATAAGTATCCTGCAAAGGAACAAATATAAAATGTCATGAGTCCATATACCAATAATTCTTTCATATGCATTTTCTCCTATTAATTTAATTATATCAAATATTTTAAAAATAAACTACATATTTTACTTTTAAATTCATATATACTATTAGATGGTTAGAAAGGAACATATTTATGGTTAATAAACAAAATCTATGGTTTATCACACTATTTTCTTTAATTATGGTTTTAAGCATTTATTATTTAACAATGTCTGATGATGCTCTATCAGCTATTAATGTTTCCAAAACAAATGATAATGCCACTGAAGTAGTAGTAAATGAAAATGAAACTCTAGTTGCGCTTAAGGTATCCGAAGAAGAAGCTCTTATTGCACGAATTGATGAATTAGAAGGAATATTATTAAATAATAATTCAACATTAGAAGAAAAAAATAAAGCGTATGATGAATTACAAGACATTAATAAAAAAGAAGGCGCCAAAGAAAATATCGAAAAAACTATTAAAGAAAAATTCAAACTAGATAGTTATGCTAAAATAAGCGGCAATAATATTAGTATTACCATAGCTAGTAAAAATCACGATACAAAACTTGCAAATAACATTATTCGTTCTGTGCAAGAGCTATATAACGAAAATATGTACATTACTGTTAAATTTAGCTAGGTCAAATGTTTAACCAAATTTTCTTTTCTTTCATAAAATAAACTAGATAGTTTAGAAATGTGAAAGGATGGAAAATATGGGTAGAAGTATTTTAACTAAAAGAGAACAAGAAGTATTTGATTTACTTATTTTAAATAAATCAACAAAAGAAATAGCTAACCATTTAAATATTAGTGAAAAAACAGTAAGAAATCATATCTCAAATGTAATGCAAAAACTAGAAGTTAAAGGCCGAGCTGGAGCTGTAGTTGAATTATTAAAACTTGGTGAAATAGCATTATAAAATTAAATCTCCTGTTGGAGATTTTTTAATTCTAATTTTATTTTTCTTTCGTATAATTAAATAGAGGTGTTATTATGCTAAAAAAAAGTTCTATTAGAAGAATTATGATATCTACAATTGCACTAGTAATTGTCTCAATACTTTATTTTTTCCCAAATAACAGACAAAATGAAATTAAAAAATCAATCGAATATGCTTTACCTCAAACTTCTCCGATATACCTTATTAATGATACTTCATATGTTATTAGGACAAATATTATTATAAAAAGCGAAGAAATAGTAGATAAAGCAAAAGAATTAATTGAAGCTTTAACCATTGGAAGCGAAAAACAAGAATATATACCTAAAAATTTCAAACCCGTAATACCCCAAAATACAAAGTTATTGAGTATTAGTTTAAATGATGGTTTACTAAAATTAAATTTTTCTAAAGATTTTTTAAATATAGCAAAAAATGAAGAAGAAAAATTAATTGAAGCTCTTGTATTTACTCTAACTGAAGATGAAAATATTAAGCATATAATGATTTTCATAGAAGGCGAAAAATTAGAAGAGCTCCCCCAAACAAATATTAAACTCCCTAATACTCTAGATAGAAGTTTTGGAATAAATAAAATTTATGATATTGATTCTATTAAAGACTTAGAAAAGACCACAATTTATTATATTGGAAAAAATGAAGATTTAATTTACTATATTCCTGTAACAAAAGTAAACAATAATAAAAACAACAAAGTAGAAGTAATTATCGAAGAATTAAAAAGCTCCCCAATATATGAAACAAATTTAATGAGTTATCTAGCTAGTTCAGTAGAACTTTTAGGATATGAAGCATTAGAAGATCAAATTTCATTAAGTTTTAACCAAGCAATTTTAAGCAATATACACGATGATGAAATACTAGAAGAAGTAAAATATTCAATTGCTTATTCTATTAAAGACACATTAAATATTAAAGAAGTTATATTTAAAGTAAATGACAAGACTATTACTATATTTAAAGAACAAAAACAAACCTAGAATTGGTTTGTTTTTGCATAATAACTATTAACTAGAGAATACTAATATTAATATAAAACACTTGACTTTATCATTTGTTTTTGATATATTGTTAATGTTCTAGTTGTCTCCGTAGCTCAGCTGGATAGAGCAATCGCCTTCTAAGCGATCGGTCAGGTGTTCGAATCACCTCGGAGACACCATTAAAAAAATTAACCCACTTAAAAATGGGTTTTTTTATTGCCCATTTATCTGCTCTTACCCTTATGATTGCCTCTTATATTCATTTTTTCTTCTTTTTTTATTTCTATATCTACTAATTTTATTTTAATATCTTTTTGAAGCATGACTAATTTTTTTATTAGCTTTGCCTCTGCATCCGATTTTAAATATATATGATATTTTGTTTCAATAATATTTTTAAGCCTAGCAATTTCATCTAAAGCTATTCTTAAATTTCCACTAGATTCTTCATCATTTTCACTGGATAAAATTAATTCTAAAATCTTTTTATATTTTTTATTAAAGTTATAGGAAATTAGTCCAAATATAATATCAGAATTTACTATTGTAATTTCTTTAATATTTGGCTTTTTTGTTTTATATACAAATCCATCAACGTTAAAGTCAAACTCATCAAATTCTAATTCATGTTCTAACTCTTTAATTAAAAAACTTTTCATACTACTTCACCTACTTTAATAAATCTGGTCTTTTTTCTTTTGTTACTCTTAAACTTTCACTTTTACGATATTCTAAAATTTTTTTATGATCACCGCTTAGAAGGACATCAGGAACTGTATATCCTCTAAACTCTCTTGGCTTTGTATAATTGGGATAATCAAGTAAATTGTTTTTAAAAGATTCATTCATAAATGACTCTTCTTTTATTACACCAGGAACAAAACGAGATATTGCATCAAGAATTGCAAGGGCTGGAATTTCTCCTCCTGTTAAAACAAAATCTCCAATACTAATACTTCCGTCTACAAAGTTTTTAATTCTTTCATCAAATCCTTCATAATGACCACATACTAAAATTAAATGCTTTGTATTTAAATATAACTCGCTCGCTACAGAATCATTAAATGTAATGCCATCCGGAGACATTAAATATACTTTTGAATTTTCCTTTCTAACAGATTCAATTGCCCTTACAACTGGCTCACACATTAATACCATTCCTGATCCTCCTCCATAAGGAGTATCATCTACTTGTCCATTTTTTAAAAGGGTGAAATCGCGGATATTTACAACATTAACTTCAATATTACCAGCATCAATAGCCCGCTTTAATATGCTTTCATTAATATAACCATATATAATATCAGGAAAAAGCGTTAAAATATCAAATCTCATAATATCAGTTCCTTTGCATGACTTACATAAATTGTTTTATTTTTTAAATCAACTTCTTTTATATAATTACTATTATAAGGTATATAATAATGTTTTTCAAACTTTATTGACAACAATATTTGATTTTTATTTTTAATTACGTCTTCAATAACACCATATTCATTATTTTCACTAATAATTTTAAAACCTAATAGATCATCTAAAACATATTCATCTTCTTTTAAATCTAAATCATTTCTATCAATATAAACATTTAATCCTTTATATTTTATTACTTCATTAATATCATTAATTTCTTTTAAAGTAACCATATCATAATTTTTATGTATACGATATGTTTCAATAATTTCTTTTTTATAACGCCCTCCTATATAAATAGGGAAATTTTTTTTGAATACTAAATCTTTTTTATCAAAATCACTAATTATTCTGATTTCACCTTTAATACCATGAGTATTTACTATTTTTCCTAAATACAAATATTCCATTAGCGGCCTCTTCTATGATGTTCAGTAGGCATGGTAGAAATAATAAATGATACTCCAGATGATGTAATTCTTGTACTAACCCCACTAACAGGACTCCCAGATAATTGGAGAACTTCAAATAATAATTTATTATAATTAGAAATTTTTGTTAAAATAGTTGGATTATCACTATATTTTTGGTCAACATCTTCAATATATACATCAGATATATCTATTTTTTTATTACTTTTGCTCAAATAGCGTTTTATTCGAGCATGTTCTGAAAATCCATTTTCTTTTAAAAACGAAAGAACTATCTCATCAGCCTTATTAAGAGATATTTCAAATTGCATACTCATCACCTCATCATTTCATAAAATATTATACTAGCCGCAACTCCAGCATTTAGGGATTCACAATTATCAATTGGAATATAAATAAATTCGTCACAATCTTTATTATATTTCGGATTCATACCTTTTCCTTCATTGCCAATTATTATAGCAGTTTTTTGAGGAAAATCAATCATTTTTAAGGCTTTTCCATTTTGAACGTTTGTCCCATAAACATAATAGCCATTTTCTTTTAACTTAGAGATTTCTGTCCGTAAATCACCACGAATAAAATTCATATTAAATAACATTCCTTCTGTTGAACGAATAACTTTTTCATTATATAAATCGACAGTATTATTACTCATAATAATTGTATCAATTGAAAATGCCTTTGCACTTCTAATAATTGTTCCAAGATTACCTGGATCTTGAATATCATCTAAGATACATACACTTCCTAAAATGTCTCTTTCTTCCAACTTTTTACATACCGCCATAACTTGAGGATAAGTAACTTGATTAGAAAGCTTTTTCATAATGCCTGCTGTTACTTCATAAAAATCTATTCCTTCAACTTTATAAGAAGCATCTAACGCTATTATTTCCACTACATGATTAGACAATAATGCTTCTTTTACCAAATGATCTCCTTCAACTAGAAAAAAGCCAAGTTGATCACGATATTTCTTTTCTTTTAATTTATTCCACTCTTTTACTTTGGAATTATTAATTGATTCTATTTTCATCAGCTTCTGAGCTCCTTTCTTGCCTTTTTATATTCTGGATAATACTTTGCTACTAAATTCCAGAAATATTTACTATGATCATGATATGTAAAGTGAGCAAATTCATGCACAATAACATAATCTAACAAAGTTTTATCATATTTAATAAGATCAAAATTTAAAGTTACAATCTTTTTAACAAAGTTACAAACTCCCCATCTTGTTTTCATTTTCCTAATTTTTAAAGTAAAATCTGGTACATTTTCATAATTTATTTTAATTTTATTGCTTTCTTCTTTAAAAACTCTTTCTGCCTCATCTTTAAAAAATGCTTCTAATTTTTTTTCATTTTTGACAAAAATCATATCCTTATCTATAATGACTTTTAAAATATTTGGATCATATACAACGCAATATTTTTTACCCCAAAGCCATGTTTCGCTGTTTTTTATACTCTTTTCTTTTTCCTTTGCAATCATTTTTGCTAAAGATTGCTCATTTTTATAAATTAATTCCAAAATCTTTTTTTCGCTTACATAAGAATTAGCAGTAACTACTAAATGTCCATTACATATACGAAAATATATGTTTTTATTATTCTTTCTAACAATTTGTAGTGGTATGACTTCATTTTTAATTGTGACTTCCATAAAATATCACCATCTACATTATATCTTAAAAATTGCAATTTATAAAGTATTAAAAATAGATTAAGAAAATCCTTAATCTATTTTTTCATTATAATATTAATTTTATTTATCATTATTGTCGGAAAATAATTTAATCATTTTTCTTCTTCGATTCTATTTTATTATTATTTACTTTACTTCTATTACTTCCATGCCACCCATATATGGTTGCAATACTTTAGGGATCTTAATACTGCCACCATTTTGATAATTATTTTCTACAACTGCAATTAATCCTCTTGGCGTTGCAACTACAGTATTATTTAAAGTAGATACATATTTGTTGCCATCTTTAGTTTTCATACGAATTCCGAGACGTCTTGCCTGAGCCTCACCTAGAGTTGAACAAGAACCAACCTCGAAATATTTTTGCTGTCTTGGGCTCCAAGCTTCTACATCACAAGATTTTACTTTAAGGTCAGCTAAATCGCCACTACAACATTCAAGAGTTCTTACTGGAACGTCTAAACTTCTAAAGAATTCAACGGTATATTTCCACATTTTATTATACCAATCCATAGCTTCTTCAGGCTTACACAAAACAACCATCTCTTGCTTTTCAAATTGATGGACACGATACAATCCGCGTTCCTCAATACCATGGCTTCCGCCTTCTTTTCTAAAACAAGGAGAATAAGATGTTAAAGTAATTGGTAAGCTTTCCTCTTTTACAATTTGATCTTTAAAGCGTCCAATCATGGAATGTTCACTTGTACCAATTAAGAACAAATCTTCTCCTTCAATTTTATACATCATTGCTTCCATTTCTTTAAAAGACATAACACCAGTTACAACATCACTCCTTATCATAAATGGTGGAAGACAATAAGTAAAACCTTTATCAATCATGAAATCTCTAGCATAACTAAGCATAGCACTGTGAAGTCTTGCTATATCTCCTGTTAAAAAATAGAAACCATTACCACTAGTTCTTCCAGCACTATCTTTATCAAGGCCATTAAGTTTTTCAATAATATCAGCATGATACGGAATTTCATAATCTGGTACTACAGGTTCCCCAAAACGTTCTATTTCAACATTTTCAAAGTCATCTTTACCAATTGGCACAGACTCATCAATTATTTGAGGAATAACCATCATTTTTTCTTTAATAGAACTAGCAAGTTCTTCTTCCAAAGTTTCTAGTTCCGCTATTTTATTAGCATAATTTTGAACTTTTTCTTTAGTCTCCATCGCTTCGTCTTTTTTACCTTCACGCATTAAAGCGCCAATTAATTCGCTTACTTTATTTTTCTCACTACGAAGTATATCGGCATTTTTCTTTGCTTCACGATACTTAATATCAAGTTCATAAACTTCATCAACTATAGGAATTTTTTCTTCTTGAAATTTCTTTCTAATATTCTCTTTTACTAAATCTCTGTTCTCTCTTATCAAATTAATATCAATCATTTTTCCATCCTTCTTTCTAAAACTTTAATTGATTTTAAAACCATATTAAAATATTTCTTCATATCTTCCTCCTTAAAAATAAAACCACATTACTTACTTCTAGGAGCAAATAATGCGGTACCATCCTTAATTTCACTTAATTATTGATAACGCGTAAAACAAGATTTACGCGGGAGTGATTAGCTCCACTAAGAAGTAGATTTCACATAGCTTGTTATCCATTTGCACCAACCATGAACTCTCTTTAAACAAAGAACCATATTACTTATCTTCTTTTCGCTTTCTATATCATTTTAGCACACTTTATTTTTGATTACAACTACTAAAATAAAATAATATAAAAAAGTTATTTTAGACTATCTAAAATAACTTTTTCAACTCCCCGATATGGAAGAGTAGCACAAGTCTTTCTATTTCCTTGTTTATAAATATCACTATAGCAGCTTCCTTCTTCAAGTAAAACTTCGTTATATTCTAACCCATCAGTCATAAGATAAAATTCATTTATATACTCTAATGCTTCTTGTTTTGTTTTACCAACTAGTTTCTCTATCATAATAGAAGTAGAAGAAATAGAAATAGCACAAGCTTCTCCTTCAAAAGCAATATCCTCGATAACATCTCCATTAAATTTAATAAATATATCTAAGTTATCAATACAAGAAGCATTCCTAGTATTAGTTTTAATATAAGTGTCGTCATTTATTATTTTTCGATTATTAGGATGCAAATAATTTTCCATAATAATTTCTCTTTTTGTTTCTTGATCCATTTATATCATCTCTTTTTCAATTTTGTTATAGTCGCTTAATAACTCTACCAAAGCATCAATTTCTTCATAAGTATTATAAAAATATAAACTTACACGAATAGTATTGGTAACTCCTACACTAGTTTTTAAATTTTTAGAACAATGATCCCCAGCTCGAACACAAATATTATATTTATTTAAGTAATACGCAACATCTTGACTAAAAATGCCATTTACATTAAATGCTACTATTCCACTGTCACTCTCAATATTAATAATATCAATATGTTTAATAGGAATTAACTTTTCAACTAAATATTTTCTTAAGGCATGCTCATAATGTTCAATATTTTCCATTCCAATACTTTCTAAATATTTTATAGCAGCCCCTAATCCTAATACTCCAGCAATATTAGGAGTTCCAGCTTCAAGCTTTGCCGGTAGAGGTTTATAATACATTGATTCTGGTGTATCAAATGATTCATTCATTCCACCACCTAAATTTTGAGGTTCTAAATGCTCTAATAATTCTTTTTTCCCATATAGTACGCCAATACCTGTTGGACCACCTAATTTATGACCTGAGAATGCTAAAAAATCAATATCCAAATCATTCACATCAACTTTAGTATGAGGAACCATTTGAGCTCCATCCATTACCACAAATATATTATTATCATGAGCCAATTTAGTAATTTCTTTAATTGGCCGTTTATCTCCTATTACATTTGTAATGCCAGCTAAACTAATTACTTTTGTTTCTTTTGTCATAGATTTTTTAACGTTATCTAGTGTTACATAATAGTTCTCATCAAGGGGAATATCCTTTACTACAACACCTAATTTTTTCGCAAGTCTAAACCATGGCATGACATTAGATGCATGTTCACTTGTAGTAATTAATACTTCATCTCCAGCTTCTAAAACATTACTAAAAAATCCATTAATTATCATATTTAAAGAATCGGTAGTGCCACTTGTAAAAATTATTTCTTCTAGGCTATCAGCATTAATAAATTCGCGTACTGTTTCTCTTGCATCTGCATATTCTTGATCTACTCTAAAAGATAAATCATAATCTCCTCGATGAGCATTAACAGAATAGTTAGTATAATAATCAGTTATTTTGTCAATTACACACTTAGGTTTTAAAGCTGTAGCACTATTATCAAAATATATAATATCTTGCTTTAATAATGGAAAATCTTCTCTATTCAATATTTATCACCTCCGTTTTTATATATTCCTTATTTATTTCATCACATACTTGTGAAGCAAAACCAATAGTTAAAAGCTTTTTAGCAGTATCTATACTTAATCCTTTACTAGTTAAATAAAATAAATCCTCTAGGGCAAATGATCCTATTGTAACTAAATGATTAGCCATTACTTCACTTGTATAAATCTCCATATTAGGACTAATTTTTATTTCATCATTTTGGATAATAAGCCCTTTTAAATCTTCTAAAAGTTCATTATCACATGTATTTTTAAGTACAATTCCATTACAAATAAAATTTATTTTATCTTCTTTAGTTCTATTAATAATTCTTACTTTCAACTTAGCACTACTTCTATTACCACGCATTTTAACATTTAATTTCACGGTATTTTTACCGCAATTAATAATAAGCCATTCAAAGTCTACATAAGAATCATCTTGAATTAAAATAGTTAGCTCACTATTATCATTAATATAATCTATTTTATGAAATATAAGTCTACTATTATTATGAATTTTAATATTTAAATTACTATTATTTTCATTTACATGATATAAAATAACTTCTCCATTAATTTCAACGTTACGATTATTTAAAGCATCAATAAAATAAGTCCCACTATTTATAATATTTATATCCTCTACCAATAATATTTTATTCATGAGACTCATTCCTACTAATCATATTCGCCCTATCAAAAGCGTCAAATCCATTTTTCTCTATTTCTTCTACCAAAGTTTTATCGCTTGATTTTATAATATGACCATTTTTTAATATATGAACTTGATAATCATCAAAATATTTTAATATATCTCCATGATGAGTAACAATTAAAATAGATGGATGCTTTTCTTCGTAATACTTTCTTAACGCTTCCCCCACATTTTTTAGGGCATCTACATCGAGTCCTGAATCAATTTCATCTAATATAATAAAGTTTGGTTCTAGTAAAAATAAATGCAATAACTCATTTTTCTTTTTTTCTCCACCACTCATATTAAAATTAATATCACGATAAACAAATTCTTTTGATAATCCTATAATCTTACATACATCATTTAGCTTTTTATTAAAAGAAAATATATCTACTTTTTCTCCTGTTTTTTCTCCAATTGCATTTCGAATCATTTCTGAATTTGTAATTCCTTCTATTTCAGTTGGCAATTGATTTAATAAAAATATTCCTTCACGAGCAATATCGGTTGTAGTCATATTAATTAAATCTTTATTATTATAAAAAATATTTCCACTATTTACGATATAATCAGGATGATGCAATAAAACTTTACAAATTGTACTCTTTCCAGCTCCATTAGGACCCATTAAAACATGAATTTCTCCATCAGATATATCTAAATTAAAATCTTTTAAGATTTCTTTATCTTCTGCTTTTACAATTAAGTTTTTTATTTGTAACATAAAAACCACCATAGATATTGTATCATAGATAGAAAAATAATTAAAGTTCTAAATTAACTCTCATAGAACGCTTTTCTAATGTTCTTGCCATGACATTTAAATCTATAGAACTGCTGTTTTCAAAACACTTAATAGTATACTCTTTTGGTTTATTAACGCCACCAATTAAACTCATAATTGTATTTCCTGAAACTTGGCTTAAAACATAACTTTGAACAAAGCCTTTTTGAAATACATATTCATCTAATAAAACTTCTTGAGAATCAGTTATAAGAAATACTCTTACATATGAATTCATATTTTTTTCTAATAAAGATTGTGAAGTATAAAATCTACGTAAATATAGTTTTCTTAAAGAAGAAATATCGCTATCTTTTTTTATAAATTGAAAGAAGTCTGTATCTATAAAAGATTCTATTTCATAAGGAACTTCAAATTGAAATTTTTTGTTTCCAATTATTACCGATATAAATATAGTATGATTTGCTTCTCTTTCAATAATCTTTTTTTCTTTCGTATTTAATTCATATTTAATAAGCCTAGCATCATACCCGCTTGAGTTTTGTGAACAAGAAAATAATAATGATTCTTCTGCACTTATAAGCTCAATACTCCCAACAGCAATTTTAACAGTTATATTTTGCTTTCTATTTTTTAAATCTGCTGCTAATAACGTAATAATTGGGTTATTATTGCATACTTCTTCTTTCACGAAGCTTAAAAAAACTTTATTACCATGAAAGAAATAACCAATAATATTAGATAGGATAACAAAGGATTCTTGATAATTATATATGTAATTATTTAATGAAGAATCATAGTAAAGTACATAATCTAATTCTTTTGGAAATGTATAATCTCTACGCATTATTATCCCTCCTTTTTAATTAAAACTTATTCTAGCACATAATTAACAAATTTAAAAGAAAAAAAAATGCTACTTATTACTTTGTAGCATATTTAATAAATCAATTTTAAATTTATCTTTTGTAGCATTTGCTTTAGAAATCATAATACCTTTATAAGTTGTAAGTTCACTCATGTGTCCCTCAAGTAAAATATCTGTTGGAGTAATGGTATCTAGCATAACTGTTCCTTCTTTTTCATATACAGTATAATATAATTTTATTTCTCCATGTACTTGAGCAAACATTTTATCACTAGGCAATTTAAGTTCATACTTAAGTGTTCCTTCTTTTTTATTTGTACTAACACATTCTCCTACAAACTTTCCATTTCTTAAAGCAGGATAATAATCAAAATTTAGTTTCTTGAAAGCTAACATATTGTATTTTTTTAATGCTCTTTCTAATTTTTTAAACTCATTTTCATTAATATAATCTAAAACATAACCATTCATAATGTAACCCCCTATTTCAATTACAAGTTAATTATAGCACGTTTTAATCTTTTTGTCAAATCGACGTAAATTTTTCGATAAATTTCTATTTATATATTGACTATATTTAATTTTTGTTATAGTTTATTCAAAATTTAAAACAGAAGATTGACTGCTAAACATTTTCGTTATTCTGCACTGAAGGGATAGTAGTTCCACCAATGCTAAAACCACTATCTCCTAAGCCTTCTACATCATTTGGCATTACAATAGAACTAGCATCAGGAATATCAGGTAATGATGGTTCAATTGATTCAGTAATAATAGGTTTCGGTTCTTCTTTTGGAGCTTCTTCTACAATATTCATTTTTTTATTATAAAAACTTATAACTTCTTTTAAGCTCGGAATAGACGACCTACCTCCCATTTTACCAACCGACAATCCAGCAGCAATATTAGAATACATAATAGACTTTTCTAAATCAAATCCATTTGCCATACTATAAGAGAATGCACCATGAAATATATCTCCAGAACAACTAGGATCAACAACGTTTATTTTAATTCCTGGCATAACTTTAATTTCTCCATTAATTGTATACATAGCACCCATATTTTCTAAAGTTACAATAATCTCATTATTTGGATAGCGGTTTTTTAATTTTTTATAGCATTCTACAAGAGTTATAGAGTTTCCAAAATCGATTTTAATTCCACTTACTGCTTCAGCAAAGCCCTTAGAACATACAATATATTTTACATATTTACAAAGTTCAAGCAAATCTTTATCTACTCTTCCAGCATCTAAAACACTAATTGCACTTGGATATTTATTTAAAGCATTAATTGTAGCGCTATATTCCTTTCCATCGGAAAATATCAAGTCCGGAGTAATACTATATTCATATTTTTTTAAATTTGGCTGCGTTTCGTTAACTACTTCAAATTTAGTTCTAGAACCACGCTTTTTATTTACAAGTGTAAACGATAGAGACGTACCTACATCATATGAAGTTTCCATATATTCTGTTCTAACCATAGCTTGTTCTAATTCTTTTTTAATTTTGTTTCCATAATCATCTGAACCAATAACACTTTGGATATATGAAACTTCTCCCCATCTACTCAAAAGATACGCAACATTAGAAGCGGTGCCTCCACCAGTTTCTATCTTTTCTTTTAATAAATATTTTGTACCCTCAACCGGATAATCATCCACAGGACAAGTAATATCATAACTTGATTTTCCAATACTTAGTATAGTCATAATAAAATCCCTTCTATTCTTATTTAATGATAACACATTTTTATAAAAAAAAAAAGACTATTCTAAAATAGCCTTAATTCTTCTTACACCAGCACTAGAAGCCTCTTCTTTTATTATTTTAAAAGTACCTAGTTCACTTGTATTTTTAACATGTGGGCCTCCACATATTTCTTTTGAAACATCACCAATAGAATAAACATTTACAATATCAGCATATTTTTCAATAAACATAGCTTCTGCACCACTTTTTACTGCTTCTTCTTTCGACATTGTTTCCATAGTAACAGGTAAGCTTTCTTTTATCCATTTGTTTACTAAATCTTCAGTTTGCTTTTTCTCTTCATCAGTAAGTTTGTGATCACATGAGAAGTCAAAGCGCATTCTCTCTGCAGTAATATTGCTTCCCTTTTGGTGAACATTTTTATCAATTACAATTTTTAAAGCAGCATTAAGTAAATGTGTTGCGGTGTGATATTTAGTCTCTTCTTCTCCATTTGATGCTAATCCACCTTTAAACTTACCTTGTGATGATGTTCTTGATAATTCTTGATGTGCCTTAAATTTTTCATTAAATCCCACAATATCAACTTTTAAATTATGTTCGTTTGCCATTTCTTCTGTAAGCTCAATAGGAAACCCATATGTATCATATAATTTAAAAGCATTATCTTTATCAATCGTATCTCCACTAATATAAGATAACATTTTATCAAACTCTTTTAATCCTTTTTCTAATGTTCTATTAAACTTAATACTTTCATTTTTTAATACCTCTAAAACTATTTCTTTATTTTCTTTTATTTCAGTATAGTAATTTTCATATTTTTTAATTACTTCTAAAGCAATAGTTTCTAACCAATTACTATTCATATCTATATCAAGCTTTTTAGCATGTCTAATTGCACGTCTAATTAATCTTCTTAAAATATATCCTTGGTCAGTATTACTTGGTTTAATTCCAGCATAATCAGCACTTATAAAGACGCTAGTACGAATATGATCTGCAATAATACGCATGCTTTCTTCATTTCCTTCATAAGTTTTTTTACTAACACGTTCAATTGCCTCGATAATTTCTTTCCAAATACTAGTTTTATAATTATCGTCAACACCTTCTAGAACTGCAACAACACGCTCTAATCCCATTCCTGTATCGACATTTTTTTGAGCTAATTCTGTAACTTTACCGTCTTCCCCTTTATAATATTCCATAAAAACATTATTCCAAATTTCAACCCAGCGCTCATCTTTAGGATCAAACTTTTCTGGAACCTTATCATTACTTCTAAAATAGAAAATTTCCGTATCTCCTCCACATGGACCAGTTTCACCTGCGATCCAAAAATTATCTTCTACGCCAAGATAAGCAATTCTAGTATCTGCAATGCCTAATTCTTTCCAAATAGAAGCTGCTACTTCATCACGTGGAATGTCTTCATTTCCGCAAAACACAGTTACAGCAAGTTTTTCTGATGGAATATTAAGAACTTTTGTTAAAAATTCAAAACTAAAACTAATACTCTCCTTCTTAAAGTAATCTCCCAAGCTCCAGTTTCCTAACATTTCAAAGAAAGTGTGATGGGTTTTATCTCCAATAGATTCTAAATCAGTCAGTCTAACACACTTTTGATAATCACAAAGCCTTGTTCCTTCAGGATGTTTCTTTCCAAGTAAATATGGAATTAATGGTTGCATTCCTGCCGTATTAAATAAAACACTAGGATCATTTTCTGGGATAAGAGGAGCACTAGGAATTTGAACATGCCCCTTACTTATAAAATAATTTATAAATTCATCTTTTAGATTCATTTTTACTTCTCACTTTCTATAAATTTAATTACCTTATTGTCTAATGTATTTAAATCATCATTAGCAATTGTAATATCAAAATTATTATAACTCTCCAGCGCAGTTTCTGTAATATGCATTTGTTCATCTACCGATAACTTGCTAGGTGAAAATTGGTTTTCTACATAAATGGAATAAACTGGGCTATATACCTTTTTAAATTCATCAATTTCTTGAGGTAATCTAACATCAGCAATTATTACAACGTCAAAATACAAATTATATACCTGGATATCTTGCATCATACGATCAATAAAAAATCTAGGCATATCCATATTATCACGAATTGTTACTCCAATATCTTGTAAAAATTTTCGGGGTTTAGGATCATTTCCTTCCCAGCCTAAAACTTCTTTTGCATACATTTTAGCATATTTACTAAATTCGGTAATAATTGGTTTCTTTCCTATAGACAAGTAATATTCTTTTATAATATTTGCCACTTTTCCTTTTCCAGAACCAGATTTACCCGCTACTAAATATATTTCCATTAATATCACCTATATAAGATTATATCATTATTATCAGAAAAAAAAAAGAAGAACCCTCTAATTTTTAAGAACTTTATCCCAAGTTAGATTTATATTATATATAATCTAAAATAAAAACTACCTTAATTTAGGTAGCTATTATATTTACTTTAAATTTTTTAAAAGTTCATCTTTTTTCATAGTGCTATATCCTTTAACACCTTGTTCCTTAGCTACAGCTTTAAGTTCAGCTAAAGTCATAGTACTATAATCTTTTTTAGATTCAACCTTTACTTCTTTTTTTGCTTCTGCTTTAGATGATTTAGTCTCTTTTGTTTGAGTCTCTTTCTTTTCTAAAGTTTTTGCAGTTTTAACTTCTTTTTTAGCTTCAGTTTTAACAACTTTTCCATTTAATGCATCATTACTAACTTTTACAAGTTCTGCAAATGCTGATGAATCATTAATAGCCATTTCGCTTAGCATCTTACGATTAATTTCAATTCCAGCTTTTGCTAAACCATTCATAAATTTAGAATAACTGATATTATTTAAACGACATGCAGCATTAATTCTTGTTATCCATAGTTTACGGAAATTTCTTTTATTTTGTTTTCTGTCACGATAAGCATATGCGCCACTATGAAATACTTGCTCTTGCGCTGTTTTATATAATCTATGTTTGCTTCCAAAATAACCTTTAGCTTCTTTTAAAACTTTTCTTCTACGTGTTTTAGAAACAGTTCCACCTTTAACTCTTGTCATTGTATTACCCTCCTATTTATTAGATAACAGATTTTAATCTGCTAGCTTCTCCTTTTCCTAATATTCCTTTATTTCTTCTTTGACGTACTTGTTTAGAAGAATCCTTATTTGTTTTATGATTACCATTAGACTTCTTATAAGTTAAAGTCCCATTCTTTTTCTTTGTTAAAACTTTGCTACTTGCTTTATGAGTTTTTTGTTTACACTTTGCCATATTTCTTTCCTCCTACTTATTTTTTATTTTTTTGGTGCGAGCATCATAAACATTTGTCTACCTTCAAGCTTAGGTTCCGCTTCAATCGTTGAAACTTCGCTTAATGCATCAGCAAAACGAAGTAAAACATCTTTACCTAATTCTGGTCTAGCCATTTGACGGCCCTTAAAACGAATAAATGCTTTGATTTTATGACCTTTTACAAGATAATCTTTAGCATTTCTAACACGAGTTTCAAAATCATGAATATCAATTGTCGTAGATAAACGATATTCTTTTAATTCTTTATTCGTTTCTCTTTGCTTCTTTTGAGCTTCTTTTAATTTTTTTTGACGTTCATAACGATACTTGTTATAATCCATTACTTTTGCAACAGACATTTTATCGTTTTCATTCATTAAAACTAAATCAAGTCCAGCATATCTTGCTAGCGTTAAAGCATCTTCTAATTTTTTTTGGCCTAATTGTTCTCCATTAGGACCAATTACCATTAATTCCGGAACTCTAATCTGCTCATTAATCAGTAACTCCTTATTTACACTTGCTATGTTTAAGCACCTCCATATAAATTAAAAAGGTAGAATATCTATTATTCCACCTTAAAGACATACTAATAAATTAAATTATTTTATGGCTTTTTACCTATGAACTTCGCTCATCAGGTGGAATAAAATTCGCTTTCCTTTTTCATTTCTCTAACATTATATAACTATTATATGCTTTTTGTCAAGCAATATTAATTAACTAGTTTAATCTTTCTCTTACTAACGAACTAACTAGCGACATATCTGCATTAGTAATTTTGGCATTTAATTCCTTCATAATCATACCCATATCCTTCATACTTGTTGGATTCAAAGCTACAAATACTTCATCAATTACTTTGATGATCTCTTCTTTACTCATTTCTTCTGGTAAATAAGCGCTTAATACTTCAATCTCTTTTTTTAATGTACTAACTTCATCTAACTTATCATATTTTTCAAATTCAGAAATTGAATCTTTTCTTTGTTTTACTTGTCTTTTTATTACATTAACAACATCTTCATCTGTTAAATCACGTTTATTTTTAATTGATTCAAGTTGAAGTGCGCTTTTAAGCATTCTTAAAACTGATAGTTTAAATTTATCACCAGTTTTCATCGCATTTTTTAAATCTTCAGCTATCCTATTGTTCATTATTCTTCACCCTTAATAGTTATGATTGTGCTTTTTAGCATTTCTCATTTGTTCTTTCTTTTCATTTCTTCTCTTAACGCCAGGTTTTTCATAATGCTTTCTTTTTTTCAATTCTGAAGGGACACCGCTTCTTGCAACTTTTACTTTGAATTTTTTTAAAGCAACATCTACGTTTCCATTTTGAACTACTACTTTAGTCATTGTATAAATCCCTCCCTTCATTTACTAACATTGATTATAACACCATTATTTTTGATTAGCAAGCAATTTTATAAAATAAAATAGGATTTTTCCCCTATTTTAACCTATATTATTTACAATATAAGATGAATCAGCAATTTTTAATTCTTTTAGCTCTTCTTTTATATCTTTTTTAATCACATTAAGTAAATTTCTTTTATAATTATTAATCATTAAAACTGACAACATCATTGTAATAAAAACTAGAAAAAACGAATAGACCATATAAATAGACGCAAAACCTTTTTTATTCATTATTATCACCATAATTAAGTATATCAAAAAAGAGGGCTTTAGAAAACCCTCTTTTTTATATTTGACAATATTGCCCACTTAGAGCTCTACGTAAGGATGAACCAATCATTCTTCCAATATCTACTAAAGATCCAATCAATCTTACTACAGCATTAATAACTGAAGCATTCCAAGCTCCGCCTGTAATTTCTACAAGCTTATAATTATCTAGTTTCATAATTAATCCCTCCCACACTTATATGGGTGAAAAAAGCCATACACCGCTGAAACAAATATTACTGCGCCAATCATAATAGCACCTAGAAGACTTGAGGCAATTCCACCATTTATTTTTTGTAATTCTTGATTTTTCAAATTTCTCATTATCTTCTCACACTACCAATCATTACTTTAAATAAATATGACATAACATTAATAACGCAATTAGCTAACACACGCATAGCAAAGCTAATACCTCCTAAGCAATTTGTCAATTCTAACTGATTTAATTTTTCCATTCTTCTCTTCCTTTCTAAAATACTAAATTTTTTATTTTTTGAATAAATCTTTGTTTATTATAATAAAAAGTAACCGAAATTATTTGTCCATCACGATAAGTATCATCTATATAAAATATAAGCTCATGGTAACTAACATATTGTTCTTTATTTATTTTAATCGTAGATGAATCTAACTCTAAATTCACCTTTTTATTACTGATATATATTTCGTCGTAATCAATATCCGTCGGCAAAATAGTCGTAAGTGTGCAACGATTATTACAGGAAATATACCCTTTTGATTGATAGCTATCATAGACTTTAACATTAATAAACAAAATAACTATACTTAAAAATATTAAAAATAAGAATATTAATAAAATTGGTTTCTTTGGTTTTAGCATTAAAAATGATTGTTTATTTTCTTGCAAATTCATCATGATGTTAAATCAATCACTTTCTCAAATTTATCTAAAACATCTTTATGAGTTACATAAATTATAGTTTTATTTTTATAATATTGAAATAAATTATCTAGTATACTTTTTTCAATTTCTATATTCACTTCGCTTAATGCTTCATCTAATATAAGTATTTTAGCTTCTTTTAATAATGCTCTTGCTAGAATAATTCGCTGCTTTTCACCACCACTTAAATTATTTAAAGAAGCATTAATCAGAGTATGATATCTATTTGGCCTTTTATTTACGATTTCTTCTAATTTACATATTTTACAAACAATTTTAAATTTTTCATCAGGAATATTTCGAAAACATATAATATTTTCATAAATGCTACCAGTAAACAGTTTCTCATTTTGTCCAACATATAAAATATTGTTTCGAATTGAATTTAGTTTAAAATCTTTTTCGCTTGTCTCATGAAACACTATATTACCAGTGTAATTATTAATATTACGATACAATATTTTACATAATGTAGATTTACCACAGCCACTAGGACCAAACAATAATACTTTTTCTCCAGCATTTATTTGAAAATTAACATTTTCTAAAATAAATGTGTAATGATTATAACTATAGCTTAAATTAGTAACTTTTATACTACCATCCCCTATATCATCTAATCCGATATCATCCTCCTCTTTTGATATCGATAAAAAATCACTTAATTTATAAAATGATGCTTTTAAATAATGATATTTTGGAACCAAGTTGATTAAATCTCTAATTGGATTAAAAAGATAAATAATTAAACTTTGAAAAGTTACCAAACTAAGCACCTCTAAGTTTCCTTCATAAATTAAAACCATTCCATATGTTAATACTATAAAAAGACCAATTTCATAAATAAAATTCTTACTTGTCTCAACATTATTCATAAACTGATTAAGTTGAAAACTATTACGAAGCATTTTTATTAATTTACTTTCTAAAAAATATAAAAATTTAGAAACTAAATTTAAGTTTTTAATACTATAATTCATATCAACATGTTCTACTAAAACTGTATTAAATTCTGTTGAATATTCAATACCTCTTTTAATTTTTTGATATAATATTTTGCTAAATATAAGCCCCATTATAAGATAAAGTAACACTATAAAACAAAGACATAAAAATAGCTTACTGCTAATTATAAATAAGACCACTATCGCTCCTATTATCAAAATCGAATTCAAAATAAAATTCACAAATATCTCAGTTGCTAAATTTTTTATTTCGTTTAACTCTTCTACTCTTGAAACAATTTCACCTGTAGTTCGATTTTGAATAAAATTTAAAGGGAGATGAAAGATATGTTCTAAAAATTCTGTAAATAATGTAACATCAATATTTTTATTTAGAAAATTAAGAGTATAATTTTTCAAATGTTCAAAAGAAATTTTAAGAATGTAGATAATTAAAAATATAATAACTATAAATTTAATAATTGAAATGTCTTTCCCCTTTTGAATACTTGATACACCAGCCTGAAAATAAAAACTAGAAACAATCGTAACAATCATAAGAAGTATATTAATAAAGCAAATACGAATAAAAAGTTTTCTGTTTTTTATAAATAAATTCCAGTATAAAGAAGATATTTTTGTATTTTTTGAATAATGAATAATTGTATTAATAGGTGATAATAATATAATAATATTATCCCATATATCTAAAAATTCTTGCTTATTCATTTTTACTTTTCCACGTGCAGGGTCCATTAAACAAACATATTTATCAGCTATTTTATAAAGAACTGCAAAATGTTGTAAGCCATTTTTTAAATTTAAATGTACTATTGCGGGCAAATAAATATCTTTATCATCAATTGATTGTGCTTTTACTCCCATGGCATCAAAGCCGTATGATTTAGCTGCTTCAATTAAATGATAAGCACTAGTTCCATTCATATTAGTAATTGTATCTTCCCTTATTTTTTCTAGTGGAACATAACCTTTATAATATTTCAAAATACATAAAAGAGAACATGCTCCACAGTCTTTTAGATCTTGTTGTTTTACTACTTCAATTTTAGGCATAAATTTTTCCTCCCTTCACTACTATTTATTACCAGAGAAGTGCCAATTTCCTTTTTTATTTTTAATTTTGGGCAGAAATTCGCAAATCGCATACACGATTCGACATTTTTTTAATTTTTTTTGTGTATACTATCCACTCAAGAAAAGGAGGAATTATATGCAAAACGGATATATCATTGCTGAGGCTCGTGTCAAAAGAGGCATTACCCAAGAAGATATGGCTCACCTTTTAGATATTAGTCTAAATACTTACAAAGGATATGAAGAGAATAAACAGCCTATTAAAATAGAGCAACTAAATGTTATTAGTAATCTTTTTGATATGTCACTAGATTACTTATTAAACATTTCAAATTGTAAAACGATTTTAAAAAAAGAAAAAATAGCTGATGAAATAGATTATCGCTATTTAAAATTCAGTTTGAAATATCATCGTCGCATTAGAAGAATTAGGCAAAGAGAACTGGCGCAAGAGTTCAAAATGTCACCTACAACTATTTCTGCATACGAAAGATACGCAAATAACGTTACGATTACATACTTAGTAAATTTTGCTAAAAAATTTCATATATCTATTGATTATATGTGTGGTAAAACCAGAAAAAAAGAGATACTCTAATCTTCGAGTACCTCTTTTATAAATACTTCATCATCTTTAAATAAATTATATTTTTTTACAATAAATTTAAATATAACTTTTAAGAGTGCAATACAAGGAGTAGCTACAATCATACCTAAAATACCAAAATAATAAGCAAACACAAGTAGTCCGATCATTATAGTAACAGGATGTAAATGTGTAGTTTTACTCATTACGACTGGCTGTAAAACATAATTTTCAATCAATTGAACTACAATACAAATAATTAAAACTATAATTCCTGTAATCGTTCCTTGACTAAAACCTACTATTACTGCTGCAGCACCACCTATGTATGGTCCGATATATGGAATTAGATCTGTAAGACCGCAAAAAAGCCCAAATAATAATGGAGCATTAAGCCCGGCAATTGCAAAGCCGATTGTATCACAAATAAACACCATAAGAGCCACTAAAAGTGTTCCACTTATAGTCTTTCTTACTTCCCTACCAATATCAGTAATTAATACTTCAATTTCATATTTATTTTTATTAGGAACAAGTTTTAAAAAATGTGTAGTTATAGCATCAAAATCAAATAACATATAAAGGCCTACCACTAAACTTATTAAAACAGTTCCCACTCCAGATATTAAAGAACCTAAAATGCTAATAATAAAATCTGGTAAATTATTTGTAAATCCAACTAAGAAATTTTCAACACTACTAAAAACATTATTTTTAAAACTTATTAGGTCAATTCCAGTAATTGAAATTTGTTCAATCATATTATCAGCAAAATGAGTTAATTTGTCTAAAATTGATGGTAAATTAGCGATTAAATCATTAATTTGAGTATATAACGTCGGAATTAAAATTCTTAAAAATACATAAATAAAAACCAAAAAAACTGCATATATAATTAAGCTTCCTACCATTCTAGGAATTCCTTTATCATTTAACTTTTTAACAAGCGGATTAAATAGCCAAGCTATTATAAAACCTATAAAAAGTGGTGATAATACCTTAAGAAAAGTTAAAACTACATTTAAAATATTTAAATTTTTAATAATAATTGTACCACATAAAATAATAGCAACAATCATAACAATATACAATAAATTCAATATTTTTTTAGTTAGAGTCACAACTTCATTTACTTCATTATTATCAATTTCCTTGTTTATTTTTTTCATTTTAAACCCTCATTAATTCTGTTTCTTTATCTTTAAAAATATCATCTATCTTTTTATTATATGTTCCAACTAATTCCTGTATTTCTTCTAAATACATTTTTTCTTCATCTTCAGGATATTCTTCTTTTTTAATATCATTATTTGCATCTTGTCTAATGTTACGTAAAGCAACTCGGGCTTCTTCGCAGGTTGCTTTTGCTTGCTTAACATAATCCTTTCTTTTTTCTTCTGTAAGCTCTGGGACCGTCAAGATAATCATTTCTCCATTATTTACAGGCGTAATTCCAATATTAGCTTCATTAATTGCTCTTTCAATTTCTTTTAAAGCTGATCTATCAAAAGGCTTAATCATTAAGCTACGTGCTTCTGGAACTGTAATATTTGCTAGAGATTGAATTGGAGTTAAAGCACCATAATAACTAGCCATAATTCCATTTAGCATTGCAGGATTAGCCCTCCCTGCTCTAATGTTTAAAAGCTTAGTTTCTAAGCTTTCAATTGTTTTTTTCATTTTTTCTTCAGCATTATTCATATTATTCCTCCTTAATTTAATATTATAACATCATTATAATCGACTTTACTTGATTTTACAATATAACTTATTACGAAATATCCGCTTTTATTAACATATAACGCATAATTATGAGAATCATTTAAATTTTCAAGAGTTTCATCAACTAATATTGTATCATCTTCTTTAATCATTTTATTCAAGCCCTCTTCTACTTTATCTTTAATCTTAGATAAAGTAAAATCAAATTGCTTCATTAGTTCATCATTTGTTAATATGCTTCCGCTTTCTAAATCAATAACATAAGACGAACTATTTTCTAGCTTGCTACCAATAAAACAATCAAATAAATACTTATCAACTACTAAAGAAGCATATTTTTTACTAAAATATCTCGTATATTTAACATATTGAGCTTCATAGATGTCATCTTCTTGATAAACAATTCTCTCTATTTCTGAAGCTGATAAATTTTGCTCACTAATTTTCTTAACTGTTTGTCTATAAGATGAGTTTTGTTCATTTAATGTTCTTTCTAATTTTAATACTTCTTCTACATCTATATTCATTTTTACATCTTGATATATAATTTTTTGCTTTTCACTTAAAATATCAATATTCTCAAAATAAATATACTCTTTATCTTTATCTAACTTTAAGCTTTCCTCTGGTTTATTTACCTCGCTTTGCGATTTATCTGGTTCTTTAGCTTCATCATGTTTTGTTAAACTTTTTGTTAAAATATAGCCTCCTATAATTAAAGCAAAAAGAAATATTAAAAAAACAATACCATAAATTTTTCCTTTTTTATTTTCACTCATTACTATCACTCCTAATTATTTGCGTATATTCCAAAAATGATTTCAAATTTCTATAACTACCATCACCAGGGTATCCCATTACATATTTATGATTTTTAAATACCATTAAAATAGGCTCAAAGTAAGCATCATTTCCTAATTCATATTTATTTATAAAATTTGTATAGTCAAAATTTGATTTTATATCTTCATTTATTTCTAAATAATACACTTCTAAATTATAATCAGTTTTTAACTCTTTTAAATAAGTCGTTACTTTAGCAGTACTATTGCTACTTTCATTGCCAATTAATAAAATAACATCTTCATTATTATCTATAATATTTTCTAAATTGCGAGCTTCAACTATGTTCATATAACTATTGTCAAATATATATTTAATTTCTTCATTATTATGACTGTCATCTCTATCTTTTTTAATCCATTCATATCCAAAATAAAGTATTAAACCTAACCCTAACGTAATAAGAAAGGAACTAAGAAGCCGCTTCATCTTTTAAATACTCTCCAAACATTGTTTTAAATATATTTTTCTTAAGACCTATTTGGTAACTATTCCAATATTCCTCAGGATTTAGAATTCCAGTTGTAATAGCTGTTTCATTATCATATGCTATAATTGAACCGTTTTTTACTATTACCAGTGTTGGTGCATAAATATTTTGAACTCCACTGTCTAGGGTTGCTAAATAACTGCTTAATTTTAAAACAATACTTTGGTATGTTCCACTTTTGTTTTTTCTATCTTCATAAAAATCATAATATAAAATTTTTGTAATGCCTTCTTCTTTTGCTGTTTCATTTAAAATATTAGCATAATATCCACTCCATTTATTTGTAGGATAGCCCATAAATATAATTGCACTTCCACTTTTAAGAGCAGTTAGTACTTCTTGCCCAGTTGTATAAGCAAAAACATTATCACTGCTTACATTGGTATAATCATGATCAAATTTTTCATTATCAACTTCTATTTTATCACTAAAATCCCTAGTTCCAATAAAAATAAAACCCAGAATTATTATAATGAATAAAGACCATTCAATAAACTTCTTTGTATTCTTTTTCATACTCATCACTCATAATTATTATATCATTTATTTCTTTTTAAATTAAGAAAAAACACCTAACTATGTTAATTAGATGTCTAATAAAAATTAAAAAAGGAAGCTTTTATTAGTTTCCTTTTACTTGATTCATAACTTCTTCAGCAAAGTTTTCACTTCTTTTTTCCATTCCTTCGCCTACTTCAAAACGAATCATATTAATAATTTCACCATTATTATTCTTAACGTAATCACCAACGCTTATATCGCCATCTTTGATAAATGCTTGTTCAGCTAAACATACTTCTTTATAATATTTCTTTATACGGCCTTCAACCATTTTTTCAGCAATATCCGCAGGTTTACCTTCAGACATAGCAAGTTCTTTTTGAACAGCTTTTTCTCTTTCAATAACTTCTTCTGGAACATCTGATGCAAATACATAGCTTGGTTTCATAGCTGCACTTTGCATTGCAACATCTTTTGCTATTTCTTCATTTGCGCCTTTAATTACTGTTAAAACAGCAATTTTTCCGCCCATATGTAAGTAACTGCCAAATACTTCATCATCTGATTTTTCAATAACTTCAATTCTTCTTAATGACAATTTCTCCCCGATATTTGCCGTTTTAGCTACAATTAAATCATGAACAGTACCAACTTCTCCAACACTTAAAGCTAAAGCATCTTCTAAAGTAGATACGCTACTATTTAATATAGCATTTCCAATTTCATCAATCATACTTGTGAAAGCTTCGTTTTTACTAACAAAATCTGTTTCACTATTTACTTCTAAAATAACAGCACGATTATCTTTTGTATAAATATTTGCTAAGCCTTCAGCAGCAATACGAGATTCTTTTTTAGCACTCTTTGCAATGCCTTTTTCTCTAAGCCAATCAATACTAGCTTCAATTTCTCCATTGCATTCAGCTAACGCTTTTTTACAATCCATCATACCAGCTCCGGTTTTTTCACGAAGCTCTTTTACCATAC
The DNA here is from genome assembly GCA_946554525.1 of uncultured Mycoplasma sp. Lineage (GTDB taxonomy): Bacteria > Bacillota_I > Bacilli_A > RF39 > UBA660 > Caccenecus. The sequence goes on from CAMNSE010000002.1 coordinate 86,227, forward strand.
TTGCAGTAATCTCCATTTTTATTTCTCCTTCTTATTTATTTAAAACTTTAATTAATTCATCTTTTTTCATTGTAGAATATCCCTTAATTCCAGCTTCTTTCGCAGCTATCTTAAGTTCAGCTAAAGTCATATTACTATAATCAATTTTAGCTTCAACAACTTTTTCTTCTACTTCTTTTTTTAATTCTTCTTTTACTTCTTTTTTATCTTCCTTTTTAGGAGTCTCTTTTTTTTCTTTTTTTATTTCCCTTTTAGGGGCTTCTTCGTCATATTTTTGTACTGGAGCTTCTTTAATTACTTCTTCCATTTTTACTTCTTTTTTCTTATCTTCTTCAGTAACAAAATCAATCATTTCTAAATTACGAGCTTCACAAATAGCATTGTTTAGTACCCCTAAAATTACTTTAACACTTCTTACTGCATCATCATTTCCTGGAATTACAAAATCAACATCATCCGGATCACAGTTAGTATCAACAATACCAAATACTGGAATTCTAAGCTTTCTTGCTTCTCTTATAGCATTAATTTCCTTCTTAGGATCAACAATAATTAATGCATTTGGAAGCTTGTCCATAGCACGAATACCAGATAAAATTTTATTTAATTTTTCGTATTCTTTTTTAAGTCCAATGACTTCTTTCTTAGGAAGTAAATCAAATTTACCTTCTTTTTCCATATTTTCAATTTCTTCAAGTCTTCTTACTCTTCTTCTAATAGTTCTAAAATTAGTTAAAGTTCCACCTAACCATCTTTCAGTTACATAGTAAGAATTACTTCTTAAAGCTTCTTCACGAGATGCTTCGCTAGCTTGTTTTTTTGTTCCAACAAATAGGAAAGTTCCTCCATTATCAGCGATAGCCTTTACCTCAGCATAAGCTTCCTCAATTTTTGTCATGGTTTTTTCAAGATCGATAATATAAATATCCTCTCTTGTACCAAAAATATACTCTTTCATTTTAGGATTCCATCTTTTAGTTTGATGTCCAAAATGAACTCCTGCTTCTAATAAACAACTCATAGAAACAACTGTGGCCATAAATAACACCTGTCCTTTCGTTTTTACCTCTTAACATCTTCAAGCATTTATCTTCCACCACTCTTCATGGCACTAGGAAGAAAACTAAATGTTAATGTGTATTTGCAATTTATTTGCCAAAAATATTTTACTATATATTATATAAAATTACAAGCAAAAATTTCTTCATTTTACTTATTTTTTAGTTCATTCTTCATCTTTTAATAATATATGAATATTAATAAACACTCAAATTTTTTTAAAACTATATAGCAAATTAAAAATGTAGAAACTTTCTACATTTTATAGCCATACACCATAAGTAATTGCTGCCATCGCAAGAATTAGGCCTGCAACCCAAAAATATCTTACAATATCTTGCTCATGCATTCCAACTACTTCAAAATGATGATGAAGTGGTGCTCTTTTGAAAACTCGACGATGGAATTTACGAATAGCAATAATTTGTATTAAACTACTAAGAGTTTCAATTACAAAAACTCCACCAATTAAGGCAAGCGATAATTCATGTCGCGTTATAATTGCAATAGTTGCCAGAGTTGCTCCTAAGGATAAAGATCCTAAATCTCCCATAAATACTTTAGCAGGATGAGCATTAAAAACCAAGAAGCCAAGTAAAGCACCAGCTAAAATAAAACAGAATATTGCAATTTCTTGATAACCAACAAGCCATCCTGTATTCCAAGAAATAATTCCAAAGGCAAAAAAAGATATAGCACTAAGTCCTCCTGCAAGTCCATCTAACCCATCTGTAATATTAACTGCATTGCTAGAGCCAACAAGTAAAAATAGAATAAACAAGCCAAAAGTCCACCCTAGAGGCAAATGAATTCCTAAACTAGTGATTACTAAATCCGATTTGCCACCATTACTCATAAAAATATAAAAGAAAACTAAAGCAATCAGCATTTGAATTAGCATTTTTTGCATAATAGTTAGTCCCGTATTATTTTTTCTTTTTATCTTTAAATAATCATCTAAACATCCTAATGCAGCATAAGATAAAAATACAAATATAACGATAATTAAACTATGACTAATTTTAATACTGCCATTAATATATAATAAAATTAGTGAAACAATAGTGGGAATAATAAAAATTAAACCTCCCATTGTTGGGGTACCTTGTTTCTTAATATGATTATCGCCTATTAAATCACAAACGTATTGTCCTATATGAAATTTTTTTAATATTGGTATGACAATTAATCCAGTTACAATAGCAAGTACAAACCCTAGTAATATAGCCATTGCAGTTTTAGCAAGAATTAACATGAGTCCACCTCTTTCTTTTTATTATTATACTACGAAATATTATTTTTTTCCTTATTTACTCTATAATTTTACATTTAAATTTACGATTATCCTAGAAGAAGTTTAACACTTCCACCTTCTAAAACATAATAGTCACTTTTAGGGGATTGATATAAAACATTTTCTCCAACACCAGAATACTCAATCTTAAATCCTTTTAAAGCCTTAGCAGCATCATCTTTATTCATACCTACAACATTAGGCATAATAACATATTTTTTATCTAGCCATGTATATTCTCTAGGCATTCCTTCTTTACTAGCATCAATGTCTAAAATATTTATAGCACTAGATAAAACACTTTTGGCTATGGGCGCTGAAACGACTCCACCATACTGAGTAACTCCTTTAGGATTATCAATTGCTACATATACAATAACCTCAGGATCATTAGCAGGTAAAAAGCCCATAAAAGATAATATGTAGTTTCCATCTAAATAATGACCATCCTTAACCTTTTGGGCAGTTCCCGTTTTTCCTCCAACTCGGTAATTTTCAATGTAAGCATTTTTACCTGAACCGTTAGCAACAACACTTTCAAGAGCATATCTTACTAAACTACTTGTTTCTTCACTAATTACTTTTCTAACTAGTTTAGGTTCTTGTTTTTTGATTAAACTACCGGTTTCACTTTCTAAAAAACTTCCTACTATAAAAGGTGTATATAACGACCCACCATTTATAGCCGCAGATACAGCTCTAATTTGCTGTAGTGGAGTAACACTAATCCCTTGGCCAAAACTGGTCGTTGCAAGTTCTACAGGTCCCATTTTATTTATATCAAATAAAATACCACTTGATTCACCATTTAAATCAATTCCTGTCTTTTTTCCAAAGCCATAGGCATTTATATATTTCATTAATGTTTCTGTTCCCAATGTCTGTCCAATTCGTACAAATCCAGGGTTACAAGAATTTTCAACTACTTCAAGCATCGTTTGAGTTCCATGACCGCCATGTTTCCAACAATGAATTGTAGCACCGTCTACCTGTATTGCCCCAGAATCAGTAAAATGATCCTCAAATAAATTAATAGTTTTTTCTTCTAAAGCAGAAGAAAGTGTAATAATTTTAAAAGTACTTCCTGGTTCATAAGTCATCCAAATAGGCAAATTTCGGTTAATTACTTCCGTACTATATTTTTGATATTCATTGTTATTAAAATTAGGCCTACTTGCCATTGCTAAAATCTCACCAGTTTTCGGATTCATAGCCATAATTAAGCCCTGCTCAGGATTATACTTTGAAAAAGCATTATCGAGTTCATTTTCTACAGCCATTTGAAGTTCCATATCAATGGTAAGCTGTAAGGTAATTCCACTAGTTGGTGCTTCATAAATTTCTGTAAGCTCTAATTTATTTCCTTTGCCATCAGAAAAATATTTAATAGCTCCATCAGCTCCAGTTAAATATTCGTCATAATAAAGTTCAATTCCTGATAACCCTTGATTATCAATTCCAACATAGCCTAAAACATGTGATAAAACCGTTTCATAAGGATAATATCTTTTACTTTCTTTTAACAAATAAACTCCATCGTATCCTAATTCATTTATTTTTTCTGCTATTTCATAACTTAGTCTTCTCCCCTCTGGATGCACTCTTTCAATAGAAGTTGATTTTGTAACATGAGCAATCATATCTTTATAATCAGAATTCAAAATATCTGATAAATCTTTAGCAACTTTTTGTGGTTCTTTAATTTGTCCTGGCACCACTACTAAAGATACTGTAGTAATATTACTTGCAAGCTCTTTACCATTTCTATCAATAATTAAGCCTCTGTCTGCTTTAATAGGTAGCTCTCTACTCCATAAACTCTCAGCTAAACGATTTAGTTTTTGATAAGAAAATACTTGAATATAAAATACTTTAATAATGATTGCTATTAAAATAATAATACAAATTAAAAAAATAAACCTTATACGATCATGTACTTTAGAAAAAAACATATTCTTCACCTAAAAAAATATATGAAACATAAAAAAAGTTAGAATTAAACTAACTTATAAACCTATTTAATTATTTAACTTTTGAAATTTCTTTTTACAGCAATGCTTAAATTTTTTCCCTGATCCACAAATACAAAGATCATTTTTATTTGGTAAGATAATATTCTTTTCATATTGTTCTAAGGAATTACCATTATATATCCATACCGGAAAATATTTAATTATTTCTAAAGTATTTTCATATAATTCCATTACATTTCCACATATTTTTTTTAAAACATCTAAATCGTTTAATCCAAATCCACAATAAATAATTAAATCATCTAAAAAGGTTTCAATATACGGTGTTACTAAATGGAGTTCTAAAAAGTGTAAATATTTAAATAACGTTTCATTAAACAAATTTATTTTATATTTCCCTACACTAATTATTTCTTCTAAAGTATATATATAATGCTTAATAGGCAGCGTTCTTAATTCTAAAACATCTTTATAGCACTTATTTTCTAATGATATTAAATATTCACGTTCTTTATATTTAACTATACTTATTTTTTCATTCAATCTGAGATTATTTTTAATGTAATTCTTAAGGCCATTCTTATTTTCATATACATAGCACCTTTCAAGTAAAGGAAGCAAATCTTCTAAAGCTATAACATTATATATTCTGCTAATTCCAAGCAACACACTCACTTTTATATCTTTAATAGAATACTCTTTAAAGTCAAATAGATTAATTGCCATTTTAATATAATTAACTAAATCACTAGGTATATAATATTTTTCTTCCTTTAATACTAAAAAGTTTTTCATTAAATTATTTAGAACTGTAAAATCTACATAACTATACGATTCATTTAAATCGTCAATCAAAAGTTTCTTTAATAATTCAACCTCTTCAACGCTACAAAAACTAAGTATTACCTCTGGATTTTCTTTATAAATTGCTAAAACTTTATTATATATTTCTTCTCTTGTAATTGAGGTATATTTTACAATTCTATTTTTACTAATCCTTTTTAAAAAATTATATATATCTTCTTTTTTACTATGTAAAAAGAATTCTTTAAGCGTCATCATTTATATTCCTCAATTAAACGTTCATAAATTCCTGGCTCAATAATATTAATTGTACTAATAGCATTCTCTAAGCTTAATTTAAAATTTCCTTTAAAAAATGCTTGTTCTGCTTTCATTAAGCCAATTTCAACATCTTTATGAGAAGCTCTATATCTATTTCCATAAACAATAGCAGTTTCTGCCATTTTAGCTGTTTTCATTGTTTCTTTTGTAGTATTAAACACTTTAAGTGTTAAATCTCTTGCAGTATCAACTCTAGTATTTAGTATTTTAATATTAATTGGTCTCTTATCTAACTCTTCCATCATATCATTAAGAGCACTGCTAGCTTCAGATAATTCAACATAAAACTCTTTTGGAGTAACAGGTAATTTATAGCTACGCATATATTCTTTTGATTGTTTTAATATCTTTTTAATTTCATCTAATTGATCTCTTGCTCGTTTTTCATCTTCTTTTAAACTACTAATGCTTCTTAAAGTTTGATCTAATTTTTCTTCGGTTTTAGATAATTTACTGTTTACTAATTCTAATTCTTTAGCAAGTCTTGAAAATGCAAAAGTATGATTACGATGCATTTCAATAACTCGATTATAGTCATCTTTAATAGCCTTTATTTCATCATTAATATCTTCAAGTATTTTAATATCTTCATCTACTAAATCATAACTATACTTTAGATCATCTGTCTTTTTGTTTAATTCACCACTAATTTTCTCAAGTTTTGTTGCACTGATTAGAACACTTCTTTGTAAATCTTCAAAAATCCTTTTAGATAGTTTTTCTTTATCAAAATTATGATATAAAGAATCAAAATAATCTAAAATAGTTTTTAGCTCAAATACACTATCTTCTAAGTTCAAAACATTAAGCCTTCCAAAAACATCAGTAATTTTTTTGTCTGATTCCGTAATATTATATTCGATATTTAGGTAATCTAAATTAAAACCTTCTTTTTCCATTTTATTTTTGATTTTTTTAATATCTTCTATTTTACTTGGAATTAGCTTTTCTCCCATCACAATAATAGATGGAGCTTCTTCGATAACTATTTTTAAATTACCTATAGTATCATCAATTGCTTTTACTATTTTACCTACTTCTGTATATTCATTTTTATCCATTGCAATTTCAAATGCACTAAATAGCTTATCGACATTTTCAAACTGCAATTCGATAGGACTAGATACTATTTTATAATCATCTTTATTAGCATTATATTTTGCAAGTATTGCTCGATATTCACTTTTTAATTTTGTGATTGTTTCTCTATTTTTCTCTTCGCTTAAAGTAATCTCTTTAATTTCATCTAATAAAAAATTAGATTTAGTTTTGACATACGCAATTTGTAATTCAAGAGTAGCAATTTTTAATTTTAAAGTTTTATAATCTTTATCTTCAAATAATCCTTCAATTTCAATTAGTGCATCAGTAATTTTAGGGACTTCCATATCCTTAATTTCTTTTAGTCTACTACACCAATTATCATATTTTTTTTGCATAGCATCATTATTTATCAATGCACCAACTTTATTTAGTTCTGATAAAATAGAAGCTCCTACAATTAAATTTTTATCTCTTTCTAAGCTCGCAATTTGATCTTTATATTTATTCTTTTCTCTTTTATTAATCCAGTTTAAAACACCTACTATTGTTGCTATAGTAAATAAATAATATAATATTCCAATTAATATAAAAGTTGTTCTAGACATAGCACCACTTCCCTATGATTATATTCTATCACATTGTAGTATTATTTGTCGAGATATGATAGTAAATTTTTAGAAAAAAATAAAAGCTATTATAGTATTTAAAAAAAGCAAGCTTAGCGCTCACTTTCTTCTAACATAGTAGTTATAAATAACCCATATCCAGTTGTTACATTATCAGTTATAACATGCGTTACAGCTCCGATAATTTTATTGTTTTGAACAATTGGCGATCCACTCATTCCTTGTACAATTCCTCCAGTCTTTTCAAGCAGTTTTTCATCAATTATTTCGAAAGCAATATTTTTAATTTCGCTAGATTCATTAATTTTTGTAATATTAATATCAAAAATTTCAATTTCTTCATTGCTTAGCACAGTATATATTTGAGCATTTCCCACTCTTGCCTCAGATTTATCCGCAACTTCTATTATTTTATTATTATCATAATCTGATTTATAATTTCCATATATTCCATATTTTGTGTTTTTTTCTATATCTCCATAACTAGTATTATAATAGAATTTAGCATTCTTACTTCCAGGAGAACCATCTACACTTTTATCAATAGATGTTACACTATTTTTAAAAATCATACCCGTTTTTACTTCAACAATTTTAGAAGTATTAGATTCTATAATCTCGTGCCCTAGAGCTCCATATTTACCAGTTTCTGGATCAATAAAGGTAAGTGTTCCTATCCCTGTTATACTATCTTTAACATATAGCCCAGTTTTGTAAACACCATTTTGTAAACTAAGATTTAAAATTACTTCTTTTTCTTTATTTCCCCTTAAAATGGTAAGTTCAACTTTGTTATCATCATATATGTTTTTTTCAATAGCACGCGTTAATTCATCAATACTAGAAACATCTGTTGTTCCAATTTTTTTAATAATATCTCCCTCTTTAAGAGAATTACTAGGATATTTCCCATCTACTTTATAAAAGCCAATAATCATAACTCCAGTAGATTTTATATCAATTCCAATAGTATTTCCACCAAGTATAACTGAAGAAGAATAAGCTAAAACATTAATTGGAATAAACAATAAAGCACAAAATAAAATTGCTACTTTTTTCATTTTACTTCACCCTTTAATAGTATGGAATTTTTCCTAGCATTTAAATTAACAATAACTGGTTAATGGTAATTTTTGACAAAAAAATAAGTCAAATGACTTATTTAATATTGACGTCCAAAATATAAACGATTTTTAGCTGGATTTCCACAGCAAACACAATTTCCACTTATTTCTTCATCTTCAATTAAACAGCGACTTTTCATATTAAAATCATCTTTAATTTTATTTTCACAATCTACATTTCCACACCAATTAGCTTTAATAAAACCAGGCTTTGTAGTTGCAATATTTGTAAATTCATCATAATCTTTTGCTTCATAAATCATAGAATTTCTTCTTTTTAAAGCTCTATCATATAAATTATTTTGGATATCATTAAATAATTTATCTAAATGGCTCACAACATCGTTTACAGAATATTTTATTTTTTCTAAAGTATCACGACGAACTACTGTTACTTCATTTGTCTCTAAATCACGACGACCAATTTCAATACGAACTGGGTATCCTTTTACTTCAGCCTCAGCAAATTTAAATCCTGGAGATTTATTAGTATTATCTATTTTATAAGAAATTCCGGCATTTTTAAGTGAATCACATATCTCATTTGTTTTAGATGTTACTTCATCATCATCTCCAATAGGAATCACAATAACTTTAGTTGGAGCAATATTTGGAGGAAGTACTAATCCTCTGTCATCTCCATGTACCATAATAATTGAGCCAATCATACGTGTAGTAACACCCCAACTAGTTTGGAATGGAGTAACAAGTTTATTTTCTTGATTTAAATATGTAATACCAAATGCTTTTGCAAATCCATCGCCAAAATAATGGCTTGTTCCATTTTGAAGCGCTACCCCATCATACATCATTGCTTCTAAAGAATAAGATGCTACTGCTCCCGCAAACTTTTCTTTTTCAGTTTTTTTACCAACAATTACTGGTATAGCTAAATAATTTCTTTGAAAATCTTCATATACATGAAGCATTTTTAAAGTTTCCTCTATTGCTTCTTCTGCTGTTGCGTGCATCGTATGGCCTTCTTGCCATAAAATCTCACGACTTCTAAGAAATGGTCTAGTAGTTTTTTCCCATCTAAGAATAGTGCACCACTGATTATATAATTTAGGTAAGTCACGGTAAGATTTAATAATTTTTTTATAGTAATCGCAAAATAAGACTTCACTCGTTGGTCTAATGCATAATCTTTCATCCAACTTTTCTTTCCCACCATGAGTTACCCATGCTACTTCTGGAGCAAATCCTTCTACATGATCTTTTTCAATATTAAGTAGTGATTCTGGTATAAGCATAGGCATTTGAACATTTTCATGCCCAGTTTCTTTAAACATTTTATCAAGTACACTTTGCATACTTTCCCATATTGCATATCCATATGGGCAAATAATCATACTGCCCTTTAAACTAGAATAATCTACCAAATTTGCCTTTGTAACAACATCTGTATACCATTTAGCAAAATCTACGTCACGACTTGTTATTTCTTTATTCATCTTTATCACCAATTTCAAAATCTATTAATTCTTTATTTTCAGTTAAGATTTTATTAACTTTGCCTGTTGCGTTTTTTAATTTTTCATTACAATATTTTGCAAGCTTCATAGCTTCTGTATACTTATCTATTGCCGCGTCTAATTCAACATTTCCACTTTCTAATTCATGTACTATTACTTCTAATTCTTTTAAAGCGCTTTCAAATGATTTTTCCATTTTATCTTCCTCCTTTTTCTATTTGCTCTTTACCAGCTAATAAATTACTTAAATAAATTTTTCTAAATATTTCACTAAATAAACATAACCTAATTTTTGCAATTTCGGCTTTTACTCCGCTTATCTCACCTATTATTTCATAATATTCAACAGATCCTCTTGGAACATTTTTGATTTCGTTTTTTAATGAAATATAACTCTCTTTATATTTATTATATCTATCCTTTAAAAATACTTTTACTTCTTTATTCATGAATATTTTCCTGCTTTTTTCTCCCTAAGGCCTGAGTAATTTCACTACTTGCTTCAAATTCTTGATTAAGAGCTTCTTTGACTGATAAACTATTAAGAGCTTGGTTTCTTTGATTTATTAGAAAATTTAAAAATTCTTTTGCTTCTTTTATTTCCTTTGATAATTGATCTATTTCCAATCCTGCAGCCTTTTTTTCAGCTTCATATTCTGCAACTTTAATTTTTAATTGCTCTAACTCGCTTGTTAACTCTTCATGTTCTTTTTTTAATTCATCTAAATTATATCTTTTTTGTTCAATTTTTAGTAATACAGCACTTAACAGCGGAATTGAAATAAAGAATGCAGATCCACTACTTATACTTAATGCTAAATTACTAACTATATTAAATCCAGAATGAAATGTTATACAAAAATTAACATAAGATACAAGTAAAGCCAAAAATAATGATACTATTATAGGAATTTTAAGTTCTTTTGGAGATTTAAAGTATTCTTTAAAAGACTCTAAAAATGGATGCTTAATTCCTAAATTTTTAGTATGTTCCTCATTTCCTTTTATAGCTCCTTCAACCTGAGCTTGCCTTAAAAATTCCTTTGGATTTAAAAAATATCTATCATGATATCGAACACACTTTTTTTCATGATCACTTTCTAATCTTTTTATTAATTCTTCTTGTTTTATAATTAATTCTAAATACTTATCCATTTTTTGCCTCCTTAATAATTGCAGTTGCTTCACCTTTATAAAATCTAATATTTATTCTATCATTATGCTTTAACTCACTAGTTTCTTTTATTACATTGCCATCTTTTGTAACAAGAGAATAACCTTTTTCTAAAATCCCTAAAGGATTTACTAACTTTAAAGTATTAACTAATATTTTGTAATTATGATCATGTTTCATAATAATGTTTTTAATACTTTGATATAAATTTTTTTCATCAAATACTAATTTTTCTTTTTTTATTTCAAATAATCCTAGCGGGTTTTTTAAAATATAAGAATTTTTAATATTACTTAATTTTAAAGAATTATTTTCTATTTGTTTATTAATGTAACTATTTACTATATCAATCATATTATCTAATTTTTGTTCCTTTATTTCATACATGGATAATGGGTTTCTTAGTATTCTTGACGTAGCAATATGTTCTAGTCTTATTTTACTTTGACTAAGCATATTTCCAATACACTCATTTAGTCTTATTTCATAAGTATGAATTATATTATTTATTTCTGAAATTGTTGGCACAGCCATTTCTGCTGCTCCAGTTGGAGTTGGTGCCCTTAAGTCTGCAACAAAATCAGCAATCGTAAAATCTATTTCGTGTCCTACAGCGCTAATAATTGGCACCCTAGCATCAAATATAGCACGAGCAACAATCTCTTCATTAAATGCCCATAAATCTTCAATAGATCCACCACCACGACCAACAATTAAAACATCCAGTTCATATTTCTCACTATCTGCCTCTTTAATTTGACGTACAATATCAAAAGCTGCATCGCGCCCTTGAACTAAAGCCGGGAAAAGTATTACTTCTGCAATTGGAAATCTCCTTTTAATAGTCGAAATAATATCTCGTATAGCTGCACCAGTAGGTGCTGTAATAACACCTATTTTATTAGGAATTTTAGGAATACTTTTCTTATTACTGTCACTAAATAGACCTTCTTTTGCAAGTTTTTGTTTTAACTTTTCAAATTCAATATATAAATTTCCAAGTCCATCAGGTTCCATTTTATCAACATAAATTTGATAAGTTCCTTGGGCCGGATAGCAAGAGATGCGTCCTTCTACTAAAACGTTCATACCGTCTTCTGGCATAAATGCAAGATTCATAGCACTTGAATAAAACATAACCGCACTAATTCTTGATGTATCATCTTTTAAAGTAAAATAAAGGTGTCCTCTTGTATGATTTTTGAAATTAGATATTTCACCTTTTAGATAAACTTTCCTAAGAAATAGATTATCATCAAAGATTGTTTTAATATAATTATTTAAATCACTAATTTTCATATATTTATCATTCATCTTTGAACACCTCATTTCTGGTTTAATTTATCATCTACTTTTTGATATAAAACTAGTTTTCTCAAATTTTTTTAACTTGATCACTAATTCCTATCATAATTATTCTTTTATCACTTTATCTAAAACTGCGTTAATCATTTTTTTAATCTGTTCATCACTATATTTTTTGGCAAGTTCAATAGCTTCATTAATAACTACAACACTCGGGGTATCAGTATATTTAAGTTCATATAGAGCAAGCCTTAAAATCGCTGCGCCTGTTTTATCAATTCGATTAATTTCCCAATCGATCATTTTGCTATTAGCAATGTTATCTAATTCATCTTTATAAGTAATTACTCCATATACAATGTCTTTTACAAAATCATTTTCTACTTCCATATTATCTTTCATAATATTATCAATATTACAATCTAATTTATTGCTTTTCATCAAATCGTATTGATATAAAATAATCATGATTTTTTCTCTTAATTCACTTCTAGTTAATGCCATCTCAATCACCTATTTTTATTATATAATAAAAACAATTAAAATTCAATCAAATACAGGAAATTCAATTAAAAAAGATTAGATAATTCCAATCTTTTTTATTCCAGTTCTTTTAGCTCAAATAATGTAGCCATAGCTTCCATAGGAGTCATATGAAGAGGATCTAAATCTTTTAACTTTTCTCTTAATAAATCTTTCTTTTCTTCTTGACTTTCAAAACTCATACTAAGTTGAACACTATCATTTTTTACTAATTTCTTTTCATTATTTTCATAACTACTTAGTATTACTTCAGCACGATTTAATAATTCTTCTGGCATTTTAGCAAGTCTAGCAACATGAATACCATAAGATTTATCAGCCGGACCATTCATTACTTTATGCAAAAACGTAATTGTATTTCCCTCTTCTTTTGCAGCAACATGAACATTTTTAATATTTGTATAATCGTGATCTAAACTAGTTAGTTCATGATAATGGGTACTAAATAATGTTTTACATTTAATATTTTTTGCAACATATTCTAATATTGCTTGTGCTAGGCTCATCCCATCAAATGTGGCAGTTCCACGACCTAATTCATCAAATAAAATTAAGCTATTTTTTGTAGCATTCGTTAAGGCATTACAGGCTTCTTTCATTTCAACCATAAATGTAGATTCACCGCTTACTAAATCATCACTGGCTCCAATCCTCGTAAATATTTTATCAATAATTGGCAAATTAGCACTTTTTGCTGGTACAAACGATCCAATTTGAGCCATAATAATTATTATAGCAAGTTCCCTCATATATGTCGATTTACCACTCATATTTGGACCAGTAATAAGTAGAACATCAGTTGTATTATCCATTTTTATATCATTTGGTACATACGCATTTTTACTTACAATTTCTACAACTGGGTGTCTTCCATCAACAATTTCTATCACATTCTCTTCATTAAGCTTAGGCTTTACTAAATTATATTCTTCACTACAAACAGACAAGGAAGATAAAGCATCAAGGTCACTAATATCTTCAGCCGTTTTTTTAAGAGCTATAATTTCTTTTTTTATAATATCTCTAATTTCACAAAACAAATTATACTCTAATTCAAATATTTTTTCTTCGGCATTTAAAATCATGGATTCTTTTTCTTTTAATTCTGGAGAGATAAATCTTTCACAATTTGTCAGAGTTTGTCTACGTTCCCAGCCAAAATCCTCTTGAACATTTCCTGCTTGTCCTTTCGAAACTTCAATATAATATCCAAATACACGGTTAAAACCTACTTTTAAATTTTTAATACCAGTAGATTCTTTAATTTTTGATTCAAATTCAGAAATAAAGTCTTTGCCGCCACTTCTAATACTCTTTAATTCATCTAATTCTTTATTATATCCCTCTTTAATTAAATATCCTTCTTTGATACTAAGCGGTGGATTTTCATAGATTGCACGTTCTAATAGATCATAAATATCATGATGAGTATTAATATCTATATTAAATCCTAAAGATTTTACGATTTCTTTTATTCTAGGTAAAACTTTTAAAGAAGTTTTTATTTGTAATAAATCTCTAGCATTTAAATTACCACATATTACTTTAGCACATAAGCGTTCAATATCATAAATTTCATATAATAAATTTCTTAATTCGTCTTTTAAAATAAATTCATTGTTTAGTATTTCAATTTTTTGATAACGTTTTTCAATATCTACCCTATTTCGTAAAGGATTCATAATCCATGATTTTATTTTACGTGATCCCATCGCTGTTTTCGATTTATCTAACATCCACAATAAAGAATAAGTTCTTTCTTTTAATCGTAATGTTTCAACTAATTCTAAATTTCTAATGGTATGAATATCCATTTCTAAATAATCTTTTTTATTAACAATTTCAACCTTACTAATATGATGTAAATCTTTTAATTCACGCACTGCCAAGTAATAAAGTAAATGTTTTATTCCTTCTTTAACATTAGGATCGCTAACGCTATTAATAAGGTCCTCATATCCTTCACTCAAATATTCTTTTGAAATAGACACTTCAATTCCATAAGTAGTTTTTAATGTGCTTATAAGTTCTGCATCACTATTACTATTAAGTATCACTTCACTTAAATTTAAGTGCAAAATTTCATTCATTAATTTTTCTTTATTGTGTGTAATACTTAAGCTTTTTAATTCTCCTGTAGAAATATCAGCATAAGTTAAAAGATATAAATACTCAAAATCAAGAACACTAGCAATATAGTTATTATCATGTTCATTTAAGCTTTCTAAGTTTACAATACTTCCTTTAGAAATAACTTCTATAACTCCTCTTTTTACCATTCCCTTAGCATCTTTAGGATTATCTAGTTGTTCACAAATAGCAACTTTATATCCTTTTTCTACTAATTTTTCAATATAAGGTCTTACGCTATGAAAAGGAACTCCGCACATTGGAACACGTTCACTTAAACCAGCATTCTTTCCTGTAAGTGTTAATTCTAATTCCCGTGAAGCAATAAGTCCATCTTCAAAAAATAATTCATAAAAATCACCAATTCGATAAAACAATAGTTCATCTTGATAACTATCTTTTATTTCCATATATTGCTTCATCATTGGACTTAATTCATTTCTGTTAACTTCATTTCTTTTCATATTACTACACCAATTGTTATTATAGCATCATTTCCTTAATTTTCCAATTAAATAATCAATTTTTTTATTTTTAAAAATAATAATTTATAATAAAAAAACGACATTTTAAGTCGTTACTTTTTTAATAGTTCAATTTGATGTTCAAAATCTTTTGATTTACAAATGAATGATCCACTTACAGCAATATCCAAGGAAGAGACTGTCTTAATTGTATCAGGGTTTATTCCTCCGTCCATTTCTATTTTGAAATTCAAATGGTTTTCTTCTCTTATTTTTATTAGTTCGCTTAAACGTTGAACTGATAAGGGAATAAACTCTTGTCCACCCTCTCCCGGTTCTACACTCATTATTAAAACCAAATCAATCATAGATAAATATGGCATTAATTCCATTAAATTAGTATTTGGTTTAATAGCAAGACCTACTTTAATATTATTACACTTTATTAATTCAATAGTTTTTACAATATTTTTTGTAGCCTCTATATGAAATGTAATATACTCTGGATTTATTGTTTTTAAATCATCAATATATATTTCCGGATCAAATACCATTAGATGTATATCTAATGGTAATTCATGATTTTTTAGTAATTTTAAAACCTCTTCAATCGTAAAATTTTTATTAGGAACAAATCCCCCATCCATTAAATCTACGTGAATATAATCAGCAGAAGTACTTTCTATTAACTTAATTGTTTTTTCTTTACTGTAAAAACTAGATAAATAAGATACTGAAATTTTCATTTTTCACCTCTACTTTATAAAACTAATGTAATTTTGATATCTCGATGCTAAAATTCGCCCTTTTTTTACAGCTTCTTTAACATTACAATTGTGTTCTTTTATATGCATACAGTCTTTAAATTCACATGGATAGTTAGCAAATTCTAAAAAAGCATCTCGAATCTCATTATTCGAATAATTGCTTAAATCTAATGATGAAAATCCAGGAGTATCTACAAAATAAATATGTTTTACTTCATGAATTTCGGTATGCCTTGTAGTATGTTTTCCACGTCCTAAAGCATCACTAATTTCTCCAACTTTTAACGCTAAATTTTTATCAAGTTTATTTAATAAGCTTGATTTTCCAGCACCAGTTTGACCAGTTAAAACGACAGTTTTGCCTTTTAAATATTTTACTAGTTTCTTCATTTTAGTATTATAAAAAACTTTAATATTTAATTTTTCATAATATTTTTCTATATATTTTACTTCATTTATTTCTTCTTTACTTGCTAAATCTAACTTTGTAAAACAAATAACTGGCTCAATATTAGATAATAAAATGCTTACAATCTCTTTATCTAATAAATTGAGCGACAAATCAGGTTTTTTTAAGCTAACTACAATAATAGCAATATCAACATTACTAACACTAGGTCTTTCAAGTTTGTTTTTTCTTTCTTCAATATTTAAAATATAGCAGTTTCCCTGATCAAACGTTACTACGTCTCCAACTAGAGGAATTATTTTTTCATTACGAAATTTACCTCGAGCTTTGCAATCGTATAAATTATGATTAGCGATAACAGTATATGTATCGCTAATATTTTTTATAATGCGCCCTTTTAACATAATCCTCCACAGTTTTCATCATCACCATTTGATGGTGCTTGAGCTATTTTTATTGTAAATGTTTGGCCTTCAACAATTTGATATCCTTTTGGCTTTGATTGCCCGATTATTTCTCCTTCTTCATGTTCATCAGTTTCTACATAATCAAAATACACATCCAAGCCATGTTCCTTAGCAAAATCCTCTATTTTAGTTATTGTATATGATCCATCTGTAAAATCAGGATATTTACTTATAATGTCGGGAACATATAAAGTAATTTGTTCACCAGCCGATAATTTTTCTCCAGCTTTGATAGATTGATCAATAATCTTGCCCTCTTCATAATTTTTTGCATCGCTTTCATCAACTTTTTTTGTTTCATATAAAACTTTAATTCCCAATGCTTGTAATCTTCCTTTAATTTCATCAAAACTTTTACCGGAATAATCTTCGATTTCAATTTTAGTATCTCCTAAAGAAACATATATTTTTACTTCCGCACCTTTTTTGCGTTTTGATCCACTCGCCGGATTAGTCTTAATAACTTTTCCTTCGTCAATTTCTGAAGAAGGAAGTTCTTCTTGAGTATCAGATACTTCAAATCCTTCAGCTTGTAATTTTTCGACAGCTTCGCTAACTGTTAAACCTGTAACAGGAGGTACAGTTATCTTTTTAGTATTTGTTAAAATTGGAATAAATACTACTAATGCTGTAATACATACTACTAGTCCTACAAATATAAACGCAAGTATAATTAATAATTTATTTTGTTTTTTCAAATCATCACCTGTAATTTTCTTTGCAATTACTTCTTCTTCCTTTTTAACTTCTCCCTCGTTTTTCTTAGAATTTTTAACCATTTTCATAATTTTTGTATCATCATTATCATCTTCTTGAAATTTATAAGAAATAAGAGGCTCTAAACTTCTAGCATCATCTAAACATGTTTTCAAATCCTCATACATACTTCTAGCATCAGGATACCGATTTTTTGGATTTTTTGCTGTTGATTTTTTAATAATATTTATAATACTATTCGGAATGTTTGGACATTTTTCTTTAATATCTGGTAATGGTTCTTTTAAATGCTTTAAGGCAATTTCTACTGCATTATCCCCTTTAAATGGTAACTCACCAGTAAGTAGTTCATACATAACAATTCCCATAGAATAAATATCGCTTTGAAGAGTAGAACCTTGACCACTTGCTTGTTCTGGAGGCAAGTAATGCACACTTCCCATAACTGAATTAGTTTGAGTAAGCTGGGTTGCATTCATAGCCATTGCAATACCAAAATCGGTAATTTTTACTAAACCGTTTTCTAATATCATTATATTTTGAGGTTTAATATCTCGATGAATAATATAAGAATCATGAGCAACACTCATTCCATCTGTTATTTGAAGCATTATATCAACTGCTTCACTAAGTGTTAATTTGCCACGTTTTTTAATTAATTCTTTTAAGTGCTTTCCTTCTATATATTCCATAACAATGTAGTATTCACCATTATCTTCACCTACATCATAAACTTCTACGATATTTGGATGATTAAGACTACTTGCGGCTAAAGCTTCTCTTTGAAAACGCCTAACAAATTTCTCATCATTAGATAAATCTCCACGTAAAATCTTTACTGCTACATTTCGGTCTAAAATAGTATCATACGCCAGATACACATTAGCCATACCACCTTCGCCAATAGATTTAATGATTTGATATCTATCACTAATCTTTTGCCCTTTCATTATCACAGCCTAGTCTCTCCTTTCATCCATTTCTAGATAAGCAACAGAAATATTATCTGTTCCTCCTCTTGCATTACATTTTCTAATTAATTTACTAATTTTCTCTTCAATATCTAATTCTTTTTCATTTAAAACTTTTTCAATTTGTTCAAAACTTAACATATTAGTTAGTCCATCACTGCAAAGTAATACTCCATCAATGGTCATATCGACATCAAAAATATCTAATTCACAAGTAGTTGCTGCGCCTAGCGCTTTCATTAATACATTTTTCTTTGGATGAAATTTAGCTTCTTCTTCTGTTAAATTTCCAGCCTGAACAAGAAGATTTACTAAAGTATGATCTTTCGTTACTTTATGAAGCACGCCTTTTTTAAAAACAAACCCTGAAGAGTCACCAATATTGCCAAAAATCAAATATTCATGAGTTAAAAGTGCAACTACAATAGTAGTCCCCATTCCAGTAGAATCAGGATTTGCCTCTGCATATTCTAATATATTTTTATTTATTTCACTAATGCTATCATTTAACCAATTGACTGCATCTAATTTTGAACCAATATTAGATATTTTATTAAATCTAGAGCCAAGAGATGCAATAGCCATCGAAGATGCTACTTCTCCTTTTCTGTGTCCTCCCATACCATCACAAACGATCATTAAGTATTCGTTACTAGCATTTTTTAATATTGTGACTGAATCTTCATTATGGGTTCTAACACGTCCCGTATCTGTTAAATAAAATGATTTCATTTATTCACTTTCCCTCTTAATTGACCGCATGCTGCATCTATTCTACCACCGAATTCTTTTCTGATTGTACAATTAATTCCGTTTTTTTTAAGTGAATCATAGAATGCCATAATTCTATTTTTACTGCTTCTTTTAAATTCAATATCATTAGTTTCATTATAAGGAATTAAATTTACATAGATGTTCATGCCTTTAAAAATTTCAGCTAGAGTATTCGCACACTCTATACTATCATTTACATTATTAAGCATAACATATTCAATCGTTACTCGTCTACCAGTAACCTGTAAATAATCTTTAATTGCTTTAACTAGTACGTCAATATTATACACTTTGTTTACAGGCATTAACGTATTTCGTATTTCATCAGTTGGAGCATGAAAAGAGACAGCAAGATTAATTTGAATAGGTAACTTTGATAATTCATAAATTTTAGGAACCAAACCACAAGTAGAAATAGTAATATGTCTAGCCCCAATCTTTATTCCTTTATCATCATTAATAATTTTAACAAACTCTACTATTTCATCATAGTTATCTAGTGGTTCTCCAATACCCATTACGACTACACTATTAAGTTTTAAACCTAAATCACTCTCAATAACAAGGATTTGTTCTACAATTTCATAAGATGCTAAATTACGCACTTTTTTTTGACGTCCTGATGCACAAAATTTACAAGCCATATTACATCCTACTTCACTAGAAACACAAATAGAAGTTCCATAATCATGCATCATAACTACAGCCTCAATATATTCACCATCAAGTAGTTTAAATAAATACTTATGTGTTAAATCTGATGATTGCTTTCGTTCTATTGTAATAAATTCAAAAGAAAAAGTACTTTTTATTTTTTCTCTCGTTTCTTTTTTAAAATTACTCCAATTATCAACATCATATTCTCTTTTTTCATATAACCATTCGTAAGCTTGAGTTGCTTTAAATTTTTTTTCGCCAATAGACAAAAAATACTCTTCTAAATCATGTCTCGTTAATCCAAATATATTTCTCATGATTCACTCCTAAAATAAGAATATTTAAAAGTATAAGAAACATCATTACCCTCTATTTTAATCTCTTCTATTAAATTATCATCACTTACAATACCTTTTTTTAAATTTATAGTATAAATAATATTATTATCATTAGATTCCATAATAGCACAAGCTTCCCCACAATTATCATTTCGAATAAAATTTAGGCTTTTTAGGTTTTTAATTAAATTATCTTGGATCAAATATTCTTCATTTAAAGACTCATATAAATTTAAAATAGGAATATTCTCATTAGAAGTTTTTTGATAAATTCCAGTATCATCAATATAATATTTAATAATTCCATCACTAGTTTCTTTATATCCCTCATTTATTTTTGAAGTTTTAGTCCCTTGAAAAGATATTACTTCTTCAGCTTTTTTTATCTCAATATCATACTGATATTCATCATGTGATAAAGTATCTAATAACTTATTTATATATACATTATCTATTACTTCTTTTTTTTCACTTACTGGATTATTATTAGAAGTTTTAGAAGAGAAAAATGAGGCAATAATAAGAAATGCAAAAAGAACAAAAAAGAAAATTCCCCATCTGATAAGTTTTAATATCGCTTTTCCTTTTTCTGTTTTTTTAAGTTCATTAATTTTCTTTTTTAAACTACTTTCTTTCTTCATTAACTTACACGCTTTCCAATCAATTCATCTTTTTTTACACCATTTAAATAATCTTTCACACTCATCTCTTTTTTTCCAAATGGCTTTATCTTTGTTATGTAATATATTTTATCTACACAACTTATACCTATAGCATCTTTTTTTATGTTTTTAATTTCACCGGCATTAGAATTACTATCTTCTCCTATATATCCTTCTAACACTTTTATTTCTTCGTTATCTAAATAAAAATTAGCTAACGGATGCGAATATAACGCTCTAACTAAATTATGAATATTAATAGCTTTTTTATTAAAATCTATATGTTCCATTTCTCTTTTAATTATAGGAGCATATGTAGCTTTATTATTATCCTGAGCCTCTCTTTTATTTGTTTTATTAAGTATACTAGGTAAAGTATCTCTTAAAAGATTACTTCCAAGAATACTTAACTTATCATGTAAAGTCTCTGTTGTATCATCATCTTCAATTTTAATACTTAAAGATGAAATCATATCTCCAGTGTCCATTCCTTCATCCATGTACATAATAGTTATACCAGTTTCTTTATCTCCATTCATAATTGCATGATGTATAGGAGCCCCTCCTCGGTATTTTGGTAAAAGTGATGCATGAACATTTATACATCCTAAAGATGGAATATTTAAAACTCCAAGTGGTACAATTTGACCATATGCACAAGTAACAATTAAATCAGGATTATATGTCTTTAATATTTCATAATCATTTTTAATTCTATCAGGTTGAAAAACTGGTATATTATGTTTTAAGGCTTCTTCTTTTACTGGCGGATAGGTTAATACTTTTTTTCTACCAACTAATTTATCAGGTTGAGTAACAACTAATACTACTTCTGTTGCTTCTATTAATGTTTTAAGTATTGGAACAGCAAAATCTGGAGTCCCCATAAATATTGTCTTAATCATCGTAATCACCAATTATATTTTACCATATTAAAAGAAGTATTTCTACTTCTTTAAGCTAACTTTATCTTCTAAGTTTAAGTAATCTTTTAATTTAATCATTATATCTCTTTTAATCTTTTCGATTTCATGTCCAGTTAAGCCAAATTTTTTCTTTAACTCATCTAGCGTTTTATAAGAATAGCCATAAACTCCAAAATAACTGCAAAAAATATATCTTGTTTGTTCATCTAAAGAACTTAAATAATTAAACATTTCATTTATAGCTTCAATCCTTAACATTTTTTCTTCTAAAGATTCATCAAACTCTTCTGGTGCATTGTCTTCTCTTTTAATAAATAATTCCATTTCAACTGGTGAAAGAGCTTGAGCTATTTTCTGGGGTGAAGGATTTCGACTTATATTTTCTTTAAATATACCTAATTTTTCATCAATACCATTTGTGTGATCAATCATAAAGTCCCCACTTTGATATTTTCGAATAGCTAAATATACTCTTCGTTCTATATAATAATCAAGTTTACTTTTTCTTAAACTATATCGATGCAAATATTCCATAACTGCGATCATTCCAACTTGAATTAAGTCACTTTTTTCCTCTTCTTTAACACTAAGAGCATTAGCTATCTCACAAACTAAAGGATAATATCCTAAAGCTATACTATTTAATTCTTGAAAATCTTTTTCATCTACATTAGTCATTTTCTCACAACCCACATTCAAAGTTATTATATTATAAAGATATGTTCATTGTCAAATTAATGAATAGTTTCACTCTTTTTCACTAAGTATATTTTATTTTTTTTGTAAAAAGCATAAAATACATCTTTTAATTTCAAATTCTTTGCCTCAAGTTCTCTTTCTAACCAAGCTTTAGTTTTATGGATATATTTTAAAGCCTTAGTTTGAATGCTTCCATCTACAATTAAAGGCATAGGATATGCACTTTTAAATTTAAATAAATTATATTTAAAAATTGATAATTTACCATTAGGCTCTAAGAATGCATATTCCACTTCTTCTATATTTCTAACTTCTTTTTGTCTTAAACTAATTAACAAATCATCCATACTATATCTTTGCCGTACCATCTCATGGTAATTAATTTTACCATTTACAATAATTAAAGATGGTTTACCTCCAAAAATAGTTCTAAATGTTCTTGACTTAATTGACACAAAAGCTAGTACAACCTCAAGTATTACTAAAAGAATAATTGGCACTATTGTTAAAAATATTGAATCTTCTATATTTTCAATACTAATCGCTACTAACTCAGCAATTAGTATTGATACAATTAAATCTATTACCCCTAATTGTCCAATTTCTCTTTTGCCCATAATACGATAAGCAAGCGTAATAAAAAAATAAAAAAATAATGTACGATAAATAACACTAAACATTTCCATTATATAATCACCTACTTTTATTATGAATCATTCATATTTTTTTTAATCAATAAATATACTTTAGTAGGTGATTTTTATGAACAATATATTAAATTATTTAAAATATTTTGGTCTTTTCTTTATTTTTATCTTTGTAATTGCAATTATTACTTCTATAATTAATTTATTTGGAATTAGTAGCACACTTACAAATAAATTAGGTGTAATATTAACTGGCATAAGCTTTTTTATTATCGCAAGTATAGCTTCTAAAAATAATCAAGACAAAGGTTATATCTTAGGCATGAAATTAGGCATTATCTTTATTATATTCTTAGTAATTATCAATTTAATATTCTTTAGAAGCAAGATATCAATTGATAGATTCATCTATTATATTATTCTTCTTGCCAGTAGTATTCTAGGTGGTAGTTTTGGCAAAAACTTTAAACAAAAAAAATCAAAGTAGCTATATTACTTTGATTTTTATTTAATCTAATTCTACTGGGAAATCTCCTTCTCCACCGATGCTAGGTATTTCCTCTTTTTCTTCTAAAAGAGTATATGGGCGATTAATAGAACCATCATTACCATTGTTGATAATTGATGTGTTAGATTTTAGATATAGAG
>CAMNSE010000003.1 GCA_946554525.1 uncultured Mycoplasma sp.
TAGATATGAGGGAAGTGATCCTAATAACTATGTATTATTTAATGATGAATTATGGCGAATAATAGGAGTATTTGATGTAAAACCAAGCGGATCAACAACTACACAATCTTTAGTTAAGTTAATAAAAAATGAAACATTAGATGGCTTAGCATGGAACTCATCAGGGAATAATACATGGAGTAGTGCAACATTACAATCAAGTTTAAATAATGGGTATTTGAATTCAACAGATGCAACATGCTATGCGTATTCAACAAGTGTAACAAAAACATGTAAATTTAGTGAAAGTGGAATAAAGAGCGGAGCTAGAAATAAAATACAAGCTGTACAGTGGAATATAGGCAAATCTTCAATAGGAACAGTGGAAACAATATACAATTCAGAGAAAAGTACGATGTGGAGTGGAAGTGTAGGCTTAATGAGTGCCAGTGATTATGGGTATGCAACCTATGCATCAACAGAATGTCCAAGAACAGCAAGTACAGGATCATATTCTAAAACAGAATGTTCAGGTAAAAATTGGTTATATAAAGGTGGGTATCAATGGGCGCTAACTCCTGATTCTTTAAGTAGTGGCACTGCTATTTATGTTGGTGGCACTGGCAACTTAGGCAACGGTAGCGTGACTAATAATTATGGGTTGAGACCATCTATATATCTAAAATCTAGTGTGAAGTATATGAGTGGATCTGGAACTTATAGTGATCCGTATATAATTAGTTAATTTATTTTTCTGCCTATATAGCTCTCTATTTTATATATAGGCGGAAATGTTTCAAATTTCATATGGAGACGAAATGTCTCCTTTTTTGTTGAATTAGTAATGTTTTTATGTTATGATTAGTTAGAATAAGGGAGTGTTAGTGTGGCTAGGTTAGATGCACATTTTAAAGTAGATTATTCTAATATAGTAAGTAAAAAAGAAGCTACGTTTAGAGGTAATACTTATCGCATAACTGTTTTAAGTGAAAGACTTATTCGCTTTGAGTATAATCCTGAAGGCCACTTCTTTGATCATCCTACGGAATTTGCAAGATTTCGTAATTTTCCTATGCCAGAGATTACTGTACAAGAAACTGATAAAACCCTTATGATTCAATCAAAATATTTCTTACTTCAATATCAAAAAGAAAAGCCTTTTATAGGTCCTAAATATGCACCTGATGCTAATTTAAAAGTGGGACTTTTAAATAGTGATAAAGTATGGTATTTTAATCATCCTGAAGCTCGTAATTTTGGATCTACTAAAATATCTTTAGATAATGGGTTAAAGGGCAAATTATCTAAAGGATTATATTCCACTGACGGGTTTGCATCTATAGATGACTCTAATAGCTTAGTTATCATGGAAGATGGGTTTTTAGTTAAACCTACCACTAAGAGAATTGATACTTATTTATTTATTTATCGTAGAGATTTTGGTTTATGTTTAAAAGATTATTTTACTTTAACTGGTTATCCTCCACTAATACCTAGATATGCTTTAGGTATATGGTGGAATAGAGACTTAATATATAGTTTTGGGGATGTTAAAAAGCTTGTAAAAGCATTTAATTTACATGGTATTCCATTATCAGTACTTCTTTTAAATGAATTTTGGCATTTAAAAGATAAAAGAGATTTAACAAAATATAAAACAGGATTTACTTTTAATTCCGAGTTGTTTTCTGATCCTTATGAATTTACCAATTACTTACATGATAGAGGAGTAAGAGTTGGTCTTAATATAGATCCAGTCGAGGGAATACAAAGTCATGAAGAAAAGTTTAGAGATATTACTACGGAACTTGGACTAATTAATACGCCAGTGATTCCTCTAAATGTTTTTGATAAAACATTTATTTCAATCTACTTTAACTACTTAATTAGAACTTTAGATAGTTTTGGAGTAGACTTTTATTGGATTGATTATAAATACGATTTAGCAAGTCTTAGAGCACTAAATCACTATCATTTTATGAATTTTTATAAAGATAATAGAAGTAGGCCGTTTCTTTTATCTCGTAATGGACTAATTGGGGGACATCGATATGGAGCCCTATATTCTGGCCCTACTTATGTTTCATTTGATACGCTAGACTACTTACCAGAATTTAATTCTAGTGCAAGTAATTTAGGCCTTTCTTGGTGGAGTCATGATATTGGGGGATTTAGAGGTGGAATGGAAGATAGTGAGCTATATTCTAGATACGTTCAGTTTGGATGTTTTAGCCCAATATTTAGGTTTGCTTGTGAGCGAGGTCACTTTTATAAAAGAGAACCTTGGGCTTGGGATGTTAAAACATATACTATTGCTAAAGAATATTGCCATCTTAGACATAAACTAATCCCATATCTTTATACAGAATCATATAAATATCATAAAACAGGATTACCACTAATTCAGCCTTTATATTATAGTTATCCTGAAATATATGATGAACCTATTTATAAAAATGAATATTATTTTGGAAGTGAATTATTGGTAAAACCAATTACTAAAAAACAAGATAGTGTTATGAATAGAACTGTTGAACAAATATTTTTACCTAAAGGAACTTGGTATGATTTTAAAACTGGTAAAAAGTTTAGTGGTAACAAACGTTATGTAGTTTTTTATAAAGAAGAAGATTATCCGGTATTTGCTAAGAGTGGATCTATTATTCCTATGGCAATATTACCTGAGAATATAAATGATACTAATCCTCCAAAGGGGCTTGAGATTCATGTTTTTCCAGGACGTAGTAATATTTATAAGTTATATGAAGACGATGGTTTATCTAGGCTTAATGAAGAAGGGTATTATATTGTAACGGCAATTGATTATAATTATCTAGCTAATAACTATACTTTAATTATTAGACCAATTGAAGGAAAAGCAGGAATTATACCTAAAATGCGTGATTATAAAATTAGATTTAGAAATACCAGAGAAGCCGAAGATGTTAAGGCTTATATAAATGGAACTAGTATACCAGTGGAGTCTTATATTGAAGATAATGACTTTGTTGTAATAGTCGCAAATGTTTCTACAACTAGTCAATTAACAATAAACTGTAAGGGTAAGGATATTGAAATTGATGCTATAAGATTAATAAATGAAGATATAAATGATATTATTAGTGATGCTAAAATTACTACTAGCTTAAAAGAAGCTATAGCGTCTATTATGTTTAGTAATTTAACTTTAAATAAAAAACGGATTGGAATTAAAAAATTAAAAAATAAGGGATTAAGTAAAGATTTCATTAAAATGTTCTTAAAATTACTTGATTATGCATCAGCAATTTAAAGATGATAATATTATCATCTTTTTACTTGCAATTTATGTCTTTATATATTATTATAAATAATTATTGGGTGATGTATATGTTTCAATTAAATTGGTATAAAGAAGAATTGATAAATTATTATAGATGGGAAATAGATAATTCAGAAGAAGAAATTAATAAAAGAAGAAAGATGCTTGAAGGAAAAGATGAATATTTATCACAAATTTTATCAAATACTGAAGAATTTATTTATTTTCTTTTAACTAAAATGAAAGAAGAAAATCACACTTATGAAAATCATATTTTTATTATCTTAGATTTAGAAGATGAAAAAGCAACTACGTATTTTAATATTATCAATTTAAATTTGCATGGAGGCTGGCCATCTGATAAGTTGTTTAGATTTAATGATAAATTCATTAGTTTCAGGGTATTACAAAAAGTTTTTGAAAACTTTTATCTCGAATGTAAATGTGTTGATGAAGAAGTATTGGATGGAGATATAGGACGAATAGATTTTAAGTGGCAATTTTACATAAGTGGACCTATAAAAGACTTTAACCAATTATATGAAAAATTAATAAAAGCAAAAAGAGCTAACCTTATAAATACTTTAAAAAGGATCAGAACAAATTAAAATATATAATTTGTTCTTTTTTGTTTTATTATGTCTTGAAATTATAAATTTTTGCCTAAAATTAAAATAAAAAAAGGAAAAGAGGTTATTTGTGGTAATAAATAATAGTGAAGGCGATATATTAGTTTGAAATCAGTAGAGGCATAAATTGAATGAGGCTATAGAAATATTTGATGGAAATTGTCAAACATAGAGAATGAGAATATTTTGGTCAAAAGCTTTGACGAAATATTGAAATATGCGGGATTCATATAATATTGGAAATCCAATATCAATGTATTGTAATTTTAGAGATGAGCCGGCAAAATTTAAAAGGAGATTATATATGGTAGATGAAAAATTCAAAAATATTATTAATAATATTAAAAGTGAAGTGAAACAAACACAGTTCAAAAGTATGCAAGAAGTAAATAGCAATTTAATCAATCTTTATTTTAGGCTAGGTAAAATAGTTTCAGAAAATAAAAAATATGGAAACAATTTTGTTAAAGAAGTGTCTACAGAATTAAAGTTATCATTTCCAAATATGAAAGGTTTTTCTGAAAGAAATATAAGATCTATGCGGTTGTTTTACGAAGAATATAAAGATGATGAAAAATGGCAACAGCTTGTTGCCAAGTTGCCTTGGGGGCATAATTTGCTATTAATAAGTAAACTTAAAGATAAAAATATTAGGAAAATATATATTGAAGGAATTATAAAAAATAATTGGGGAAGAGATATGCTAGCTCATCAAATTAGTTATAATTATCATTTAAGAATTGGAAATAGCAATAATAATTTTATTAATTCATTGCCAGAATATAATAGTGATCTAGCTAATAATACTATTAAAGATCCTTACATTTTTGATTTTTTAACCTTAAAAGAAAACTATAAAGAAAAAGAATTAGAAAGTGCCATGCTAGAAAAAATAAAAGAAGTGTTAATTGAATTAGGAAAGGGTTTTAGTTTTGTAGGTAATCAATATAAAATAAGCGCAGACAGTAATGATTATTACATTGACTTGCTATTTTATCATTTAGATTTAAGATGCTATATTGTTGTTGAATTAAAAACAACTGAATTTAAACCTGAATATATAGGACAATTAAATTTTTATGTAACTGCTATTAATAAAACTTTAAAGAAAGATATTGATAATGAAACGATTGGCTTATTATTGTGTAAGGAAAAAGACAAGTTATCTGTAAAATGGTCTTTGGAAGGAATTCATAATCCAATTGAGGTATCATCTTATGGAATAAAGAAAGATATTTCAAAAGAAATATTAGAAAAATTGCCAACTGAAGATGATTTAAATCTTCATATTGATATAGTGGATTAATGCCAGTTAGTATTAAGTCAAATACCAAAAAGTGCTAAAAATATGCTAAATGATGAATTAGACATAGAATTAATTATTAAATATACTGGACTAACCGAAAAAGAAATCATAGATTTAAGTTAATTAACACTTGAATATATAATAAAAATTTAGTAAAATATAGTAAATATGTAGAAGAAAAGAGTAGTAGTAATTACCTTTTATTAAATAGAGAGCTTACAATTGGTGGAATGTAGGTATAAAATAATTATGAACTTGCTTTTTGGAGTATGTAGGGTAGTTTCTTTAAAGACTAGAAAAGTTAAAAACAAAGGTGGTACCGTGCATTTTGCACCCTTTATGGTATCATCTTTTTTATTTAGGAGGATCTTATGAGTTATAAAAGTGCATTTTATTTATTTGCTATATTATTTATTGTAATATTTTTAATTGATTATTATATAATCAATAAACGGAAACTTTATTTAATTGAGCACAAAGGAATTAATAAAAGAGGAAAGAAAAAGAAAATTAAACAAATTGGCGAAATGGATTATTTAGTTGCAAAATTTCATTTAAATAAAAATAAATTAAATAAGAAAAATATAATTATATGGATTTCTATTATTAATAGTTTTATTATATCTATTGTGTCTGCATTAGTTATGTTAATGCCTTTTAAATTAGTATGGCAACTATTAATAGCTTTTGTATTATTATTTGGACTTATTTATTCTTTATATGATATATATGGAAAATATTTAAAAAAAGAGGAGATGCGTTAATATGAATATGGAAATGATTGAAAAAAAATGGCAAAAATATTGGGAAGATCATCATACTTTTGAAGCAAGAAACGAAAGTGATTTAACACCTTATTATATTTTGGTTGAGTTTCCTTATCCTAGTGGTTCGGGGCTACATGTTGGCCATGTTCGTAGTTATACAGCTCAAGATGCCATAGCTAGAATGAAGCGTATGCAAGGCTATAATGTCTTATATCCAATGGGGTGGGATGCTTTTGGGGCTCCAGCAGAAGGGTATGCTATAAAGAATCATATTCATCCTAAAGATGCTGTAAAAGAAAATATTAAAACTTTTAAAGGTCAAATGAAAACTTTAGGTTTTTCATTTGATTGGAACCGTGAGTTTTCTACAACTGATCCTGAATATTATAAGTGGACTCAGTGGCAATTTTTACAGTTTTATAAACATAATATGGCTTATAAAGATAAAGTCCCTGTTAATTGGTGTCCAAGTTGCAAAAGTGTCTTATCAAATGAAGATGCTGCCGGTGGAGTATGTGAAAGATGCGGATCTAAAGTTATACAAAAAGAAAAAAGCCAATGGATGCTTCGCATGAGTGATTATGCCGAGGATTTACTTACAGGGTTAGAAGACACAAACTTTGCTGATCGTGTAAAGTTAGGTCAAATTAATTGGATTGGTAAATCTACTGGAGTAGAAGTCGATGTAGAAATTGTAGGTGGAGGTAAATTTTCCATATTTACAACTTGTATTGAAACTATCTATGGAATTACATTTTTTGTGCTTGCTCCAGATGGTAAATTAATTAAGGAGTTAATGCCAAGAGTAGAAAATAAAGAAGAAGTAGAAGCTTACATTAAAGAAACTCAAAGTAAATCAAATATGGACCGTACAGAACTAAATAAAGGAAAATCGGGAGTTTTAGTAAAAGGAATTGAAGCTATTAACCCAGTTAATGGGGCTTCTGTTCCAATTTTCCTAGGGGATTTTGTTTTAGGCGATTATGGCACTGGAGCAGTTATGGCAGTACCAAGTCATGATGGAAGAGACTATGAGTATGCTAAAGCTCATAATTTGCCAATAATTGAGGTTATTACTGGCGGAGATATAAAGAGTCAGGCTTATGAAAAAACAGATTATTTAAATAATCCTGAAGCTAAATTAATTAATAGTGAAGAATTTACAGGCATGAGCGTACTTGATGCCAAAAAAGCTATTACAGAAAAATTAGTGAGCGCTGGTATTGCCAGAGAAGTTAATAACTATAAAATGCGCGATTGGATTTTCTCTCGTCAAAGATTCTGGGGAGAACCTATTCCAATGATTCATTGTGATAAATGTGGGTGGGTTCCAATGAATGAAGAAGATTTACCATTACTGCTTCCTGATGTTGCAGAATATGAGCCTACCGATAATGGTGAAAGCCCACTTGCTAAAATTACTGATTGGGTAAATACAACATGTCCTAAATGTGGAGCTCCTGCTAAAAGAGAGACTGATACAATGCCTAACTGGGCGGGATCTAGTTGGTATTTCTTGAGATTTATGGATCCTCATAATGAAAAATGTTTTGCAAGTATGGATGCAATGAAGTACTGGGGTAAAGTAAATTGGTATAATGGTGGAATGGAACATACGGCAAGACATTTACTATATGCGAGATTCTGGGTTCAATTCTTATATAATATTGGTCTTGTTCCAAATAAAGAAATGATTTGGACTAGAGTTAGTCATGGTATGGTACTAGGATCTAATAATGAAAAAATGAGTAAATCAAAAGGAAACGTTATTAATCCTGATGATATTGTAAGAGAGTATGGCGCCGATACTTTGCGTGTTTATGAAATGTTTATGGGTAATTATACCGAAGATGTTCCTTGGAATACCGATTCATTAAAGGGATGTAAACGTTTTATCGATAAAGTAATTAGACTAAAAAATAAAGTTAGTGATGGTAATGGATATTCTAAAGACTTAGAAAGTATTATTCATAAAAGTATTAAAAAAGTCACTTATGATTTAGAACATCTTGCTTATAATACTGCTATTTCAGCTCTTATGATTTTAGTAAATGAATTTGATAGTAAAAACGAAATAACTAAAGATGATTATCATTTATTATTAACGTTATTAAACCCAATTGCTCCTCATATTACAGAAGAGTTAAATGAGACCTTAGGATATACGCCATTATGTGAAGAAAAATGGCCAGAATATGATGAGGATAAAACAATAGATAATACAAAAACAATTGGTGTTCAAGTAAATGGAAAGCTCCGTGGTGAGATTACAATTAATATTCAAGATGATGAAGAAAAAATAAAAGATATTGCTTTAAGTAATGAAAATGTCTTAAAACATATAGAAGGTAAAGAAGTTTTAAAGTTAATTGTTATCAAAGGGAAAATTGTTAATATTGTAGTTCGCTAATGTAAAACAAATGTATAAAAAGAGTCTTATTTATTGATTCTTTTTTATTAGAATGATATTCTGGTAATAGAAAGATGTGAGAAAATGAAACATAAAAAATATTGGTTAATAACGCTTATAGCTGTTTTACTTACTGGAGTAGGAATGACTTTTGCCTACTTTATAACAAAGGTATTAAAAAGCGGGGAAGGCTCTAATGCAAATTTGCAAGCCGCGACAGTTGAAGATACAACACTTGCAGTTGAAGGTAACCTTGATCTTGGTAGTGAAATAACTTCTGATAATATGTATCCAGGCCACAAGGTAGTTGTGGAATTAAAGTTAACTGCAACAGGTACGATGACGCCTTTATATAATTTGATTTGGACGGGAACAAATACCTTAAAAACAACTTTTAAATATGAAATTTATAAATCTGAACAAAAACAAACTCCGAGTATTTCTTGTAGTAAGACTACTAATTCAGTTGGTGGATATGTTTATTACTATGAAAATTGTACAAATAGTAACTTCAATAATTTAGGAGATCCTGTATCAAGAGGAGTAATAAGATCAACATCAGAAGAAAAAACAATACGATTAACAAGAAATGAAACTATAGTTGCAACAGAAAGTGGAAAGACTGTTTACTATTATGTGGTACTAGAATATCCAAATACAAATAATAGTCAAAATTCAGATGCAGGTGGGACATTAAATGGTATTGTAAGTGTTGAAATATTACCAGAAGAAATGTTAGCGTCTCTATCAGACTATTTATTAACAACAGGTGAATTAATAGAAGAAGATGGCTTTAGATATGAAGGAGCTAGTCCTAATAATTATGTAGCATTCAACAATGAATTGTGGCGTGTTATTGGTGTTTTAGATACAAAAAATGCTGATACTAATGAAACAGAAAGTTTAGTTAAGCTAATTAGAAACGAAAGTATTGGGAATATAATGTGGGACAGCACAAACTGGAATAACTGGGCAGAAGCTGATGTTATGCTACTGTTTAATCAATATTATAATAATAATACTATCAATTATACATATCGAAAAAATGGTGGATCAACAGTTACAATAGAAGGTATTAATTTAAATGACACAGCAAAAAGCATGATACAAAATGCAACTTGGAATTTAGGTGGTAGTGTTGATAGCAATAGAACAGTATCAGCATTCTATAAAGAGGAAAGAGGAACTGTAGGAGGATATAATAATAGTTCTTTAACCGAATGGAATGGTTTTGTTGGCTTACTAAATCCAAGTGATTATGGCTATGCAGCTGATAGTGCATATTGCCCAAGAACAACAACACTAAATAAATATAATACTAATGAATGTAAAAATAATAACTGGTTATATGCTAATTCTAATATGTGGTTAATGAATTCAAGATCTAGCTATCATAGTTTATTTGCTATAATGCAAAGCGGTGAAATAAGTGATAAGTTTTCAACTGAGCAATACAGCATTAGACCTACTGTATATTTAAAATCAAATGTTAATGTTTTAGATAATGGTAAAGATGGATCACAGTCTCACCCATACGATTTAGTATTAGGTTAAAAAATTAATATCAACTGTCAAACTAGGGTAAAATAAATAAAAAGCACTTGTATAAGTGCTTTTTTTCTTGTATAATAATTCATAGAATAGGGTGAATATTATGAAATCAAATAAAGCCTATATTTTTGGTGCTTTAATTATTACTTTATCAATTATTATTATTGGAGTAAGTACATCTTATGCTTATTTTGTAAATGAAGTAGAAACAAAGAATTCAGGTAAAAGCGGAATTAGTGCTACTAGTGGAGACTTAGTAATTAATTTTACAACTTCTTCCGTTATTAATGCTGATGCAGCAAGCTTGATTAATGATAGTGAAGTTACTTCTAAAGCACATTATACAGGATTTGAAATAGGATTCCCTAGTAATGCCAAAGCAGCAAGCGCTTCTTATAATTTATATTTGACTGATATTAAGATGACTTCTAATTTTAAAAGCAGCTATTTAAAATGGGCTTTATATGATGGTAATGAAAGCGTTGCAACTGGAGATTTTAGTGGCGTTACACTTTCAAATGCATTGAATGGATTATATGATGCTAGTAATGTAACACTTCTTACAAATAAAACTATTAGTAGAGGAACAAATACAAATTATAAATTATATATATGGCTAAGCAATGATCCAAATAATAATCAAATAGAATTATTAGAAGGACAAGTTAGTGCAAAGGTAGCATTTAAAGCAGTATCTAAATAGACTTAAGAGAAATCTTAAGTTTTTAATTGATTGGTTATTTTTGGGTGTTTATTAAATTAATAAATTATGCTATAATTGTATTACTATAGTAGTTGGAGGTAAGAATGAAATTCATTGAAGTAAGAAATTGTTATAAGGTATATAAAAATGGCGTAGGTGCTATAGCTGATTTATCGCTTAATATAGATAAAGGAGAGTTTGTTTTCGTAATTGGAGCAAGTGGATCTGGGAAGTCAACCCTAATTAAAATGTTATATCGTGAAGAGAAACCTACTAAGGGTAGTGTTATAATTGGTGGTATAAATGTTGGGAAACTTAGAAATGGTACTGTCTATAAGCTAAGAAGAAAACTAGGAATTGTATTTCAAGATTTTAAATTATTGCCAAAGCTTACAGTTTATGAAAATGTTGCATTTGCTTTAGAATGCATTGGTATGAAAACTAGTGATATTAGGCCAAAAGTAATTGAAGCTTTAGAGCATGTCGGATTAAAAGAAAAACTTAGAAGTTTTCCAAGCGAATTGTCTGGTGGAGAACAGCAGAGAGTATGTATTGCAAGAGCCATAGTAAATAATCCTAAATTACTTATTTGTGATGAACCTACAGGAAATTTAGATCCTAAAACAAGTAAAGAAATTATGAATGTTCTAGATAACATTAATAAAAATTTAGGGACAACTATTGTTATGGCAACTCATGATAAAGAAATTGTTAATAGAATGAAAAAAAGAGTAATCGTTCTTGATAATGGATTACTTCTAGATGATAAAGCGAAAGGAAGTTATAAAGCCAGTGAAATTATTTAGAATATTAGTTAGAAGCATTAGAGATGCATTAAAAAGCGTATTTCGTAATTTTAGCTTAAGTATTGCAAGTGTAATTTGTACCGTAATAACATTAATATTAGTAGCAGTAGCAATAGTTGTTACTTGTAATGTTAATTATGCAACAAACGCTTTAGAGAAAGAACTTACAATAGTTGTTTATGTAAATAAAGAAGTAGATGATGAGGGAATTAATGTTATAGAACAACAAATTAAAAAAATAGATAATGTAGAAAAAACAGAGTATAAAAGTAATGAAGAGTGGAAGCTTGAAATGAAAAATTATTCTGAATCATTTAAAAATACTCTGGATTATTTAGAAAATAATCCACTCCTAGATTCATTTGTGGTTACAGTAAAAGATGTAAATGATTTAGCTCCAACTACAAAAGAAATTTTAAAAATTGATGGAGTTCAAAATGCTAATTATGGTGAAGGAATGGTTGAAGAGATTATTTCTGTATTTAAAGGAATTAAGATAGCAACAATTGTTATGGTAATTGCTTTAGTTGTAGTAACTGCTTTCTTAATTGATAATACAATCAAACTTACTATTTTTTCAAGAAAAAATGAAATAGAGATTATGAGACTTGTTGGAAGTAGTAATTTATCTATTAAGCTTCCGTTTGTATTTGAAGGATTTTTCTTAGGAATAATTGGATCTTTAATCCCTATCATTTTAACAGTTTATGCTTATATTATCATTTTTGAAAAAGTGAGTATTTCTAAAACTTTTGGAATGATTGAACTCATTAAGCCAATGCCATTTGTTTTCTATGTGTCAGTGTCATTATTATTAATTGGATCATTAGTTGGTATGATCGGTTCAGCTAGGGCAGTAAGGAAGTATTTAAAAATATGATAAAAAAGAGTAAAAAAATAATGCTTATTGCACTTGCTATTTTTATCTTTGCGCCAGTTTGCGTTAAGGCAACAGATGCAGAGACTTTAGGTGATTTAAGACGAATCTATGAAAATTTACTTGCAGAAAAAAGAGCCAATGATAATAAAACGCAACAAGCTAAAGACGAAATAGCAAGGAAGCAGCAAGAAATTAATCAAGCAGAAAAAGATTTAGCAAAAGCTGAAGCAGAAGAAAGAGAAACTACAGAGAAAATTGAAGAATCAAATATTAAAATAGCCTCGTTAAAAAGTGAAAGTGAAAAAGTTCTACTTTATATGCAGCAAATGCAAGGTAATAATGTATATGTTGAATACGTAACTGGCGCAACTAGCATGACGGAAATGATTATGAGGGTAGAAGCTGTAAACCAAGTTACTCAGTATATTCAAGATACTGTTAATGACTTAGATTTAGAAATAGAGAAAAATGAAAAATTAAAAGAAGAATTAAAAATAAAACAAGACCAATTAAAAAAACAAGTTGAAAGCTATGAAGCAACAATCACTAAATTAACAGGAGATATTAATACTTATGATAAATTTGCTTTAGGTGTTAATGAAAAACTTGAAATAGCTAAGCAAGATTATGAAGCTTATAAAAAAACTTGCAAACAAAATTTAAACCGCGAAGATGATGCAGTATTACTTAGTGACTGTTCAAAAGTTCCAGTAAATGGAGGATGGCTAAAACCTCTTAATAGAGGAGGTATAACTTCTACTATTGGTTATCGTTGGGGAAGTTATCATAATGCACTAGATTTAGGAGGTAATGCAGAAGGAACTCCAGTTTATGCTGCAGCTGCAGGACGTGTATCTGGAATTACTGAAAGATACCGTTGCGGAGGGAATATGCTATTTATTCAAGTAACTGTTGGAGGTAAAAAATATACTACTTTCTATTATCATTTACTTAGAATTAATGTAAAAGTAGGAGATATCGTTGATCAAAATACGGTTATTGGACTTGTTGGCGGTGGAAGTACTTCCACAGTATATGGTGGATATGATAGTTGTACTACTGGACCACACTTACACTTTGGTGTTGCAGAAGGATGGTATTCATGGCATACAGACCGAGTTATTGTACCACCGGGATACCCAAATTCTGTAGGTTATAATTGGAATACTAGAACGGCGTTTTATGGATAAGCTTATGCTTATCCTTTTAACTTGCAAGATTTTATTATTTAGGATATAATGGTGGTATCATAAAGAGGTGGCTAGTATGAAGATAAATGAATTTTTAAAAAAAATAGCTAGAGATTTAAAGGATTCGGATAGAGATTTAAATCGCGAAGATTTCTATTATATTTTAAAATATGTAGGAGTAAAAAAAGATATTAGCTATGCTTTAGAGATAGAGAAATTTTATATGGAGTTTTTAGAAACACTTAATAATTCGTTAGTTAGGTATGAAACAAAAAAAGTCAAGAGTGATGAAAATACAACTAATTATATTGGGTTTTATGTTGATAAAAGAGCTAACTATACAGAGGCTGTAAAAGTATATGTACCAATTAAATATCCTTATATGATGAGTGCTTTAAAAACTATTTTTTTATATTTAGTTCGTAATAGTATTCCTTGCGTTGTCAAATTTCATGAGAAAAGCACTAACGAAAATGTTGTAATTCGCTTTTATAATGAAAGTGATGTGAAGCCTTTTATAGATTATTGCAATGAAAGTTTTATTTTAGAAAACTTACTTAATGATAATAATCCATTTATGGCAACTATCCATGGTATGGGGATAGTAAGGGACGATAATACATATAGTACTTATAATAAAACTCTTAGTATTTTATTGGAACAATACTTTAAATTTCATAAAAACACTGATACGTTAGATAATGTAAGTGACTTAGATTTTCTAGATTTTGTTATAAAAAGAAAAGAAAGTGAAGAAAATGAAGTTGCTGTCTTTAATATCAAGTCTATTGAAAGTGGTATCAGGAGTATTTTATTAGAGACAAGTCCTTTATAATTATGAAAAGGCTTGATATAATTGTAGCTATGCGATAAAATATTAAAGCATGGTGATTTTATGAAAGAGGCAAGACTTTATCTAAATAGTCTTTTAAATAATAATGATATTATTGTTGTTGCATGTTCTGGTGGACCCGATTCTATGTGTCTACTTCATTTGTTGTGTGAGGTAAAAGAAAAATTCAATTTAAAAATAATAGTAGCTCATGTGAACCATAAATTAAGGATAGAATCTGATGATGAAGCCTTATTTGTTAAAAATGTTTGTTTAGAAAATCATGTAGAATATGAATATATGGAAATTTTAGAATATCATGAATCAAACTTAGAAAACGATGCTAGAGAAAAAAGATATAAGTTTTTTAATGAATTAGTTTTAAAATATCATGCAAACTATTTAATGACTGCTCATCATGGTGATGACTTAATGGAAACTATTTTAATGAGGTTAACTCGTGGAAGTAGCCTAAAAGGATATAGTGGATTTCATAAAGTAGTCGAATGTGGTAGTTATAAAATTGTAAGACCACTTATTAAAGAAACAAAAGAAGAAATCTCTAAATTTATGCATGATAATAATTATAAATATGTTGTTGATAAAAGTAATTTTAGTGGGGTAATTACTAGAAATAGATATAGGATGAACGTTCTTCCATTTTTAAAAAATGAACAAAAAAATGTTCATAAAAAGTTCTTAAAATTTAGTGAAGAGTTAATTGAAGCTAATTCGTTTATTGAATCTTATGTTAAAGATATATTAAAAAGAATTGTAAATGAAAAAGGAATAAAAGTAAGTGAGCTTTTAAAATTAGATGAATTTTTACTAAAAAAAACAATTGAATATTTACTTAGTACAGTTTATATTGATGATTTATTTTTAATTTATGATAAGCATACAGAATCTATTATAGGCTTAATTAAAACAAAGAAAAGTAATAGTAAAGTAATGCTTCCTAATGGTGTTGTGGCAATAAAAGATTATGACTACTTTAGAATAGAGAAATTAGATGATATTTCTTTATATGAATATGTTTTAGATGAAATAGCTATTTTACCAAACAAAAAAATTATAAAAAGAATTGATAATAGTGAAAAAAAGAGTAACTTTGTAATAAGATTAAATAGTAAAGACTTAAGTTTACCTCTTATAGTTAGAAATAGAAGACCTGGAGATAAGATGGAAATAAAACATTTAGGAGGTACTAAAAAAATTAAAGATATTTTTATTGATGAGAAGATTTCACCTGGACTTAGAGATACTATTCCTATTGTTACAGATCAAAAAGGATGTATACTTTGGATACCCGGTGTCAAAAAATCAAAATTTGATGTGGAAAAAGATGGAATTTATGATATAATACTTTCATACGAGGAGGAAAATTAAATGAACGTAAAAGATATTAAAAAAAATAATAAAGTTAAAAGTTTTTTCCCTTACCTAGTATTATTTGTTATTATTGGAATAACATTATTTATACTTAATATGGGAACAAATAAAGTAAATAAAATTTCAACAGGAGAATTATTAAGTAATTTATCAGAAAAAAAGGTTACTGAAATTACTGTTATGCCTAAAAGCAGTGAATCTATTTATTATATTACTGGTAAATTAAAAGATTATAAATCTAATGAATCTTTTGAAGCAAAAGTAGTAGAAAAAGAAATAGAAGGAATTGTTAAATACGTTAATGAAAATAAT
Source organism: uncultured Mycoplasma sp. (assembly GCA_946554525.1). Lineage (GTDB taxonomy): Bacteria > Bacillota_I > Bacilli_A > RF39 > UBA660 > Caccenecus. The sequence continues at coordinate 16,059 of CAMNSE010000003.1, forward strand.
ATTAAAGAATATAATACAAAATCTGATCCAGGATCAAGTATGTTCTTATATGTGATAGTAAATGTATTACCACTTGTTGTATTAGTAATTATTTCTTATTTACTCTTTTCTAAACTTGCTAAATCAAATAGTGGATCTATGGATTTTGGTAAGTCAAGAGCTAAATTATCTGATGATAAACACCAAGCTAAATTTAGTGATGTGGCTGGTTTAAAAGAAGAAAAAGAAGAAGTTAAAGAATTAATTGATTTCTTAAAAAACCCAAAGAAATTTCAAAAATTAGGAGCAAGAATACCAAAAGGAGTATTACTTGTAGGCCCTCCAGGAACTGGTAAAACGTTACTTGCTAGAGCAGTGGCTGGAGAAGCTAATGTACCATTTTTCTATATAAGTGGATCTGACTTTGTAGAACTATTTGTTGGTGTTGGAGCAAGCCGTGTTAGAGAAATGTTTAAAGATGCTAAGAGAAGCGCTCCATGTTTAATATTTATTGATGAAATTGATGCTGTAGGTAGAGAACGTGGTACAGGCCTTGGTGGTGGACATGATGAAAGAGAGCAAACACTAAACCAATTATTAACTGAAATGGATGGTTTTGGTGAAAATGAAGGAATAATTATTATGGCTGCAACTAATAGACCGGATGTATTAGACCCAGCCTTACTTCGACCAGGAAGATTTGACCGTCAAGTTACTGTAAGTTTACCTGATGCTAGTGAAAGAGAAGCGATATTAAAAGTGCATGCTCGTAATAAAATTTTAGGCAAAGATGTTAATCTTAAAAATCTAAGTCTTAGAACTCCAGGATTTAGTGGAGCAGATTTAGAAAATCTACTTAATGAAGCAGCTCTTTTAGCTGTAAGACGTGATAAAGAAGCAATCAGTATGGATGAAATAGATGAAGCAACTGACCGGGTTTTAATGGGACCTGCTAAAGTAAGTAGAAAAATTACTGATAAAGAAAAAAGGCTTGTCGCTATTCATGAATCTGGCCATGCTGTTATAGGATTAAAACTTGAAGACGCTCAAGAAGTTCATAAAATTACTATTATCCCTAGAGGTGTAGCTGGTGGGTATACTATGATGCTTCCAAAAGAAGAAAAAATGGCTATTATGACTAAGAATGAGTTATTAAGCCATATAACAGGACTTTTAGGTGGCCGTGTAAGTGAAGAAATGTTCCTAGGTGAGGTTACAACTGGAGCTAGTGATGACTTTAAAAAAGCAACTAATATTGCTAGAGCTATGGTTACAGAATACGGTATGAGTGAACTTGGACCTGTTCAATATGAGCAAAAAAGTGAAGGAGTTTTCCTAGGCCGTGATTATGGAAAAACTAAAAACTTCTCTGATAAAGTAGCTCATGAAATTGATGAGGAAGTTCGTAAAATTATTGAAAGCTGTTATGCTAAGGCTAAAAAAATAATGAAAGAAAATGAGAAATTAGTTCATATTTTAGCTGACGCTTTAGTAGAAAATGAAACTCTAACAAAAGAACAAATTGATTCTTTAGTAACAACAGGAAAGTTAGTAAAAGAAGAACCTTTAGAAAATGAAGAAAATTAATTCTTCATTTTTTTGTAAATTAATTTCCTATAAAAATGGTTTTAATTGATTTTATTTTAAAATCATGTTAAGATTATAGTAGTTTAAAAATGGTGAGGATACATATGAAGAAGAGATTTATATTTGATCATGAATATAATAAGAGGAATGCTAAAAAAGATTTAACAAAATTTCTAATTATTGGAGCTGCTCTGCTTTTAGCTATTGTAATTGTAATCGTAATTATTCTTTTTACAAGAAGCCATAAAAAGCCTGTAAATAATGAAGCTGTTTATGAGTTAAAGGAAGAATTGGTGATCAAGTCAGGTAGTTATTTGCCAGAAGTAGCAGACTATTTTAAAAAATTAGAAAATATAGATGTTAAAGATATAAAATTAGAATATCCAAATGAATTTGAAATTAGTTATGATACTAGCCTATGTAGTACTGATGAGTTAGAAAAACTAGCTAATAAAGAAGTATTAGAATCTGACTTAGAATGTGCGAAACAAAATTTAATCACTCCAGCTACTTATGGAATAATAATTACAATTGATAAAAACGAATATACGGTAAATTTAAAAGTGGAAGATAAGGAAGCGCCAGTATTATTTGTAAAACCGATTGAAATTTTTGAAAAAGAAGGATATAAAATAGAAGATTTCGTAAGCTTGTGTTTTGATATTAATGGTGAGTGCAAACTTAGTTATGAAAAAGAAGAATTTGCTAATATAAAGGAAGCTGGAGATTATGAAATAGGAATCGTTGCTGAAGATAAATATGGCAATAAATCAGATGTAGTGTTGGCTCATTTAAAAATTAATAAGGTTGAAACAGAAATTGTTACGGTAACATTTAATTCTGATGGAGGAAGTTCAATTAATCCAATTAGAGTTGATAAAGGAAATGAAATAACTGAACCTGATAGTCCTAAAAAAACCGGATATAAATTCTTAGGATGGTATCAAAATAATAATTTATTTGATTTTTCAAGCAAGATCACAGATAATATTACTTTAATTGCTAAATGGGAAAAAGAAGAGTCAGGAGAAAATATAGATCCTCCAGCTCCACCAATTCCTCCACAAATCATTACTGTATCAAGTGTAACTTTAAATTATAAGAAAATATATTTAACACCGGGTGAAACTAAAACAGTTAGTGCTACAGTTAGACCAACAAATGCTGTTGATAAAACAGTGGTTTGGAAATCAAGTAATGAAAGTATAGCTACTGTTCAAAATGGTCGTATTACAGGAATTAAAAGTGGAACTGCAATTATTACAGCTACTAGTGGAGGTAAAAGTGCTAGTGTTGAAGTAGTAGTAAGAGAAGTAACTTCGACATGTAAGTATGGAGATGTAAGCTATGACCATAGATATATTCTCTCTGCCGACTTGACCCAAAATAAATGTGCAGTTGATCCTAATGGTACTTATAATGAATCGGTATCTGCTAATGATTATAGAAAGTTAACTAATACTCTAGATTCTTTGGGCTATAAAATAGTTGACGGAAGCTATCATGCCAGTCATTATAAAGTACGAAATAATGCTGGTACTGGAGTAGTAGGTTATCAAATTACGGTTTCTATTGAAGTATTAGATAAAAATAATAATAAAATGTCTGCAAGCTACATAATTAAAGCCGATGGTGGAAGACAATTCTTGAGTAACTCAATAATTGGGTTAAAATAAAAATTGGTAATAATTTTACCAATTTTTTTATTATATTAAAAAGACTGTTTAAAACAGTCTTAACGATTTACTTTAAATCTTTCATTAGGATCTAATATTTTTTTCCTTAAACGAATATCAGTTGGAGTAACTTCAACATATTCATCATCTTCAATAAATTCTAAGGCTTCTTCTAGTGTAAACTTCTTTGGTCTAGTTAGGTTAATTGCTTCATCACTACCACTTGCACGAGTATTCGTTAAGTTTTTATTTTTACATGGATTAACATTTAAATCATTATCACGATTGTGGATACCAATAATCATTCCAATATAAACTTCTGTCGCGGGTTCAATAATAAGCGTTCCGCGATCTTCTAAATTCCATAGTGAGTAACCTAGTGCTTTGCCATTTTCCATTGATACCATAACGCCATTTTTACGTCTTGTAATAGCTCCTACATAAGGTTTGTAAGTATCAAAAGAGCGAACCATAACGCCTTCACCTTTAGTATTAGTAATAAAAGCACTTCGATATCCAATAAGTCCACGTGTTGGAGCACTAAATTCTAAATGAACATAATTATCATCTGAATTAGAAATAACTTCTAATACACCTTTTCGCTCCTGTAAATCATTTATGATCGTGCCAGAATAATCGCTTGGAACATTAATAATAACACGCTCAAATGGTTCACATTTTTTATCATCAATATTCTCAAATAATACTTCTGGTTTAGATACAGATAATTCGTATCCTTCTCTTCTCATATTTTCAAGTAAAATAGATAAATGAAGTTCTCCACGGCCACTTACTTTATAGCCGTCTGTTCCAGTTAATTCTTCTACTGTTAATCCTACATTTGTTTCAAGTTCTCTTTCAAGTCTTTCTTTAATATGTCTTGTTGTTAGAAATTTGCCAGATTTACCTGCAAAAGGAGATGAATTTACTAAAAAATTCATGGATAGTGTAGGTCTTTCTATTGTAATAGGTGGAAGTGGATCTAAGTTTCCTCTTTCGCAAATCGTATCCCCAATTGAAATGTTTGCACATCCGGCGATTGTAACAATATCTCCAAAGTAGGCAATATCTTTTTCAATTTTGTTAATTCCTTCATTAACAAATAGTTTGCTAATTCTAAAAGATTCTACGGCACCATTGTTTTTAACTAATGTAACGGTTTCACCATTTTTGATTTTACCTTTATTAACACGTCCAATTCCAAGTCGTCCAATATAGTCATCATATCCCAAGTTACATATTTGTAATTGAAGTGGATCTTCTATATTTCCAGCAAATGGATTTACATGACTTATAATTGTTTCTAGAAGAGGCTCAATACTAGTACCTGCTTCTTTTAAATCAATAGTTGCTGTTCCTTCTTTGGCAATTCCATAAACAATTGGAAAGTCAAGCTGTTCATCTGTGGCATTTAACTCCATAAATAAATTAAATGTCATATCAACTACTTCTTCAGGACGAGCATCTTTTTTATCAATTTTGTTAATAAATAGAATTGGTTTTAATCCAGATTCTAATGCTTTATTTAAAACAAATCTTGTTTGAGGCATTGGGCCTTCAGCAGAGTCAACTAATAATACTACCGTGTCTACTGTTTTCATAATACGTTCAACTTCACTTGAAAAGTCTGCATGTCCTGGAGTATCCACGATATTGATTTTATAATCTTTATATCTGATTGCACAGTTTTTTGAATAAATGGTAATTCCTCTTTCTTTTTCTAAGTCATTAGAATCCATGACTCTTTCTTGGATTTCTTCATGTGAAGAAAAAACACCATTTTGTTCAAGTAGGGCATCTACAAGGGTAGATTTACCAGCATCAACATGGGCAACCACAGCAATGTTTATGATTTTTTCCATAACAATTGCTCCTTTCTCTTAAAACTAATATAGTTTATCATAAAATTAAAATTTTAACAAGAAAAAATGTCGAAATATTCGACATTTTTAGTTATCTTGTTCGTTCTTTTTCATTTTTTAAAATTATTTCATCAATTATATATGTACAAACTTGGTATAAAGGATTTTTATAAAAAGGACTATTGATTAAAATATTTATTAATTCTTTTTTACTATTTTCATTAATTGAAAGATTTAAAAAGTTCTTAATAAATAGGGCTTTAATAATAAGTTTAGAATAAGAATAATCTTTGTTTGCTTTCCCATCCTTTATAAAGAATTCTAGAGCACATTCAAAGGCTTTCGGTTTTACTTCTTCAAATGATTCATCCGTTAAATCACTTTTATCAATTGGTGGCATCTCAATAATAGCATCAGGATTCGTAAAAAGATAAAAACTAATATTATTTAATTCAGGAAGAGATAATAATAAATATTTTTTTATAATTAAAGCTTCTCTTCCCATAGTATTTGGATATTCTAAAAGATAAGAATTTAAAAGGTAAAAATAATTTCCTAAGAAGGTACTTAAATCATCATTCTCAAACTCAACTTCTAAAGTATCTGCAGTTTCTTCTTCTTTTATTTTTTCATCTTCTTCAACACAATTGCTAGTTAAATACATTATTTGGGCATATCTTAACATTTTAATTTGATTTTCATCACTTGAAAATAGTGCTATATTCCAATCTTCATTTAAATAATTATCATCGCCATCTAGTTTATGGATACTGCTATAATAAGAACATGCTATTCTAACTTTTGTCAGTGTCTCATCGTCAAGGCTACTTAAAGTCACTTGAAATTCGCGTAGAGTATCATTTATTTTTTCAATGCTTAAAGATTGATCATTTCCTTGATATTCTTGTAATGCTAGTAAAAGATATAGGGACATAATTTTACGATTTAATAAGAATATTTCTTCAGTTTCCGATTCATTAAATTCTAATCCTAAAATATCGTACATAACTGTATCATGAATATGATTTGCTAAATTCATATCTATCGCTGTTAAAATTCCAATTTTATTTACTAAAGCTATATAAAAGCTTTCTAAATCATTAGTAATAGTGGTTATTCCATCACTTTCATTTAATAAGTCTTCATCCATTAATTTTTCTAATTCACTATCAAAGTCATAAGTAATACTTATATATTCTTTTTTATTTACAAGACTTATAAAAGTATAAAAAGCTTCTTTTAAAATATCAGTAGATATTTCATTATTTCCTGTAGTTGTATAATATAAATTTAAAATTTCAAATATTATAAGTTCAGCATGAAAGTACATGTTATAGCCTCCTTACCATGTTCGCTCCTTAGATGAATCAAATATTAAATTATCTATAATATTTGATATACCTTCATATCCTGGAGCTTTGTAAAATCCTAATGAAGTTAGAACTACTATTACTTTTCTTTTGGCTTCTTCATTTACTGATAAATCTAAAAAAGTTTTTATGAATATTGCACTTAATATGGCTTTACTAAATACGAATTCATTTTCTAGTTTTATATTTGTTTTCTTGAGATTTTGAATACATTCAAATACTGTTTCTAACAAACTATTAAAGTGTTCTTTTGTAAAGGGATAATATGTTTCAATTTTAGTATTGCCTATATCTTTTGTCTCTAAATAAATATCTCTTATTTCATCTAATTCAGGAAGTGATAAAAGCAAGTATTTCTTAATTGTTAATGCTTCTTTTCCAAAAGTATTGGGATATTGTTCTAAATATGTACATAGATTATTAAAAAATGTTTTCAAAAAATAGTCCACATCACTCATAATAGGCTCTTCATCAGATTCATTTTCTTCTTCTTCACACATAAAGCTCCAAAAATCAACTCTGTCATAAATGATTCGCTCCATTTGACTAGAAGCATTTGAAAATAAAACAATGTACCATGTATTATCAACATTTTCTTTCTTACTATTCTGAAATCTGTCTTTATTTAATATGGCACAATATACTTTTATTTTAGTGAGCATCTCTTTAGATAGAGTTTCAAACATTTCTATTAATTCGTCATAAGCTTCATTTAATTGCGCTAGTGTTTCTACGCTTGGAATATTATTTAATTCTTCTTGGGCAAGTTTTATAAATAAAGCCATAGTTGCTTTATTTTTTTCGATAATAGGCTCTGCTTCTTCAGGAAGTACTTCTATTTTTAATGCTTTTATTACGGCATAGTTAAAAGAATAATAAGATAATAACTTATCATAAAAAAGTGGTTCTAATTGTTCTTTCAAAGTATTTTCTAAATCTTCAATTTCTCCATAAACAATTAATTCTTCATCATTAAATTCAATATCACTTAATATTTCTAATAAACTATCTAATTCAACTTCAAATATCTTATTATCTTCTAAATTTTTTCCTTTATTCATAATTCCTTGTAGTTCGTAAAAGGCCTGTTCAAGAAGATTTAGAGGGACTTTATATTCACCTGTAGTATAACAGTACAGTTTAATAATTTGAAAAATTAAAACTTCTGTGTGATATAGCATATTTTTCTCTCCCGACTTAAGAGTATATTCTACCATAATTTATAAATAATGCAAGTTATTTAGTTTCTATAAATTGCTTGCATTATCGTAATATATTTGGCATAATTAAAAAGGTGAGGTAAGATTTATGAATGATACAGTTATAAAAAGAATTAGTGATGATTTAAATATTTTGGAATACCAAGTTAGAAATACTCTAAATCTACTTAGTGATGGATGTACGATTCCTTTTATTGCTAGATATAGAAAAGAAAGAACAGGTTCCTTAGATGAAAATCAGATTGGGAAAATTAATGAAGTATATACTTATCAAGTAAATATTTTAAAAAGGAAGGAAGATGTTATTCGCTTAATTGATGAAAAGGGACTTCTTACAGAGGAACTTAAAAGTGCAATATTAAATGCAAAGAAGCTTGTGGATGTTGAAGACTTATATCGTCCGTTTAAAGAAAAGAAAAAAACAAAAGCAACTGAAGCAATAAAGTTAGGCTTAGAACCGCTTGCAAAGGAAATATTTAGAGAAAATAAAGATATTATGAATATTGCTAAAAATTATTTAAATGAAAAAGTACCATCAGTTAGTTTTGCACTTGAGCAGGCATGTTTTATTGTCGCAGAGGATATTAGTGATAATGCTTATTTTAGGAAAAGTATAAGAGATTATACCTTCAAATATGGGAATATAAATTCTCTAAAAAAGAAAAAAAGTGAAGATGAAAATCATACTTATGAAATGTATTATGATTTTAGTGAACCAATAAGGTATGCTAAAAGTCATAGAATTCTTGCTATGAATAGAGGAGAAAAAGAAGATATTTTAAGTATAAGCATCGACTTTCAAATAGATAAACAAATAGATTATTTGAAAAGCAAGCTGATTCATAAAAATAATTATGATACTGCTAAACTTTTAGAGGCAAGTATTAAAGATGCTTTAAAAAGGCTTATTATACCTAGCATAGAGCGTGAGATTAGAAGTGAGATTACAAAACAGGCTGAAGATGTAGCTATCGAAAACTTTGGTAAAAACTTATATCATTTACTTATGACTCCTCCGATGAAATCTAAGACAGTATTAGGATTTGATCCAGCTTTTCGTACTGGTTGTAAACTTGCAGTTATATCAAGCGAAGGGGAGTTAAAACATATTGATGTTATTTATCCTCATGAACCAAAAAATGAATTTCAAAAATCAAAAGAAAAATTACTTGAATTAATAGATACATATAAAATAGATATTATTGCAATTGGAAACGGTACAGCATCAAGAGAAAGCGAGGCATTTGTTGCAAGCGTAATTAAAGAAGCTAAAAGAGCGGTTTCTTATATTATTGTATCTGAAGCTGGTGCCAGTGTTTATTCGGCAAGCAAACTTGCACAAGAAGAATTCCCTGATTTGCATGTTGAAGAACGTAGTGCGGTTTCTATAGCAAGAAGATTAATTGATCCTTTAAGTGAGCTTGTTAAAATTGAACCAAAAAGTATAGGAGTTGGAATGTATCAACATGATGTATCTTCAAAAAAATTAGATAGTGAGTTAACATTTGTAGTTTCAAGTGCAGTTAATAGCGTAGGAGTAAATGTAAATACTGCATCGCAGGAATTATTATCTTATATTTCTGGTTTAAACAAGAAAATGATAGATAAATTAATGGATTATAAAAAGAGAGTAGGCAGTATTTTAACTAGAAAGGAACTTAAAGGTATTTTTAGTGAGAAAGTTTATGAACAAGCAATTGGATTTTTAAGAATTCCTGAAGGAAATAATATTTTAGATAAAACTTCGATTCACCCTGAGAGTTATCCTGCAGCTATGAGACTCCTTGAGAAAATAGGTTTATCATTAGAGGATATTGGAACTAATAATATGCAAAAAAAATTAGAGAATATTGATATTAATGAAACTAGCAAGGAAATTGATGTAGATTCTTACACTTTAGAAGATATTATTAAATCGTTTATTTCTCCGCTTCGCGACCCTCGTGATTTAATAGATGCCCCAGTTCTAAAAAGTGATATTTTAACTCTTGATGATTTAAAAGTCGGGATGGAACTTGAAGGGACCGTTAGAAATGTTATTGATTTTGGAGTGTTTGTAGATATAGGGCTTAAAAATGACGGGCTTATACATATATCTGAAATTAGTGATACATATATTAAGCATCCTAGTGAAGTATTAAATGTCGGAGATATTGTAAAGTGTTATGTTTTAGAAGTAAATAGGGATAAGAAAAAAGTTTCTTTAACACTAAAAAAATCAAGCATTGAAAAATAAGAATAAACTTTTTAGAAAAATACGACAAAATGTCTTGCACAAACCTAATTTTTCTGATATGATGTTTAATAGTAAGGAGGATATAGAATGGAAAGAAGAAATACAGTATTATTAACAGTAATCGCGGTTGCTACATTATTAGTTGCAGTTGTAGGTGCTACATTTGCATACTTTACAGCTACTACAGCAGCACAAGGAAGTGCAGGTACTACTGATGTTCAAACAACTGCAGAAGTTAAGGCGGTAGGATTTCAAAAAACTCAATTAGCTGGAAAAACTTATTTAGCTTATCCAGGAGGAGTTAGTCATTTTGGTACACAATTAACTATTTCAAAATCTGCAGATGATAATTCAGGAAAAGACTATGGAGTTTCATATAGTTTAAGTTTATCTTATGTAAACAATACTAAAACTGCTATTAAATATACAGTTTATGAAACTACTAGTGAAGTAACTTTTGATGCTGGATGTACTATGACTCCAGATACAAGCGCAGGAAATGGAGAGACTCGTTATTATTATACTTGCACAAAGACTGCTGCAGACATGGCTACAGCTTTTGGCGAAACAGTATTAGATTCAGGAGAATTAGCTGCTGAAACAGCTACAAATACTGTTATTACTATTGATGATAATGGCGCACCATTTACTGTAGATACTACTGGTACTACTGCAGTAAATAAGTACTATTATGTAGTATTAGAGTACACTAATGCTAGTGGAGCTCAAAATGATGATATGGGTAAAACTATTTCAGTAACATTAGATGCAACTACTCCTAAAGTTATTCAAAAATAGTAATGCTTTTATTAAAGAGAAAACTTATCAATTGATAAGTTTTTTTGATTGTATTTAATAAAAAAATAGGCATCTTTTAAATATTTAAATAAACCTTAAAGCTTATTTCTAAAGAGTAGTGAAAATAGATATTACTGGTTAATACAAAAGCATTTGATAGTGCTTTTTTTAGAAAAATGTTTTTTCTATATTGATAGATTATAGAAGTTATGATATACTTTAAAATAGTAGGGAGTGTTCAAGATGAATGAAGAAAATTTACAAGAACAATACGCTTTATTAAAAAAAGAAAAAGACGAAAATAGAAGAAAGACAATTATTATAATATTATTATGTATTTTAATTATCCTAATTACTTTGCTTGGCGTTTATTTTTCCTATAAAAATTCTACGAAGCTTTGCAGTTTAAACTGTGATATGAATGGTGATGGGGTTATTGATACAAATATTGATTTGGATGGCGATGGCAAATGCGATGTTAACTGCTATGTAAAAGATAAAACTGGAAGTGAACATTTTATAAATGTAGATTATAAAGGGGATAAAGTTCCACATTTTAATTTAGATACTGAAAATAATAACATTCCTGACACTAATCTTATAAATAAAGATATTGATGGCGACGGTGAATGTGACTTTAACTGTGATATTGATGGTGATGGTCATCCTGATATTAATATAGATTTTGATAATACAAATACTTGTGATTTAAATTGTGATACCAATGGTGATAAAAAGCCAGATATTAATATTGATACAGATGATGATGGAAAGCCTAATATAAATATTGACACAAATGGTGATGGCAAACCAAATGTAAACATTGACACAGATGACGACGGTAAACCAAACATAAATATTGATAAAACCGGTAATGGTGAGTGTGATTATAATTGTGACACTGACGGTGATGGCGTTTGTGATAAAGATTGTAAAATAGAAGATTGTGCACTTAACTGTGATATTAATAATGATGGCGAATGTGATCTAAACTGTGATACAAATGACGATAATATTTGTGATAAAAATTGCGATACTGATGGTGATGGTATTTGCGATAAAAATTGTGATGGCGATGATCAATGTACTCTTAATTGTGATACTAATAACGATAGCAAGTGTGATAAAAACTGCGACACTGATGGTGACGGAGTATGTGATAAGAACTGTGATGTTAATAAAGATGGAGTATGCGATCTAAATTGTGATTCTATATTATCATCAGATGCCGATTTAAAATTCATAAAAGTTGATAATTTTAAGTTATCTCATAAATTCGATAAGAACATTACTGAATATACTGTAGAAATAGCAAATAATACAACAAGTGTTAATATTGAAGCAAAAGCAGCAAATAATAAAGCAAGAGTTATAGGTACTGGAAGTATTCAAATTACTTCATCTAGTACAAAAATTAGTATTACTGTAGTAGCTGAAGATGGCACAACAAAAGTTTATTATATAACATTTAATAAAGTAGGTCTTCCTCCGATAGTTGATCCAGGTGGAGATGATAATAAATTTGAAGTTACTGCTGATATTGCTAAATCTGTATTAGTAAGTTATACAAAAAATATTGAAGTTAAAAATATTTCTCCAAGTTGGAGTGGAACTCAATCATTTGAATTAAAAAATAATTCAAATAGAACAGTAGTTTATAACGTTAACTTAATTGATGTTGTAAATACATTTAAAAGCAATAATTTTGTATATAGTGTTATAAAAGATGGAAAAACAATTATTAATGAAACTCCTTCTTTAAGAAAAAATGGAACTATATGTCAAAAATTAGTAATTGCTCCTGGAGAAGTTGCTTACTTCGATTTGAATTTTGAATTTAAAGAAACTGGTGTAAGCCAAGATGAGGATTTAGGTGTATCTTATAAATCCAAAGTTGAAATTGAACTTGTTTCTTTAAAATAAAAAATTATCCCCAAATATTGGGGATTTTTTCATGTCAAATGATTCTTTTCTATTGTATTTTATTTTGATATGTTCTATAATTAATAATAGAATAGGAGGGGCCGTTATGAAAGGAACGAATAAAGTATCCTTAAAAAAAATAATACACATTATTGGCAAAATAATCTCTTGGGTTTTATTTGTGCTTTTAATGATTACCGCGGTCTTTCTTTTGTACTATTATGTAGCAACGAAAGTATATACTAAAAAAGGACATGGATATGAACCTAAATTTTCTATATACACCATCATTAGTCAGTCCATGACCCCAAATATAAAAGTTTACGATGCTGTAGTTGATATTAGAGTAGATGACCCTACTAATATTGAAGTAGGAGATGTTATTACTTTTATTTCTACTAGCTTATTAACGCCTGGAATGACTATTACTCATAGAGTAAAAGCAATTACAACTGATAGTTCAGGGCAAGTTTGCTATGTTACAAAAGGTGATTACAATTCGGTAGAAGATGATTCATGTGCTAAATTTAATAATATATTAGGTAAGGTAATGTTTAAGATTCCTCAAATTGGAAGAGTCCAAAAATTGCTTGCTTCTAAAGCAGGATGGCTACTTTTTATTATGCTGCCAGCATTGTTTATTATTTCTAAAGATATTGTTAAAATGGCAAAACTTGCAGGAATTAGTGATAAAGCATCAAAAGTAAGTGAAAAGCCAAAACCTGATGAGAAAAAAATTGCCCAAGAAAAATTACGAAAAGAAGAATTAAAGAGAAAGCTATTAAAAGAGGAAGACAGGCAACATTATCAAGAATATTATAAAGATCCAGTTATTCGAACCATTGATAAACGTAAGAATAAAGATACTAATATTTCTAAAACTAATAATATAAAGCCTAAAGTAAAGAATAAAAAGAATAATAAAAATAAAAAGAAGAGTTAGAAATTTAATTCTTCTTTTGCTTTTTATTAAATTCTCTTGCCATTAGTCCTTTCTTTATTAAATTTCCATATACTCTATCATTGATTATTAAATCAAATTCTCCTATAAACTCATAGAAATGAGGTTTAAATCCTAATTTGAATTCATTTAGTCCATTATAAGGATTGCTTTCTGTAAAGTTACCTGTAAGACCATTTAAATCTAAAAATTTAAATTCTGATTTATAATACTCTATTAAATTATAATGAAGAAAGTAATTGGCATTAAATATGCGATATTTTGGATCTATGCCACTAATGACAATATTAACTCGATTTTGATATTTAATTACAAGTGCTCCAGCTAAATAAGATTCTAAATTATTTTTAAGTCCTCTTGATGCAATCTCAATATCATTTTTATATGCTAGTAGCGTTTTATCTGAATTCATTTTTTCATTAAGTTTTTTTTCATTTGAATTACTAATTATTTCTTCTGAAATAATAGAATTATGTTCTAACTCTTTATCATAAAGTTTTTTACTATTTATTAAATATTTTTCATAGTTTATTTTTACTAAAAAGATGTCAGCTTGATTGGTTTTAGAAAACACATTGTAATAATTTTTATAATAGAATTCATTTACTTCTTTTTTATTTTTTATAAATGGGAGCAAAACATCTAGTTGCTCTCTATCTGCTTTAATGAATTCTAATCCTTTTTTATTAGCTTTTCTGATTTTATTCTTAGTGTTTTTTGATAAATGATCAAAGCTATATTCTTGTAAATTTATAATACCATTAAAACGTGGTAGAATAGATTCAAAGTGAAGATTATTTTTAAGTTTATTATATCCTAGGTCTTTTAAATAATCCCTGATAATAATATTTTGATTATAATTTGTAATCTTAGTTTTAGGGTTTATTTCACCAATAGCTATTTCAGGATTGATTTTAATAAAAGCGAGTTTTTTATGGTAATATTCTTTAATTTTTTTAGTGAAAATCTCTAATAGTTCTTGATCAAAATAATCAATTAAAAATCCTTTAGGAGCATATCCGTATTTATATAAGCCTATTTTTTTAATTAATATTAAACTAGCTGCTTTAATAATTCCTAATTCATCGACTAATCCTAATAATTCATATTCATAATTATTTTCAGTCATGAATAGGGCATAAGAGGAAGATTCGTAATATGAACCTATTGGATGACTAGAAGCAAATGCATCAAACTCAGCAATAGATAATTCTTTTATATTCATGGACATCCCCCTTTCTTAAAATAGGTTCATATTATAGCACAAAACTATGGGTTTGTCTAGGTTTTGATTGACTACTTAAAAATTTATAGTATAATTAATATTAGGAGGATAAAGAATGAAAAAGAAAGAAAAAACTATTGCTCAAAAGCTTCATATGGATTTTAAAAAGTTATTACTAGGTAGTATTTTATTAAATATTTTATTTTTAATATTTGGAATTATTATTTATATGAATCCTTATATTGCAGCATCTACAGCTGTTATTATTACAGGTATTTATTTTCTTATTTTTGGAGTATTTGCTATTTTAGAATTTTTATCAAGAAAAATGAGTCCAATATTTCAATATAAAGTTTTTAGCGGAGTACTTGTAATTATCATAGGAATATTTATGATGGTAAATCCATTTAAAATTGCTAAAATATTAACTTTTGCTTTAGGAATCTATTTAATTGTTGTTTCTTTAGTAAAAGTAGTAGAGGCTTTCAAATTAAAAAAGTATGGATATGATGGATGGATACTTATGTTAGTTACTGCTATTTTAATTCTGATATTTGGGGTATTTATTACAATTAACCCAATGGCAGCGTTAGATATTGTAAAAGCAGCAGGAATCTTTATCATTTTATCTAGTCTTTTAGAGGTTTGTAATCTTGTTATGGTATATGGTAAAGCAAAAGAAATTGTTAAGCTATTTGAAGCTTAATTTAGAGATAGACAAAAAGTAAACCTAGCAGGTTTATTTTTTGTTTGTAAAACATAAAATTTTTCAGAGTAATTTTAGTTTACAAATTTAAAAAAGTTTGTTATACTAAATCCGAGTATTAAATTACTCCTTGCTTTAAAGTTAATTTAAAGCCGTATTTTAGACCATAAGGAGGTGGAATGAATGACTAATTATGAAATTATGTTCATCGTAAAAACTACTATGGAAGCTGATAAAGTAAAAGCTACAGTTTCAGCTATGAAAAAAATCATCACTGATGGTAAAGGAAAAATAGTAGAAGAAAAAGAAATGGGCGAAAAAAAATTAGCATATCCAATTAAGAAAGAATTAAACGGATACTACTATGTTTTAAAAGTAGAAGCAACTAGTGATGTTGTAAGCGAATTTGATCGTCGTGCTTCAATTGATGAAACAGTATTAAGACATTTAATTATTAAATTAGATGAGGAGTAAAATATGAATAAGGTAATTTTAATCGGAAGACTCGCAAGAGATCCAGAACTAAGAACAACAGGAAGTAATTTAAGCGTTGCAACATTTGCAATTGCAGTGTCACGTCCATTTAACCCAACAAATGGGGGACAGCCAGAAGCGGATTTTATAAACTGTGTTGTATGGCGTAAGCAAGCAGAAAACTTAGCTAAATATTGTCATAAGGGAAGTCAAGTAGCTGTGGAAGGTAGAATTCAAACTAGAAATTATACAGCTCAAGATGGATCAAAAAAATATGTTACAGAAGTTGTTTGCGATAATATTAGCTTCTTAGGAAGTAAATCTGATAATACAGGTTTTTCTTCTAATGAACCAGCTGGAAATTTTGAATCATCTGGATATACATCAACTCCTGATGTAGCAAATATGCCTACAACAGATATAAGCGAGGATCCATTTAAAGATTTTGGTGAAGAAATCACTCTTAGTGATGATGATTTACCATTCTAACTATAAAAGGAGGAAAGAAAATGGCAGAATTTTATCGTAAGAAAAAGAAAATTTGTCAAATGTGTGCTGGAAAAAGCGTAGATTATAAAGATGTTATGATTATTAATAAATATATTAATGATAAAGGCAAAATTATGCCTAGACGTATGACAGGAGCTTGTGCTAAACACCAAAGACATATTGCAAGACAAATAAAATATGCAAGATTTATGGCTTTAATACCATTTGTTAAATAATA
Organism: uncultured Mycoplasma sp.; assembly: GCA_946554525.1. Classification (GTDB taxonomy): domain Bacteria; phylum Bacillota_I; class Bacilli_A; order RF39; family UBA660; genus Caccenecus. The sequence goes on from CAMNSE010000003.1 coordinate 32,803, forward strand.
AGTACTTCGGTACTTTTTTCTTTGCAAAAAAATAGAAGTTTTGGGAACCTTTGTCGAACGTGTTTAAAATATTTTTATTTTGTTCTATATTATAGTAGACAAAGGTGATATTATGTTAAAAGTTGATATGAAGTATGAAAAGGGAATTTTATATGTAAGACTAAAGGGTGAGCTTACAAGGAAAATGTGTTATAAGATTAATAACTATGTAGTTCCTGCTGTACTTAAGCATAAAATTAAATATTTAGTATTTAATTTATTTGAATTAGCTGATATTGATGAATCGGGAATGGACTCACTTCTTAATACTAAATGTGCAATTAGATGTAATAAAGGAAAAATTTGCTTGTGTGAAGTAAGTGATGAAATTAGAGAAAAAATTAAAAAACTCAGAATACGTGTAGCTTCTAATGAACTTGCTGCTTATAGGTTGATTGAAATCTAATGAATACTAATGAACTTATTGATCTGCATATGGGTCTAATTAAAAAAATAGCAAGTAAATTTTATAATATGGATAAAGAAGATTTAATTCAGGTAGGTGTTATTGGTCTTTTAAAAGCTTATCAAAATTTTAAAGATAATGGCATATCTAAGTTTAGTACTTATGCCTATTCTTACATTTTTGGGGAAATGTATCAATTAGCACAACAAAATAGAAATTTAAAAGTAAGTAAAGATTTGCTTAAAATTTATAAATGTGTAGAAAAAACTAGATATGAACTTGCGCAAAGAATGAATAGAATTCCTACGAATGAAGAAGTAGCATTGTTCTTAGAACTTGATGTAAATACGGTAGATGATGCAGTTGTTAGTGCTCAAGAAATGATGCAATTAGATAACGATAATAGTGAAATGAATCTTCATGAAATCTTGCCTGATAATAATAAGCAAGATATTGATTTAAAGCTTGATTTAGATCAAAGTTTTAAGGTTTTAAACCCAGAAGAGCAAGAAATTATAAAATCAAGATATTATGAAGACTTGACTCAAAGTGAAGTTGCTAAAAAGCTTAATATGACACAAGTAATGGTCTCACGATATGAGAAAAAAAGTTTAGAAAAAATGCGAGTCTTAATGAGATAAAAACTTTAGGTTTCCCTAAAGTTTTTTCTGTGCTAAAATATAATTAGGTGGTTGTTATGTTAAAGGTAGAAGAACTAGGAAAGTATGTAGATGTTTTAGATATACCAGAAGATTGGTATACTTATTATGATGAAGCTGTAAATAGTTTTGATGAATCTTGGTATAATGCTGAAGAATTAGAAAGCATAATTAGTTATTATAATTTTGATGAAGAATTTACAGAAAATTTAAGAGATTTATGGTATATAGTGAATTGTGATATTAATTTAATTTTTTTAGTTTACTTATGGTATTATATTTTATATAAAGCTAAAATAAGTAAAAGAACTAAGTGGAAATATAATCTAAATTATTTTAGAAATAATGGCTCTTTATATATGCCAGTATTATCAATGCTAATGGGTTATAAAATTCATGAAGATAATATGCGTAATTATGATGAAGAGCAAAGAAACATTCAAAAGAAAATAATTAAAGATATATGCACTTTTGATGAAGACGTTTACAATATTCCAGGCATGCGTTTTAGTAATATGGAGTGGGGTTCTAGATTTATAAGAGGCCAGATTATCCAAATGGGGATATTACAATATGAGCTTAAAAAAGAATTCTTAGATGGCAATGATGTTATATTCATACATATACCAAGAGGAGCTAAATTAACTAAAGAAAATGTAGAAGCATCTTTTAAAAATAAAGATAAAGTAATTAAACTATTTAATGTATCAAAAGATATTTTATTTGTATGTGAAAGTTGGCTTCTTAGTGAAGAGTTAAGAGATATTTTAGATGATGATAGTAATATACTAAATTTTCAAAAGTATTTTAATATAATAGAGCTAAAGGAAAACACTAGTGATTTTGTTAAGTTTATATTTAATGAGCCATTTAATGTTGATAATTATGAATTATTAAAAGAGGATAATAAATTACAAAAGAAAATTAAAGATAAGCTAATAAAAAATGAAACGTTACATATTGGGTTTGGAATTTTAAAAGATATTTAATGTTAGTATAATTTGTGATATAATAGTATCACATGCTGAAGTAGCTCAGTCGGTAGAGCAACGCACTCGTAATGCGTAGGTCGTAGGTTCGATTCCTATCTTCAGCACCATAATTGTTAATATTCGCATAATAGCGATAATTTTAGGAGGAATAAATATGTTAAAAGGAAAAGTTGCAATTATTACAGGAGGAACTAGGGGGATAGGATTTGAAATAGCAAAAGTTTTTAAAGAGAACCGTGCAGAAGTTATTATCTTGGGATCTAAAGAAGATTCCGTTAATAATGCTATTTTAAAATTAAAAGAAGAGGGATATGAAGTTTCGGGATATTATCCTAACTTGAATAATTATGAGGAAAGTGAAAGAGTCGTAAAAGAAGTCTTTGAAAAATATGGACATATTGATATTTTAGTAAATAATGCTGGTATTTCAGCTAACAAAAAAATTGAAGAAACAACTTCTGAGGATTTTGCTAAAATTATGAATTTAAATGTTAATGCGATATTTAATATGTCAAAAGCAGTAGTGCCTTATATGAAGAATAATCATGGTGGAGTAATACTTAATACCAGTAGTATGGTAAGTATTTATGGTCAACCATCAGGTGTGGGATATCCAGCTTCAAAGTTTGCAGTTAATGGTATTACTAAATCACTTGCAAGAGAGCTAGCGCCATTTAATATTAGAGTAAATGCCGTAGCTCCAGGTGTTACAAGAACCGATATGATTGCATCTTTACCTGAAGAGCAAATTGCTCCTATCATAAAAACTATTCCAATGGGAAGAATTGGAGAGCCTAGAGATATAGCTAATGCATTTTTATTCTTAGCGAGTGATTTGGCAAGTTATATTACAGGAAATATTTTATCTGTAGATGGAGCAGCAAGAAGCTAATGAAAAATAAGAAAATAACAAGAAAAATCACACAAGGAATGTATGTTCTTACCACTCAAGGCGGTGGATGTATGGTAGATGCTGTTTCTATGGTTAGTGCGGGAGATAATCCTTTAATTGCTGTTGCGGTGATGAAAAGTAATTATACTAATGAGTTAATGCATAATAATGATACTTTTGCTTTATCAGTTTTAGGGATGGACGTAAATCCAGATATTATTAAGACATTTGGACTAAATTCAATGCGAGACATTGATAAGTTTTCAAAGGTAAAAACTAGAGCAGTTCATAATCTAAATGTTATTGATGATTCCTTAGGATATATGATTTTAGAAAAAGTTGATTTTATTGATACAGGAACTCATACATTATTTATTGGACGTCTTGTTGAAGCAGATGTTTATAAAGATAGTGAAGCTATGAGCTATGGCTATTATCAAGAACATAAAGAAGATTTATTAAAAGTTGAAACTGAAAAAGGAAAAACAGCTTGGGTATGTACACTTTGTGGTTATGTATATTATGGAGAAAATTTGCCAGAAGATTTTAAATGTCCTCTTTGCGGAGCAAGCTGGGAATTTTTTGAAAAGAAAATTAATATGTAAAATTGAAGTTGTAAGATAAAAGTGTACACAAAAAAAGCGTATGCTTTTATTTTTGATATAATTATTTGTCAAGAAGATATTATATAATTGCATTTGGTAATTAATGTGTTATAATGTAGATACGAGGAGGCATATTATGAATAATATAGTAGTAAGTTTTGGATACAATACTGAGCAAAACAGCTATGGCTTTACTGCTTGGAACAATATGGGCACTAAATACAATTTTAATATTGAGGGAAATGCTTTAGGAATTTTTTCTAGTAATGGTCACAATTATTTATTATCCCAAATAACTAGATCTTTTGGTGATGATTGTATGGTTGGCACTGTTGATGCGAGAGAGATTATAGTAGAAAGCCCAGAAGTTTTGCTTTCTAATAATGAACCTACTATGGAAAGCATGACAATTTCTAGAATGCTAAGTACTGCAATGTTCAAAAAAGAATTAGCATCTGGAATTAGTTTAGAACAAACTATAGCTTGTAAAGAATTAGCAAGATTAGGAATAGACCTTGTTAGGCAAAGTGTTGAATTACCTGAAAAAGTTACAGTTTGTGGAATAGAAAGTGAACATTTTAGATACTTTCAAGAAAAATATATGGGTAAATCAAAATAATCATCTGTTGAAATGGTATTTCCATTTCTTTTTTTATGTTTTTGAATAATATACAGTAGGCGTATATAAGAGGAGTGTATTTCATGTTTATAACAAATACTGTAGATAACTGGCTTACTTTATTTTATAAGCTAAATGATATTATAAAGTTTTTTGGGCATAGAATTATTTATGAAACGATTACTAAACTGAATGAAAAAGAAGCAAGTAATATATTAATTACTGCATTTAATGAAGTGGGATTTAATAGAAGTGAGGCGTTAGTGATATTAAATAATATTAAAGGTGTATATTTATATGATTCTATTATTTCTAGTATACAAGAAGTAAGAGATAGATGCGGAATTACAAATATAATATTATTGTTTAGCGTGAGAAAAATTAAATTACAAGAAAAAGATGAAATATTTTTAGCAAGAGGATTAACTCCATTTATAAGAAATAGCTGTTTTGAACTCTTAAACGATGATGAATTTATTTTGTTAGGAGAAGAGAAAATAATTTTATATATTAATAATTTTCATATTAATCCATACATTTTACCTATAAAAAATGATTTAACTTGTAAAGGCCCTGTGCTTAAAAGAGGTAATTAACATAGTGCAAGGCTAAAAATGGGGGACTTTATAAACTTGAATCCATTTTTACTAAAAACAATTGATTTTTTGTTTTCTTTGTAATATAATGTTATTGAAGTTTGATCTCAGTTTTAATTTACTCCTTAAATTATTTCTTAGATGAAACCGATTATTAGACGAAGGAGGACTTTTATGGCAAAAATTACAAAAGAAGAAAAAGCTAAATTAATCAAAGAATTTGGTAAAAACGCAAATGACTGTGGTTCAGCTGAAGTACAAATTGCAATTTTAACAAAAGATATCGAAAATTTAACTAAGCATATGAGTGAACATAAACATGACTATCATTCAAATCGTGGCCTTTTAATGAAAGTTGGTAAAAGAAAAAAATTACTTGCTTACTTAAAAGAAAATGACGTTGTTAGTTATCGTAATGTAATTAGCAAATTAAACTTAAGAAAATAAGGGCACTAATATTTTTAGTGTCTTTTTTTATAAAAATTAAAGAAGGAGTTATAGAAATGAAAAAAGTATTTAAATTAAACTATTTAGGTAGAGATTTAGTAGTAGAGACTGGAGAGTTAGCTAAACAAGCTGATGGAGCAGTTTTAGTTCGCTATGGAGATACCGTAGTATTATCTGTATGTGTAATGGGTAAGGAGGTAACTGGTCAAGATTTTTTCCCTTTACAAGTTTTATATCAAGAAAAATTATATTCTGTAGGTAAAATTCCGGGAGGATTTATTAAAAGAGAAGCAAGACCTAGTGATGAAGCTACTCTTGCAGCAAGACTTATAGATCGTCCAATTCGTCCAATGTTTGATGAAAACTTAAGACAAGAAATTCAAGTTGTAAATACTGTATTATCAGTTGATCCTGATAATTCACCAGTAATGGCTGCTTTATTTGGTACAAGTCTTTGTCTTGGAATTTCAAAAATTCCATTTGATGGACCAGTTGCTGGAGTTGTGGTAGGTAAAATTGGTAAAGAACTTATTATTAATCCAACAACAGAACAAATGGAAGAGTCAAGCCTAAATTTAACAGTTGCAGGAACAAAAGATGCTATTTGTATGGTAGAAGCTGGAGCCGCGGAATTAAGTGAAAAAGAAATGTTAGAAGCTTTAATGTTTGGTCATGAAAATATAGAGCCTTTAGTCGATTTCCAAAATAAAATTATTAAGGAAATAGGTGAAGAAAAAGTTGAACTTCCAAAAGCAGAGCTTGATCCTGAAATTAAAAATGATGTTTATGAATTTGCAACTAAGGATATGCTTGAGGCTTTAAAAGTAGATGGAAAACTTGCTAAAGCTAAAGCTGTTGAAGAAGTAAAGACGAGAATTATCGAAAATTTTGCAGAAGTATATAGTGAAGATGAAGACGCTGAAGATAAAATGGCACAAGTTGAAAAACTTGCTCATATGTTAGAAGCAGAATTAGTTAGAAAGTTAATTACTGAAAAACATATTCGTCCAGATGGAAGAAAAATAGATGAAATAAGACCGCTTTCTTGTAGTGTTGATTTACTACCACGTACGCATGGTTCAGCATTATTTACAAGAGGTGAAACACAATCTCTTGCAACTACTACACTAGGAGCTATTGGAGAACATCAAGTTCTTGATGGTTTAGGTCTTGAAGATTCAAAACGTTTTATGTTACATTATAACTTCCCAGCTTTCTCTGTTGGAGAAACAGGAAGATATGGAGCTCCAGGACGCCGTGAAATAGGACATGGTGCCTTAGGTGAACGAGCTCTTCTTCAAGTAATACCTAGTGAAGAAGAATTTCCATATACAATTCGTGTCGTAAGTGAAATACTAGAAAGTAATGGTTCAAGTAGTCAAGCAACTATTTGTGCAGGATGCTTAAGCTTAATGGCTGCAGGTGTTCCAATAAAAGCTCCAGTTGCTGGTATAGCAATGGGTCTTATTGAATCACAAGACAAAAAGAAACACACAATTTTAACTGATATTCAAGGGTTAGAAGATCATATGGGAGATATGGACTTCAAAGTAGCAGGTACTAAAAAAGGTATATGCGCTCTTCAAATGGATATTAAAATTAAAGGTGTTACAGAAAAAATCTTAAAAGAAGCTTTAGCTCAAGCTAAAAAAGCAAGAATGCAAATTTTAGATGTAATGGAAGATTGCATTCCAGAGCCTCGTAAGAATTTAAGCAAATATGCTCCTAAGATGGATACATTTAATATTAATCCAGATAAGATTAAAGATGTTATTGGTCGTGGTGGAGAAATGATTACTAAGATTATTTTAGAATCTAGTAATGTTAAGACCGTTAATGATAAAGATGCTGTTAAAGTAGATATTGAAGATGATGGAAGAGTAATAATTTATCATATGGATGCGTCTGTTATTCAAAAAACTCGCAAAATGATTGAAGAAATTGTTCGTGAAGTTGAGGATGATGTTGTTTATTCTGCAAAAGTTGTAAAAGTAGAAGACTTTGGTTGCTTTGTAGAATTATGGCCTGGATGTGAAGGGTTGGTTCATGTATCAGAACTTGATTATAAACGTGTTGAAAAGCCAAAAGATATCGTAAGTGTAGGAGATAAAATCAATGTTAAATCTCTAGGATATGATAATCGTGGTAGACTAAATTTATCTAGAAAACTTACTTTACCAAAACCAGAATTTAAAGACAAAAAAGATAAAAAAGAAAAGAAAAAATAAAAAGAATCTGTGACTAAACAGTCATAGATTCTTTTATTTTTATTTTCTCATCTATTCTTCCTACTAAATAATCACAAGATATGTTAAATGTAGCGGAATATTCTTTTAAGAAGGTAGTTAGTATTAAAGTTTCGCCATGTTCATATCTAGATATTACTCCATTGTCGGTATTTAATTTCTTAGCTAGCTTATCTTGAGTATATTTTCTTTCTTTACGAATCTCTTTTAATCTTTCTCCACATAATTTTTGATTAAATTTTGTTTTTATATTAGGATAATCCTTTGTATCAGTTAACTCTAAAACATAATCGATTGATACAGAAAACATATTGCAAAACTCTATTAATCTTTTTAAAGGTATAGTATTTATTTCACTTTCCCATATAGCATAGGTAGAACGTGATACATGCAACTTTTTGCTTATTTCTAATTGAGATAAGTCATTCTCTAATCTAACTTTTTTTAAATTCATATTAATCACATTCCAATCATTACTTTGATTGTCACATAATTTTAATAAAATCAAAATTATGTGTTGCAAAATAACATAAAAATGTTGAAATGAATTTCATATTGTTGTATACTTTAGATATAGAATCAAAGACTAGCATAGAAAATATATGATAGGTTTTGATATCATTTGTCGAAACTAATGAAAAATATTAGTGGATATGATATAAAGAAATAAAGGATAGGGATTGTATGGAATTCGAAACAATAAAGAAAGATAATCGTAAGAAATTGGTAGTAGTAGTTATAGCAATACTTGCTATAGCATCAGTAGTGTTCTTTGTATCAACAAGAGCCAATTATAAAGCTGAACACAGATTAAACTTAATAAATAAAACTGTTAATTATAGTATAAGTGATTTAAATGTAGTAGCAATAAAGGTACAAAACTCAAGTGGTGGATATGATACTAGAAATACAGTGCCAACAAGTGGATACACACTAAGTAGTGAATCATATTGTGAAGTAAATGGAAATAGAGATACAAGTATACAATTAGAATATAAAGATGGTAAAGTAACAATTGGAGTATCTACTAAAGGAACTAAGTGTTATCTATTCTTTGATGCTCAAAAGACCGCATCACAAACATTACTAGCCAAAAATGAAATGGTAAATGAAAATGGATATAGATATGAAGGAGCTAATCCAAACAACTATATAACATTTAATAATGAATTATGGAGAATAATCGGAGTATTTGAAGTAGAGACAACAGCGGGAACAAGAGAACAACTAGTAAAACTAATAAGAAATGAGTCTATAGGAAATATTAGATGGGATACATATGGAAGACTTGGTTCAAATGATTGGACCCAATCAGATCTAAAAACAATATTAAATGGACAATACTATAATGGAGTAGATATAAATTATACATATAGAAATCCAAGTAATCCTTATGCAAGTTCTAATCCAACAGTATCTATAACAGGAAAAAACATTAATGATACAGCAAGAAACATGATAGAGAATGTAAAATGGAATATAGGTGGGGCATCAACATATGGCCTAACTGCATCGGCATTTTATACTGTAGAGCGAGGAACAACTGTATATAGTGGAAGACCAACAATATGGAATGGATATATAGGATTAATGTATCCAAGTGACTATGGATATGCAGTAGATAGTGCAAGTTGTGTAAGAACAACAACTTTAAATAATTATTATGATTCAAGTACATGTAAAACAAACAATTGGTTATTTAATAGTGGGGACCAATGGACCATAACTCCTCATTCTCCGCACAGCGACAACGTCTTTAGTGCGAACTACAGCGGCGGCGGCGGCTACGTTAGCCACAACTACGCGTTTTATGAGTATGGCGTGCGTCCATCTATATATCTAAAATCTAATGTATCTATAGTAGATAATGGAAAAGATGGTTCACAATCTAAACCATATGATTTAGTATTAAATTAAGTATTAATTTCTGCCTATATAGCTTTTCTATTATATTATATATGGGCAGAAATGTTTCAAATTTCATATGAGAGAATTTTTTCTCTCTTTTTTGTTATGTAACTTTTGTAAAGTTACTTTTGTTAACATTATTTATTTGGTATAATTAATATAGGTGGTATAAATGTTAAGTAAGTTAAATGATAGACAAAGAGAAGCAGCTATGCATAAAGATGGTCCTTGCCTAGTAATAGCTGGGGCGGGTTCTGGTAAAACAAAAGTGCTTACTACTAGAATAGCTTGTCTTCTAAATGATGGAGTAAGTGACTACAACATTCTTGCTATTACATTTACTAATAAAGCAGCTAAAGAAATGAGAGAAAGATTAAATTTACTTGTTCCTGATAATCATGTTTTTGTAGGAACATTCCATTCTTTTGGATTGAAACTTTTAAGAGAAAATATTAGCTTACTTGGAATGGATAAAAACTTTTCTATTTTAGATGCTGATGATGTATTGAGCTTAATAAAAAGAATTATGAAAGATCTTAATATTGATCCGAAAGAAATAAGTCCTTATTTTGTTAGAAGTAAAATTAGTTTTATTAAAAACGAATTATTAACTGATAGTGATTTAGATCGTTATTTTAATACTCCTCAGGAAAAAAGAGTTATAGAGATTTACCATGAATATAAAAGTATTTTAAAGAAAAATAATTCTGTTGACTTTGATGATTTATTATCTCTTCCTGTGCATCTTTTAAAAGAACATGCAGAAGTATTAGAAAAGTATCAAGAGCATTTTAAATACATCTTAATTGATGAGTATCAAGATACCAATGAAGTACAATATAAACTTAGTCGGATGCTTGCTAGTAAATATAAGAATTTATTTGTCGTGGGGGATGCAAACCAGTCAATTTATGCATTTAGAGGAGCAAATTTTAGAAATATTTTAGACTTTGAGAGTGATTATCCTGATGCTAAAGTAGTAGTCTTAGATCAAAATTACCGAAGTACTAAAAATATTTTAGACGCGGCTAATTCAGTAATTAAAAATAATAAAGAAAGAAAAGATATGGAACTATATAGTACTCTTGGAGATGGAGTAAAAGTAAAATATATGCGTTCTTATGATGAGAAACATGAGATAACTTTAATTGTTGATGAAATAAAAAGATTACTACTTGATGGTTATCATTATGAAGATATCGCCGTGTTTTATAGAACTAATGCACAATCACGTATAGTTGAAGAAGTAATATTAAAAGCTAATATGCCTTATAAAGTAGTGGGGGCTTATTACTTCTATAATAGAAAAGAAATTAAAGATTTATTATGTTATTTAAGGCTTATTAATAATCCGAATGATGATATAAGTCTAAGAAGAGTAATTAACACTCCAAAAAGAAAAATTGGAGCTAAATCTATAGAGGAGTTAGATAAAGAAGCTAAGCTTGAGGGTATCTCCATGTTTGATGCTATAAATTCTGGAAAAGAGCAAGAATTTAAAAACTTAATAATTGAATTACAAAACGACTTACTTAATTTATCTTTAACAGAATTTATTGATGTAGTCTTAGATAAAAGTGGTTTAAAAAAAGAACTAGAAAGCGAAAAGACTTTAGAAGCCGATTTAAGATTAGAGAACTTAATGGAATTTAAAAGTATTACCGCTTCTTTTGAAGCTAGAACTGGTTCAGTTAACTTAAATGATTTTTTAGAAGAGATAAGTTTAATTGCGGATATATCTGAACATGAGAGTGATAGTGATGCTATAACTCTAATGACACTTCATAGTGCTAAAGGACTTGAATTCCCTGTCGTGTTTATTATTGGTATGGAAGAAGGAATTTTTCCCCACTCTAATGCTTTTTTAGAAGGGGATGGAGGTATCGAAGAAGAAAGACGTCTTTGCTATGTAGGATTTACTAGAGCTAAAGAAAGATTATATTTAACTAATGCTAAGAAAAGAATGCTATATGGTAAAACAAATCAAAATCCACCTTCAAGATTTTTAGATGAAATTACTAAAGACGTAATGGAGGTTAGTAACTTTAGCATAAAAGAAGAAAAGGTAATTAATAAAAGTGAAATTTATAATGAGGAGGATACAGATTATAAAAATGGAGATGTTGTAATGCATCTAACTTATGGTAGAGGTGTAGTAATTGATACTGATGAGAAATTTGTAAGTGTAGCTTTTGCTAGAAACTTTGGCGTAAGAAAATTTTTGAAAAACTATAAAGGTTTAAGGAAAATGTAAAATGGAAATAAATTATAAATTTATTAATTCTTTTGCTAAAAATATTTGCGATAGCAAAGAACTAATTATGTTTAGAAAGTCTTTAGAACCTTTTTGTAACTACATGATATCTTTATTTTATAGTGCGGGATATAGTCCTTTAATAGATCGTGTGCCAGTAGCCAATATTGATATAATTATTAAAGATTTCTTTAGTTTTTATAGTCCTGAAATTTATGAAAATATTTTAAATATAAAGTCATTTGATAGAGATAGCCTTATTTATATTTCTAAAAGTGGTGAACAAGAGAATCTAGATTTTTTGATTAAGAGATTAAAAAAACTTAGAGAGGCTGGAAAGATAAGCAAGAAAGCATATCATGATTTAGAAAATTATCATAGAGCAGAATTTGAAGCTAAAACAGAAGAATCGGGACTTACACCTGATGGTAAAGTAAAAATAGTTATGACTGGTACAACAGAAGATATATTTATACGTATTCATGAAATGATGCATAAAGTTTTCTGGCAAAGTGTAAATGCTAGTGATAGAAAAATCGCACATGAATATTTAATAGAAGTAAATTCTCTTATATTAGAGTTATTATTACATGACTATTTAATACAAAATGATGTTCATGCTCTGGATGCCGATCGTTATAAAACCAATCGCTTTACAAGCACTTTAGAAATGGCTTATTTATTTAAATTTGAAAGTTTATTATTAGAAATATTAGAAAATGAAGGAGAAATTACTTCTTTAAATATTGATCAATATATTTCACGGTGTGGTAATGAAGAAAGACAAGAATTTAGAGAGTATAAATTTACTTTTCTTCAAATAATTGAAAAAAGTGGTTTTCAAATAATTATGCCTGGTCGTTATATTTTTGGCCTTTTTGCAGCATGTTATATAAAAAAGAAAATAGATGATAATAAAAAAAATATTAATTTATTATATTTAATTGGTAAAAATATATATGAGTGTGATGTAGAAGAGGCTTTAAAAAAATGTGGGTTAGACTTTTTTACTATTGCTGGTGGGAAAATAGAATATAATATTGAAAAATTAAATGAAATAGGTGACGCTTTAACATCTGAACTTGTTAGTTTGCAAGAAAGAGTGCGTAAGTAAGTTTTAAGGTAGTTCTACTTCAAAAAAATATTAAAACATGTTATAATAAGTATATAAGAAATGGAGGATTTATGAAAGAAAAAACTTTAGTTGTTATGGCTGCAGGTATGGGCAGTCGTTTTGGGGGGCTGAAACAAATTGAGCCTGTTGGTCCAAATGGAGAATTTATTATTGATTATTCTGTATATGATGCTAAAAGGGCGGGTTTTACCAAAGTAGTTTTTGTAATAAAAAAAGAACTTGAAGAAGTATTTAAAAATACTATTGGAAAAAGACTTGAGAATTTTATTGAAGTTGGATATGCTTATCAAGAAATAAAAGATGTTCCTAAAAAAGGTTATTTAGCAGAAACAAGAGAAAAACCATGGGGGACAATACAAGCTGTGCTTTGCAGTAGATCGGAAGTTAAAGGCGACTTTGTGGTAATTAATGCAGATGATTTTTATGGTGCAAGTTCATACCAAAAGGCAAGTGAATTTTTAGATCAAAACAATGATGAAAACACATATGCTTGTATAAGTTTTCCCTACATTGCAACAGCATCTAAATATGGGGCAGTAAAACGTGCAGTATGCTTTTTAGATAATGATAATATAAATGAATTAATTGAAAGCTCAATTAGTACAGAAGATGGATATGCAAAAGCTACACCTCTTAGTGGTGGGGAGGAATTCTCAATTGAGCTTACTCATCCAGTATCGATGAATATGTTTGCTTTTACTCATCAATTCTATCAATATTTAGAGGATTATTTTAATAGATTTTTTGATCAAGATGATGAAGTAATCCTTAAAGGTGAGGCACTACTTCCAGAATTAGTAAAAGAAAAGCTACTTAAAGGAGAAATTACTCTTAAAAATATAGTTTCCGATAGTAAATGGCTAGGTATGACTTATCGTGAAGATTTAGATGCTTTAAAAAGTGAAATAATGAACTTGGTAGAAAAGGGGGAATACCCAAATAATCTTTGGGCTTCATATGGAAGACGTTAAGAAAAGAATAGAAGAACTAACTAATATTTTAAATAAAGCTAATTATGAGTATTATAATTTAGATAATCCTAGTATTACGGATCAAGAATATGATAAATACTTAAGAGAGCTAACAAATTTAGAAGAAAAATATCCAGAATATTGTGATCCTAATAGCCCAACTAATCGAGTGGGTGGAGATGCTATTGATAAATTTAGAAAAGTAGATCATAAAATACCAATGATGAGTTTAGCAGATGTTTTTAATGAAGATGAAATTCGTGAATTTGATGCTCGTATTAAAAATGCAGGATTTAAGCCAAAATATGTGTGTGAACTAAAAATAGATGGTCTTAGTGTATCTTTGCATTATGAACATGGTAGTCTTTTATATGCTGCTACTCGTGGTAATGGAGTAACAGGTGAGGATATTACTCATAATGTAAAAACTATTAAAACAGTTCCTTTAAAGTTAAAACGAGATATTGATATTGAAGTACGTGGCGAGATATATATGAATAAAGCAACTTTAGTAAAATTAAATGAAGAGCGTAAAAAAAATAATGAACCATTGCTACAAAATGTAAGGAATGCAGCTGCAGGGTCAATTAGACAGCTTGATCCTAAAATAGCTAGTAAAAGGCATTTAGATACTTGGATTTATCATTTGCCTAATCCTCTTGATTATAATATTAAAACACATATTGATAGTCTTGATTTTATGAGTGAGCTTGGCTTTAAAGTTAATGGGGCTTCAAGATTAGTTGATGATGTTGAAGGAATCATAGATTTTATTCGTGAGTATACTGAAATTAGACCAACTCTACCATATGAAATTGATGGAGTGGTTATTAAAGTAAATGATATAAATATGCAACAAGAGCTTGGAGCAACAGCTAAATATCCACGATGGGCTATTGCTTATAAGTTTCCTGCTGAAGAAGTTTTAACCAAGCTAGTGGATATTAAATTTACTGTTGGTAGAACTGGTCAAATTACTCCGAATGCCGTTTTAGAGCCAGTTTTAGTTATGGGATCTACCATAAGCCGTGCAACATTACATAATGAAGAATATTGTCTAATGAAAGATTTAAGAATTGGAGATATTGTTTCAATTCGAAAAGCAGGAGATGTAATTCCAGAAGTAGTTGAAGCTAAGATTGAAAGAAGAAATGGGACAGAAGTGGCATTTAAAATGATTCATGAGTGTCCAATATGTGGAAGTTCTCTTGTTAAAAAGGGAGTAGTGGATTATTTTTGCGTAAATGATGTGTGTCCTAAAAAGAATATTGAATCTTTAATTCATTTTGCTAGTCGCGGGGCAATGAACATAGATGGCTTAGGCGATGAAATAATTGAAGACTTCTACAATGAAGGAATTTTAAAGAATATTTCAGACTTTTATTATTTAAAAAATCATAAAGAAGATATAATTGAACTTGAAGGGTATGGTTTAAAAAAAGTAACAAAAATATTAGATGCTATAGAAGAAAGCAAGAAAAATAGTTTAGAAAGACTAATTTTTGGCCTTGGAATTAATGGTATAGGAGCCAAAAATGCTAAGCTACTTGCTAGTACATATAAAACAATGGAAAACTTAAGCAAAGCAACTTATGAGGAATTAACAAATATTCGAGATATTGGAGATATTTTAGCTCATAGTATTACAGATTTTTTTAAGAATGCAGAAAATCAAGAATTAATTCGTGTTTTGTGTGAGTTAAGCCTTAATATGAGCTATATTGGTAGTGAGATTAATCATAATAATTTAATAACAGACAAAAAGTTTGTAATAACTGGCACTATTAGCTTTATGAGTCGGGCTGAAATTAAAGCACTTCTGGAATCATATGGAGGAAAAACTATGGATAGTGTTAGTAAGAATACAGATATTGTTATAGTAGGCGATGCACCAGGAAGTAAATATGATAAAGCTAAAAATCTTGGTATAGAAATTTGGGATGAAGAAAAGTTTAAAAATGTAGTTGACAACATATAATATTTAAGATAAGATATCTTTTAAGCAAAGAAGAGCCAAAAATACAAAGATAATGTAGATAGTTTAGCTATTTACATTTTTATTTGTAAAAAAATGTAAAATAATTATAAATTGCCTGAATAAACTATTATATGATATAATAGTTAAGATAAATATGAGGTGAAATTATGAAAAAGATAAAAAAGATGTGGCAAGAGAATAGTATTTTATTTGTTTTGCTTTCAATCTTAATTGTATGTGTTATTGCAATCTTAATTGTAGTGGTGACTTATTTCGTTGGAAATTCTAAATCAAAATATGGAGATAGATTAGATGGAATTGATAAATATCCTTTTGTAGAGGAGACACAAAATGAAATTGTTTCTAAAATGAAAGAAGATGAAAAAATTCTTGATGTTACATTTAGAAAAAGTGGTAAAACAATTTATGTTACAATTTTATTTGATCCCTCTGTTACTTTAGTTCAAGCTCAAAGTAAATCTTTAGAATCTCTTGATTATTATAGTGAAGAGACTCTTGGTTATTATGATATACAATTTTTAGTTCAAGCAGAGGCTACCGACAAGTCCGATGGTTATAAAATTATGGGTTCTCATAATGTAAGTGGAACCGGTGGTATTGTTTGGAACAATAATACAAAGTTTGAAACAGATAAAGAGTAGGTAAAAATTTATGAAAAATAAAAAAAGCAAATGGATTGCCATCATTATTATTTTGGCGGTAGCTATAATAAGCTTTATTACTTATCAAATACTTCATGATGGTAATAAACTAAGTTCTAGCGAAAGAAAATGGATAAATACTCATATTAATGATATTCAAAATATTAGTGTTGTAAATGATGTTAATATTTTTGGTAATACGGGTACAGGCGTTTATTATGAGTTTATTCATGACTTGGAAAAAGAATATAAATTACAAATTAATCCTGTAACATTTAATAATGGCGAGACTACTTCTGGATTAACGCTTGGAGTTAAAACATCTCTTGGGAAAAATGATACAATTTTTTATACGGATCATTATGTTTTAGTAAGTAAAAATACTGAAGTAATAACAAGCTATGAAGCATATCAAGGTAAAAAAATAGGGGTTATAAATAGTGAAATTTCATATATTAGTTCTTATTTGAAAAATGTTAGTAATTTAACTTTATCAGGCTATGAGAATAAAGAAGCTTTATTAAATGCTTTTAGTGAAGGTATAGAAATAGATTATATAATTGTACCATTTACTATATATTTAGATGAAATATTAAAAAGTAATTATACAATTATAAGCCATTTAGCAGATGTACATTTATATTATACGATTAGTGAAAGAGAGAATAGCACTTTAGCAAAAATAGTAAAAAAGTTTTATAATAGTTGGAAAGCAGAAAACTTAGATGCATATTTTAAAAAATGTGAATTTGATTTGTTTACTTCAAGTTTAAATATAAGTAAAACTGAAGTTGATAGCATGAGAAGTGTTACTTATAATTATGGATTCATCGATAATAGTCCTTATGAGGTTTTAATGAGTGGTAATTATGGTGGAATAATTGCCATGTATTTACATGATTTTAGTGAATTTAGTGGAGTAGAATTTAATTATACGAAGTATCGTAATATAGATAAATTTAAGAAAGCAATAAATTCTAATAAAGTAGATTTATATTTTAACTATTATAATTTAAAAGATAATTTATTTACTCTTAGTAGTAGAATTCCAATTTCTTATAGTGTAGTTGTTAACAAAAAAAATGATTTAGTAGTTCATTCTTTAAATAGTCTTATTGGGAAAACTGTATATGTTGATAAAAATAGCTATTTATATTCTTATATAAGTAATATTAATGGTATTAATACTAAAACATATGAAACAGAAAGGGAATTAAAGAAATTAAATAAGAAAGATGTAATTATTATACTTGATAAAAATATATATAATCTTTATTCTAGTAATAATCTTTCTAATTATACTGAAAGATATAATAGTAGCTTAAAAGAAAATTATCAATTTAAATCTCGTAATAATAGTGCATTTTATCAATTACTATCAAAATATATAATGTGCTTAGATAGTAACAAAATGATATATAATGGAATGTATAATCATAGCCTTACTGTTAAAACAGGAAGTATACTAGGTACTATAGCTAAATATATTTTAATGACTCTTGCGGCATTCTTAATTTTATTTATTATTTTTTATAAGAGTAGTAAAAGAATAAAGATTGCTAAAAAAATTAGAAAAGAAAATAAAATGAAATTTATTGATCAACTTACTTCTTTAAAAAACAGAAATTATCTGAATGAATATATCGATAATTGGAATAATAATACTGTTTATCCACAAACAATGATAGTAATTGACTTAAATAACTTGCAATTTATTAATGATACATTAGGTTATGAAGAAGGAGATAAACAAATTACCTCAGCTGCTAATATTTTAATTAAAACGCAACTTGATAATAGCGATATAATGCGTACAGATGGAAATGAATTCTTAATATATTTAGTTGGATATACTCAAAAACAAATTACTAATTATATTCATAAACTAAATAAAGAATTTAAGAAATTACCTTATGAATATGGAGCAGAATTTGGCTATTCTATTATTAATGATGATATTAAGACTATTGAAGATGCTATATTAGAAGCTACTGATGAAATGAAAAAGCAAAAAAAGAAAAATGAAGAGGGAGAATAATGAAAGAGAAATTAAAGATAAGCATTCATAATTTCGTTAAAGTAATTACTAAACCAGAAATGGAAATCCTTCCTGGACATCTTGCTTTTTCTTTTGTTTTATCTATTGTTCCAACACTTACAATTTTAACGTTTGTAGCTTCTTTTTTTCATTTGTCTTTAGACTTTATTGGTGAATTTATATCAAATGCTTTTAGTAAAGACTTTACAAATTTGCTTTTAGGTACTAGTATGCAGGTACATATGGATCTTAATTTTATTGTAACTCTTGTAGTAGGTTATGTCTTAGCAAGTAATGGACCTGCCTCTGTAATTGTAAGTTCAAATACAATTTATGGCATTAAAAATTCGGGATTTTTGAAAAGAAGATTTAAAGCCTTTATAATGGTCTTACTTATAATATTATTATTTGTATTTTTACTTATATTTGGGGTTTTTGGAAATAAAATTATAGAGATGTTACAATTAATGGAAATAAGTCAGAAAATAATAACAAATATTACTTTGATAGTTAGTGTTCTTAAAGGACCTATTTCTTGGTTTATTATTTTCTTATTCGTTAAACTTATTTATACTATGGCACCAGATAAAAAAATCCAAGCACATGAAGTAAATAAGGGAGCTATCTTTACTTCTATAGGGTTTGTTATTATAACTTATATTTATTCTATTTATACAACTCATTTTGCTAGATATGATGTGTTTTATGGAAACTTAGCAAGTATAGTAGTACTTATGATTTGGCTTTATTTGTTATCTTATATCTTTACGATTGGACTAGCACTTAATTACCGTGAGGAAGTTATTAGTTTAGAAAAAACTTTAGAGTTAAATATTACAGAAAATAAAAAACTATCTTAGTTTAATTGCTAGATAGTTTTTTTATTATGATTCATTATTTTTTATTAAAACAGCATGGATAACTAATCTTTTTGCTCCGTTATCACTACAAGTTGAAAGAGTTAAGATTTTATCATCTTTATTTATTGGAACATTGAAGTTATGATAACTACGTTTTTTTAACATATCTATGAAATTTAAAAAATCATTATCGTCTTTAAAATTAACTCTTAAATAATCTGTAGTTTTGGGAACTCTGTAAATTGAGAAAATTCTAAATTGCATGTCATCATATAAAGTATTATATGTAATAAGTTGATTTTCAGGATTAGTATACCAACTTTTATTAGCAGCTTTATATAAATTACCAAACATGACTCCTCCATAATAAACATTATGTCCATATATAATATTATTTTTGCTTAGGTTCATAGCATCTGCTCGGTAATCCATAAATAGCCAGCCGCTTATACTGTTATTTTTATTAATATCATGTGATAAATAATAATCATTATCTACAGTTTGAACAACGGGATACTCAATATTAATATTATTTATTTTGAGTTCCCCAATTACATCTTCATTTACTGATAAAAGAGCAGCAAGTTTTTCATTAGAAATTAGTTTTATTGAGTCCAGAGGCTTATTATTTTCTTCCGCTTCTTTTATATTCTCTTCTTGTTTCTTTTCAATAATTTCAGCTGTATTTGTATCTTCTATTACTTTAGCTAGATTATCTTTTATTTTATTTACATCTTTAAAAGCTATATAATTGGATACTCCTATATATGTAACAACAAGTATTACTAAACTAGAAATAATTAAGCCACATACTTTTAAAGTATTAGTTATTGTTTGTTTGAAAATATTTTTATCTAAATAATCTTTTGAGTATTCTATGGATAACATTATTTGATATTTCTTTTTGTAATTTTTATTTATTTTTCTTAAATGCTCAGCTATTTTTTCATCTGTTAAGTTTTCATGAATTACAATTTTAATATTTCTTTTGTTACATTTTATTAAAATGTTTAATACTTTATCTAGTTCCAAAATATCTAATTTGTTTAAATGCACAATTTTTAAATATTTATTTATTTTACAAAAACTTTCTAAGTCTTTTATATCTTCTTGTGATAATGGAAGAATAATTCTAATATTGGTTTTATAATATATATTAGAATAGCGAATCAAATTATTAGTTTCCATAAAATTACTAATATATAAAATTTCGCTTCGAGATTCACATGTAATGTTATTTTTGTCTAAAAGTTCAATCATAAATGGTTGAAGAGAGTAGCAACTAATGCTTTTAATATGTTTAATATTAATAATTTGTTCTATAATATTATAGGTGATAGCTTCATCTTCTTTAAAATAAATGCTTTCTATACTAATAGCTTTCTTAAGAATATTTAAAACAATTGGAGCTAAATCCATTTTAGAAA
Organism: uncultured Mycoplasma sp.; assembly: GCA_946554525.1. Classification (GTDB taxonomy): domain Bacteria; phylum Bacillota_I; class Bacilli_A; order RF39; family UBA660; genus Caccenecus. The sequence goes on from CAMNSE010000003.1 coordinate 53,537, forward strand.
TAATGCAATTTTTAACTTGATATTGAATTGATAACTCTTTAATAAAAGATGATAAGATTTTATTATTTTCTTTAATATATATATCACTAAATATTAGTTCATTATTACTAATTATATTAGTATTAATTAAATCATTATTAATGGTACTATTATTAGTTTTATAAGAAAATATAATGTTATTATTTTGAATATTAATTAAAATCTTTTTCACATTAGCCACCTATTTTAATTTTAACATAAAATAAAAAATTTATCTACTATTTGCTTATTTTTACATATTGTTTTGTATAATTTGTCGTAATTTGCTAGAATTTTAAAAAAAACTCTTTTTTTTTTGCATTTTTATGATATAATTGAAACATAATAATAGTAAAGTAAAGAGAGGTTTATTTATGAAAAAATTAGTTGTATTATTAAGTTTAGCAGTAATGTTAGTTATGCCATTAAATGCAAATGCAGCATCATGGAGTGAAGAAAAGGTATTATCTAAAAATTCAATTTATGGAGAATTATCAGCAAGAGAAATGCCTTGGGAAGGAAATGATCCAACACAACTTGAAGTTTATATTACAAAAGCTAGTGAGTATATTTCTTTAACATTTACTGTTAATAACTTAAAAGATGTAAAGTTTATGGAAGCAGCAAATATTACAGTTGTAAATAGTGACTTTAAAGATAATGTATTAACTGTATTATTAAAGACTAAAGATGGTAAAGCAATTACTAAGAAAACGGAAGTTGGTAGTGCAATGGGTTATCCAATTGATACTGAAAAAGGATGTAGTATTGCCGTTACTCCACAAACATTAGCCTGCGCTAAATTAGATAATATGTATTTTGATAAAAGTGGTAAAGCTATTACAGAAGAAGAATACAATGAAGTATGTTCAAATATTACAACTGAACCAGGAGACGATGTTCAAACTGGTAGTGTTATTCCTTATGTTGCAATTGCTGGTGGTCTAATTGCAATTGCTGGGGTTTACTTATATAGTAGAAGAACTAATAAAATGTATAAATTATAAAAATTTAAAGAGCGTATGCTCTTTTTCTTTTGGCTAAAAATAGATAAAAAATGTTTGCTAATTTATTTTATTTATGCTATATTTATTAGAAAGAAGGAGTGAAGCGCTAATGCGAGAATTTACAGAACAAGAAATGGTTAGAAGAGGAAAATTAGATGTCATTAAAGAACGTGGGATTGATCCATTTGGCCATAAATATAATGTGACAGCTTTTTCATCTGACTTAAAAAATAAATACGCAGGGCTTACTCATGAAGAGTTAGAAAACTTAAAATTAGAGGTAAGTGTTGCTGGGCGAATTATGTTTATTAGAAAAATGGGAAAAGCTAGTTTTTTCTCAATTAAAGATAAGCTTGGTAATATTCAAATCTATATTTCGATTAATGATATTGGAGAAGAAGATTATAGTTTATTTAAAAGCGCAGATTTAGGAGATATTGTAGGAGTAAAAGGAACTCTTATGATGACTGGTACTGGAGAGTTAACAATTAAATGTAAGGAATATACCCATTTAGTAAAAGCTTTAAGACCTCTTCCTGAGAAGTTTCATGGTTTAAGCGATGTTGAAGAAAGATATAGAAGACGTTATGTTGATTTAATTATGAATGATGATGCAAGAAGAGTTGCTTTTGCTAGGCCTAAAATTATTCGCTCTATTCAACACTATCTTGATAATCTTGGATATGTTGAAGTTGAAACTCCTATTTTAGGAACAATTTTAGGAGGAGCTGCGGCAAGACCTTTTATTACTCATCATAATACTCAAAATATTGATATGTATTTAAGAATTGCAACAGAACTTAATTTAAAAAGACTGCTAGTAGGTGGTATGGATGCTGTTTATGAAATAGGCAGAATTTTTAGAAATGAAGGAATGGATAAAAAACATAATCCAGAATTTACAACAATCGAACTTTATAAAGCATTTTCAGATTTAGAAGGTATGATGGATATTACTGAGGGAATAGTAAGTACTTGTGCTTTTAATTTAAATGGAACTTATGAAGTTGATTTTGGAGGTCATCATATATCACTTGCACCAGGATTTAAAAGAGCTCATATGGTAGATTTAATTAAAGAACAAACAGGAGTTGATTTCTTTTTAGTGGATAGCCTAGAAGAAGCAAAGCGCCTTGCAGAAGAACATAATATTGAAGTTGAAGAACATTTTGAATTTGGCCATATTGTAAATGCCTTTTTTGAAAAATATGTTGAAGAGACTATTATAGAACCAACATTTGTATATGGTCATCCAGTAGAAATCAGTCCACTTGCTAAAAAGAATGCAGAAGATCCTCGATTTACTGAAAGATTTGAACTATTTATTATTGGCTGTGAGTATGCAAATGCTTTTACTGAATTAAATGACCCAATTGATCAATATGAAAGATTTGAATCTCAGTTAAAAGAAAAAGAATTAGGAAATGAAGAAGCTAATGATATGGATATAGACTTTGTTGAAGCATTAGAATATGGTATGCCCCCTGCTGGTGGTATGGGAATGGGAATCGATAGGCTAGTAATGCTCCTTACTAATAGCGAAACGATACGTGAAGTAATTTTATTCCCAACAATGAAACCTAGAGATTAAAAGTTATTCTTAAGAATAACTTTTTCTTTTTAAAAAAATTATAAAAAATATAATTTTTAATTTTTATTTATATTGTTTTGTGCTATAATTAAATAGTAGGAGGAGAAATATGAAGAAAAAAGAAAAAAAATATGGTTTGTTAAAATGCGTGCTTGTATTGGTATTAGTAGCAATCATTTTATCTTGGCTAATTCCTAATGGTGGATTTAGTGGTGGATCATTTGTTGAAGATGGAATGAAAAGAATAGGATTAAATGATTTAGCTTGGATTGTTCATTATGCAATTTATATTGCTCTTGATAAGATCATTTTATTATTAGCTGTTGGTGGATTATATGGGGTATTAAGTAAAATTCCAGCATATGACAGAATAGTTGAGGCACTTGCAAAATGTTTTAGTAAACATAAAAAGTTAACTGTAGTAATATTATCAATAATTATTGCAGCGTTAACTAGTTTATTAACTCAAAGCTTTGCACTTATAATCTTTATTCCATTTATTATTGCTATTTTAAGTAGAATGAAACTAGATAAAATGACAATACTTGCTACAACTTTTGGTTCTATGTTAGTAGGTGTGTTAGGAGCTACTTATGGAACAGAAGGTCTTCAAGTATTTGACGATGTTCGTTATATGGGTGGAATTAATAGTGCAAGCGTATTTGTTCGTGCTGGCATATTAGTAATTGGATTAGTATTATTTAATTTCTTTACTTTAAGTCATATGGATAAGAAAGCAAAAAAGGCAGAATCAGTAACTTTCTTTGATATTGAAGTAGAAAAAGAAGAAAAGAAAAAATCAATTATTCCATTAGTAATTATGGGTATTATTACTTTTGTATTAGTAATTCTTGCATTTACTAATTGGAATGGATTTGGAATTGAAGTTTTTGATAAATTCCATGAATTAATAACAGAAAAAGTAAAAATTGGAGAAGATTTCTTTATTTTAAAAGATGTTCTAGGTTCAAGTATGTATGCTCTTGGAACTTGGGATTTATTCTCAATTAGTTCATTTATCTTAATTTTTACAATTATAATTGGTTTATGTTATCGTGTTAAATTTAATGATTTTGTTGCTAATTTTGCAAATGGAATTAAAAAAATGGCAAAACCAATTTTAGTAGTATTTGGAGCTTTCTCATTATTCGTAGTTGTTTATATGAGTCCATATGTTGCTACTATTGCAAATAAGATTCTTGGATTAACAAAAGAATTTAATATTGCAACAACAAGCATAACTGCAATTATTGCAAATATATTCCATACAGATTTAGGATATACTGGATTTACACTAGCATCAGTTTTAACTACAAATTATGAAAGTAGTATAAATGTTATTTATACAATATTTACATCTTTATATGGATTTGTACAATTCTTTATTCCAACAAGTATCGTTTTAGGTATTGGTCTAGTATCACTTGATGTTAAATACAAAGAGTGGCTAAAATATATCTGGAGATTCTTACTTGGAATGTTAGTATGCTTAATTGTTGTCTTCATTTTGATGACACTAATTTAAGAAGCTTTTATAAAGCTTCTTTTTTTATATTTATTAAGTGTAATGATTGATTTAGATAAAGAAATATGGTAATATTTTATTATAGAGGATATGGTAGAAATGAAATATATAAAGTGTTGTTTTTTAGCTTTTGCTTTATTTTTAATTAATGTGAACTCTGTTTTTGGAGAATGTAGTACAGAAGAGATGAATAAATTAAATAGCTTAGCAGTTAATGTAAATGTTGATAAGGAAGAAATGATTGGAGTTTTAGATAAAGGAGAATATAGTCCTCCTGATGGTTTAACCAAAGAAGAAGCCGAAAATTATGTTGCTACTTATTCTTTTTTTCGAATTTATATTCGAAATATAACTGAAGATTTATATATTAAAGTATATAATCATGTCACCGAAGAAACAAATACTTATACTTATCAAGATAGCGAAGATGGAACTATTTATTTTGATCGTAAGTATATTAGAAATCTTGGAGAATACACAATCACAATTTATAGTTCAGATAAGACGGGATGTGCGGATATAAAACTAAGGTCGATTCCTGTTACAACACCTTGGTTTAATGAATATAGTACATTAAATTTATGTAGTGGAGCTGAAGAGTTTTATTTATGCCATAGATTTTTAACTGTGGAAAATGTTGATTTCAGTAAATTCACTGAATTAGTAACAAAATATAAAAATGGTAAAGTAAATAAAGAAGGAGAAGAAATAGAAGAGACGCCAGAAAAAAAGAAAGATTCTTGGGAAGAGTTTTATAAGAAATATAAAGTCTTTATTATATCTGGTTTAATAGTTTTAGTAATAGGTGGGGTAAGTACTGGCATTGTGAAAAAGAAGAATAGGAGTAAAAAGAATGCAAAAGAATAAGAAAGTAGTTTTGTTATGTATCACTTTATTTGTATCTCTATTTAGCTTTAATAATTTTGTTAGTGCCTCTCAAACAAAAGAAACAAAAGAGAGTGGTGTAATTGTAGCTGATAATGAAAAACTTGAAAAAGCCACTAAAATTAATCAAACTCATACAGATTATAATCTTCACTATTATGGAATGAATATATCTAAAAATGGCAATATTATAACTTCAGATCAAACATCTAATTATTTATATGAGCACCATTATAATACTAATAAAACTAATGAAACAAAAAATATATTTTGCTTAGATGCCATAAAGAAAGGAACACAAGAATTATATGCTATTCGTTTCTTAATGGATGCTGAAAATCATGATTCAGTTAGTGCATATGATGCTGCTATTATGAGTGTTCTTACCGCTGAGGCTACATATACTCACAAAAGTATTGCAATTAGAGCTATATCATTTTTATGGAATTATAATAAAACAGAAGCTGGATATAATCTTTCACAAGATGTAAAAGATTTAGTTGAGGCTTATAGTGGTCAGGTGTTTAAATGGATTAATGAAGATCAAGATATACAAGGCCTTTATTTAGAACTATATAAAAAAATAGATAAAACAAGAGATAAAGAATTGCCAAATGTTAATATTTCAAATGGTGATATTTATGATTTTGATGGTAATAAAATAGCAAATAATGGCTATCATTTTGATTATAATAAAAATGTAGATGGAATAAGTGAAAATAATACAATTATACCAGCCAGAAATTTATTTGCATGGGCTTTAAGAGATGCCCTAAATTATTTGAATAGTAAAGAAAAAGCAAATGTAAAAGAGGGAGTTACTTCTTCAAGTGTTGTGAATGTTGAAAAACAAGGAGAGCAAGATTTAGTGTCAGGGGTTATTACACATAATTTTGTACTTAAAGAATTTACAAACGATGATAAAGCTTCTTTTATGATTAGTAATTTAAAATATAAGTATACATATAAAGGAGTAGAGTCTGGTGTTCCTGTTGTTGATAGTATTACTATTAAAAATGGAAGTAATACTACAAAGTTTACAAAAGAGAATTATAATGGAAGTTTTTTAAATGTTAATTTATTAGATAGCAGTAAATTTAATATTCCAGCACTTGATTATTCTAAAGAAATTACAATTAGTGTTGGTGTTAAAATCGCAGGATATAAAGCAGTTGAAGGTGCAACTCCAACTAAAGAGACGCTTAAATGTTCTAATGGAACGCTAGAATATCAATTCGATTATACATGGCAAGATAGTTCATTGAAAGCTTTTAATAAGTTTGATAATTATGTAGGAATTGTTTGGTATGGAACTTTAGCTGGTGGAGAGGCTACAGACACAGGTAACCAACGGTTTATAAGTGTAGAAACAAATGCCAATGCTAGTTCTAGTTCACCTAATTCTAATTCTAACAGTAATAGAGCTAAAGGTTCTTATACATTTGATTTAGGATGTGATAGTTGTAATACTTTAATTTCGAAATGTAATGGAAATGATAGTGAGGCATGTTCTATGTTAGCCGAAAGAAGCGATTGTGGATGTGAAGCTTATCAAACTTTATGTAATAAAGGCGACGATGCTATGTGTACTAAATTAGATGAAGATCCAGCTTGCTTACCAGCTACATGTGGAACAGAAGTCGTAGGAAACTTTCAATGTTGTGATTTAGAAGATAATATTTTATTAGTAGAAACAAAAAATAAAGAAATAAATATAAATGGACCTCAAAACGTAGTTAGTTGTTTTGTAAATCAAGTTGATAGCCGTCGTACATCAGGAACAGATGAAGGCATTATAAATGATGAAGCGGGGAATAGCTATGTTATGCTAAATAATCGTTATTGTACTGTATCATGTAAAGAAGATTATGTTTTATCAATGCCAAGCAGTAAAAAAGTAAATGCCAGTGGATACTTTACATTTGATATGTCTATTAAAGGTACAAAATCTTGTTATACTAACACCATAGATAAAAATGAAACTTTTATGGATGATGTAAGAGATGCTGAGGCTGCGGTTAAAGAGGCTTCTGATGTTTATAATGCAGTTATACTTATTAGAAATGCTGCTAAAAGTAGTGAATTTTCTAAAACAAGTGAAACACATACTGGGAGTACCGATTATAGTTACAGTTGCACGAAAACAAGAATAGTAACGGGTACAGATTGCTCTGATAGAAGCGACTGTTATCGCAAATGTAAAAATAGTCCTAATCAAACTGAATGCGGAGATGCGTGCGATGAAATAAAATGTAAACCAACAACCACTACCGAAACCTATACTGGTACCTGTGATGATGGAACATGTTCAAATACTCCTACATCAGGCACTGGATACTCATTTGCTGCATATGGAGGAACATATTATTATGGTGTTAAAAGTATAAGTGGGCCAAATAATCATGGTAGTAGTTCAACAAGTAGCTCTTGTACTTGGTCTAAAAATTATTATACTACTCCAGCTTTATCTTATAGTAATACTTTCAATAAAAAAAGTTATAATAGGACTTCTAGCTATACACTTACAAGTGCTGAGTCTTATGATGATATTGTATCTGATGCATATAACGTATTAATTGCAGCTAATGAAAGACTAGAAAATATTATAAATGATTATGAAAAGTGTAGTACATTTACTAATAAATATGAGTATAAACCAGTTATAAATTACAGCTATTATGTTGATAAGGTAAAAACAATAAAAGGAGACATGGGACTTGTAGATTCTAATTCTAATAAAAAAGATGGTGAAAATGCAGAAGAATGGTATTGTACAACTTCGCTTACTAATGGATATGGACCTGGTAATTGTCGTGGTATAAATAATGAATCAACTAGTATGCCAACACGTACAATTAGAGTATTTAAGTGTTCAATTACTTCTAATGATCCTACTTGTATAAATCAAGATGTAGAAATACCGGCTGCTAAGTATGTCTCTAAAATATCTACAGTAAATGCAAGTTATGAGCCAATAAATGACAGATATAATTATTTACCATCTGGTATTGTTGGAGGAAAAAATGAATATCCTGGATCTTCAATTTTAGCTGGGAACCGTTTATCAGTAGATTTGAATTCTGGCAAAGAAATAAAACAATATGATATTTCAATTAGCAATTTAGGGGAATTTTATGATTCTGATTCTGATTCTAAAAAACTTGGGCGCCTAATAGGAGACGATAATGCTGCTTTAAAAGAAAATGAACTACTAAATATAAACAATAACAATCAAGCTACTTATCATTGCAGTTACTTAGTTAATATGGGTAATATAAAAGAAGGCGACTTAGAATGTGTATTTGATGGATGCGGTGAACCGTGCAAATTTGAGTGTGTAGGGTCTGGATGTGAAGATCATTGTCCTGGAGGAAATTGCGATTTTGATTGTTTAGGTAGTGGATGCATTTATAGTAAAGAAGATGGTCTTTATGTATACGAAAAAGAAATATCTTTAAATAATTTGTTCCCAGTGGGAACCGATTCTTATAACTGGAGTAGTAGTAATCAAAAAGCTAAAGATACTGTAGCAGAAATTCAAGAAAAAGCCGAGAATGTATATGCTGAAGATCCAATTTTAAAAGTAACTATTGATGGTAGCGCTGCAGCCAAAATAAAAGCATATAATAAAGAACACCCAAGTTATTCTGATGGCTCTATGTATTTTAGAGATATAGGTGATTATGAAAAAATTGCTGGATATAGTCAATTTATTGATGAGCTAATTAAAGGAACATATGGCGTGGATATTGATAGTAATAGTGAAGTTTTAACAAAGAGAAATACTAATAATCCAACTCAAAATAATTATTTTAGCATATGGGGAAAGTATAGAGGCCAATCAATGCTTGGGCCTTCATGGAAGTAGAAAAGGAGAGATTATATGAGCCAATCTTATTGGGGATATTGGTTAGTGTTATTTGGCGTGGGAATTGTAGGCTTAATGATTTCTGTCCAAAATTTAACAACTACTAATACACAAGATTATTATAGCTTAAAAGAAGTAACAGAATCTGCGATGCTAGAAGCTATAGACTATGGATACTATAGAGAATATAATGAGCTAAAAATTAATAAAGAAAAATTTATGGAAGTGCTTATTAGAAAAGTAGCAGAAGACATGAATTCTACCGACAAGTATGAAATAGCTTTTTATGGTATTTATGAAGCTCCACCAAAAGTTAGTGTAGAAATTAAAAGTATGAGTGGAACACGATTTGTTACAGATAGCGGGTATGATACTGTTAACCGCGTAGATGCAATTTTAAAGCAATATGAAGAATAATTAAAAAACAAGCAAAAAATAATAAAAAATGCTTGTTTTTTCTTATGTAAAATGCTTGAAAAAGTATTGTATACATGCTATAATTTTGAATATGAGGTGGTTGAGAACTATGAGGAAAATGAGCACATTTGCTTTAGCTATTTTGACATTCTTATTTGGGACTAATATTGTTAGCGCTCTTTGTGAAGCATCTGAAATGAATAGACTAAATACTTTAGCAGTTAATGTAAGAAGTGATTTTGAAGAAATAGAAGAAGTAATGGATCCAGATGAGTATGACTTGCCAGATGGTACAGAGACAGAAGAACTGCCAGAATTAAAAAGATTGTTTTTTAAAGTAAATATTTACAATGTTACTGATGAGCTATATGTTTTAGTTCATAATAATGTAACTAATGAAACTAAAAAGTTTACTTATCAGGATAGTAAAGATGGAGTAATAAGTTTTATTTGGGATGACTTATATTCGATTGTAAACTATACAATCACTGTATATAGTTCTGATAAAACAAATTGCGTAGACACAAAATTACATACTTTATATCAAACAACACCAAGATTTAATGAATATAGTAGTTTGGCTGCTTGTGATAATGCTGATGACTTCTATTTATGTCATAAGTATATTACTGTTGAAACAACAGACTTTAGTAACTTTATAGCCAAAGTTGACGAATACAAAAAGGGCAAAGTTAACGAAAAAGGTGAAGAAATAGTCTCACCTAATAAAAAGAATGAAAATTTTATAAGTGAATATAAAAATATAATTATTGCTGTTAGTGCAGCAGTAGTTATAGTTGGGGTTATATCTGTGGTAGTAGTAATAATCAGGAGGAGTGGTAAAAATGAAAAATAGTTTAAAAAAAGTAAACTTATTATTAATAGCCTTAATGGTATTATTTAGTGGATTAAAATCAGTTTATGCTACAAGAGAAGAAAGAATAGGTGCTGATAATCAAAAAGTAATAGCTGATAGTGAGAGTACTAAAGGTGTTACTTATACTACTAAAGCAAAGATATCTAGTGCTAGTAGAAGTTCATATTATAAATTTGGTCTATCTTGGACTGGGACTGACGGAAAAAGTTATAGTAACAATAACATTTCTTATGCAACGTATTATGATAATTATCGTATAAAGAAGACATCATTTTACTTATATTGTTTAGATCCAGCAAACTGGTCTGAAAGTGGACTTTATGCAAAACGCTTTTTATTGTCTCCATCAAATAGTTTAGGAGTTAATTCTTATGATACAGCTCTTATGTATATCCTAACAAGCAATGAATCTTATGCGGCCAAAAGTATTGCTATAAGATCAATTAGTGCTTTATGGGGATATGAATATGGCAATGATGATTTAGCAACTGATATAGGAAAAAATTCATACCGTTTATATGCTGCATATTTTGGACAAGCATTAAAATGGCTTGAAAAAGAAGGAATAAGTTCATCTTATAATAGGCTTTTAAATGCCGGTGTGGGTCTTAAATCTATTGATTCCTTAAAGAGTGGTAGTCTTGAAGTTAATAATGTCACTTATAGTTATAAATTATATGGCTTTAGTGATTATAGTGGAGGAAATACTGTATCTAAAGCGGAAGAATTATTTAAGGGTGCTTTATCAAAAGCAGCGGATTATGCTGAAGCTAATAAAAATGGCTTTGCAAATGTTGGAGAAAATAAAACTCTTGCTCCAGTTAAAACACCTGAAGTCGTAACAAGCGATACTGAAATGATTTCATATAGAAAAACTTATGATTTCACTTTAAATAAGTTTACAAATGATGGTAAAGCATTTTTCTCAATTGATAGTTTAAAATTTGATAAAGGTGCAGCTGCTGTTGGAGCTAGATTTGAGCCTTATGTTATTGCAGTTTCTGTTAATGATAATGTGATTTATGATAGAGCAAAAAATATTGGAACTCTTAATTATAAAGATAACATTTTAGCTTATCAATCAGTAAAAGATTTAAATATTGATGTTAGTAAAGATGTTAAGATTTCAGTAACAATTGAAATACTAGCATATTATAATGTAAGTGGAAATGAAAATCATATTAGTTGTGCAACACAACCAATGGATTATACACTAGCTTATAGTTATAATGATTCTTCTATCCCTAATTCATACAGCAATTATCTAGGAATAGTTTGGCAAGGTAAGAAAATTTCTTCAAGTGGGAAACCAGTTATATCTCAAAGATTTATTTCTGTTGAAAAATTAAATGATGAAAATAGTAATGATGGAAAAAAGACAGTAGAAATGAAGGATAGTGTTAGTTTAATTGAATGTGGAAGCTGTTCAACATTAGCTAGCCTTTGTGAGAAAACTGGTAATCGCTTTAGTGCTGAATGTACTAAGCTTAAAGAAGCTAATTGTGGATGTACTTATTTAAATACTTTCTGTAGTCTTGGAGATAATGACGCATGTAATAAGTACGAAAAAGAGTGTGCATCATCTTGTGAAACTACCGTTTCTAACGAATTCCAATGCTGTGATGAGGCTAATGATATATTACTAATTTCTCAAGAAAATAAAAAAGATATTGAAATTAATGGACCATCAAATACAGTTGCATGTTTTGTTAATAAAATAGATGAAATTAAAAATAACAAGAATGATAACACAGGATATACTGGTGTTAGTGTAGAAGATGAAGCACATAATAGCTATACGATGCTATCTAATAAATATTGTGCAGTTTCATGTAAAGAAGATTATGCGATGAATCTTCCATCTTCTAAACTTGTTAATGCCGGAAGATATTTCACATTTAGAATGGGTATTGAAGGCAAAAAAACATGTTATACAAGTACAATTGATAAAAGCTCATATAATACTGATATAAAAAATGCTCAAATAGAACTTATTAATGCTTATAATGATTATGTTATATATAAAGCAGCTCAAGATAAAGCAAACGCTAATGGTATTACTTCATCTACACTTGATTGTGCAAGCGGATGCGGAACTCGTACTGGATATAGTTTATCTATTTCTATTTTAGGATTTGAACCTGTTGTAAATAACGATGGTACTGTTTCAAGAACAACTAAACAATTAAATAAAACATTTAGCTCAAATGGAACTACGGGAAGTTCACACTATAGTTGTACCACAGCAGCTAATGGCAAACAAAGCTGTGAATGGGTATGCGATTCTTCTTGTAAAGACGGTAGTAGTAGTGAGATAAAAACTGAGGTTTCACAAGGATTAGAAAAAGCTAAAACTAGACTTGCAAATGCTAAAAAAAGTTATGAAAGTATTATTAGTGATTTTAATTCATGTACAAACTTTACAACTGATATAAATTTTGATCCTGAAGTTACTTATGATTATCAAGAATTCTATAATAGTAAAGCTGTTATGGAGGAATATAATAAGAAGACTGGTACTACATATCAAGGAGAAAATTATGATGAAGAATGGTATTGTGATGGTACTGTAAGTGGGTCAAAATATAATTGTAGTATTAGTCCTTATAAGACTCAAACAGGCCATTTAGTAACTAGAGTTTATACAGTATGTACTGAGGCAGGTTGTAGTAACGATACTAAATATATTTCAACAGCAAACTATGCTAAGAAAACAGAGACTGTAAGTGCAAGCTATAGACCAACAACACTTTACTATAATCGTTATCCAAATGGTACAATTTCTACTAATGAAAGTGATAATAATGATGTGGCGCTTGAAAATAGACTTCCTGTATCACTTAATACAAAACGAGGAATTTATGAATATAATATCAATATTACTGATTTAGGAGAGTTCTATAAAGAAGAATCTTTAGGAAGACTTGCTGGATCTTCTAATAGAGCAGTTCTTGCTCAAAAGAAATTTAATGATCTTACAAATTATATTAATAACAGTATTAATTATAATTGTTCTTACTTAGTTAATATGGGTAAGATTGATGAAGGTATGTTAAAATGTGACTTTGGCTCTTGTAAAGATGGCCTTTGTGACTTTGAATGCGTTGGCCCTGGATGTGGACAATATTGCGATAATGGACATTGCGACTATAATTGTATAGGAGCTGGATGTATTTATAATGAAGGCGATGGAACAAGCTTATTTGAAAAACAAGTTTCTTTAAATAATTTATTCCCAAATGGTACTGATTCTTATAATTGGAATGAAGAAAAAAATAGTAAAGCTGATCAAACTATCGAAATGATTGAAGGAAAAGCAAATACCATTTATGATGAAAAACCAATTTTAAGTATTACCATTACTCCAACAACAGCTAAAGCAATAAAAAAATATAATAAAGATAATAAAAATGTTTATACAAATGATACCTTAACTTGTAAAGATATTAATAAACATGAAAATATTGCTTGCTATAGTAATGTATTATCACAATTAATTGAAGGAACATTTAATGGTATTGATAAAAACGCAATAAATTATGTTGATGAGGCACGTAATCCTGAAAATACAAATAGTGGATATTTCACAACATGGAGTAGTGTTTCAGAAAATAATATGTTAGGACCATCTTGGAAAATAGGAAAGGAGCAAAAATAATATGAGTCATTCTTATTGGGGCTATTGGCTAATAACTTTTGGAATTGCTATTGTAGGACTTATGGTTAGTGTTCAAGGTATTACAACCACTACAACTCAAGATTATTATAGTTTGAAAGAAATCACTGAATCAGCTATGTTAGAATCAGTTGACTATGGATATTATAGAGACTATAATGAAGTTAAGATTAATGGTGAAAAGTTTATGGAAGTATTTATTAGAATGCTTAGTGAAACTATAAGTAATGAAACTTATGAAGTAAACTTTTATGATTTATATGAAGCTCCACCAAAGGTGAGCGTAGAGATTAAAAGTAATAGTGGAACAAACTTTATCTCAAGTGGCAGTTATGATAGTGTAAATCGCGTGGATGCAATTTTACAAACATATGCTGAGGAAGTAGAAAGTTAATAGGAGGAATAAAAAATGGGAAATATCGGAGCAACATTCAAACGGTTTTTATCTAATAAAAATACTGTTACGATACTAGGAGTGCTAGCAGGTTTAGCTGTTTTAATCGTTGGATATAATTGGCGAGTAAATCATGCGGTTGAAACTATTAATATACCGTATGCTAAAAAAACTATTACAGCAACAGGACCTATTGCTGCTGATAATATTGGTTTTGTTAAGGTTCTTAATGAAACAGTAAAAAATAATAAAAATATTATTACGGATCGAAATAGTTTAATTAGTAATAATACTAATTATTGTGTAACATTTGGAACTAGTGTTCCTGAAGGTGCATTTTTCTACAGAGAGCAAGTAGTTAATTGTAAAACAATTCCAAATGATCCTTTTAAAAATATGCCTGATGGTTATAAACCAGTAGAGTTATCCGTTGATATTCATTCAACATATGGTAATTCAATGTACCCTGGAGATTATATTGATTTATATGTTAAAATGCAATCAAGTGATAATAAAGTAATTTTTGGAAAGTTTATATCTAAGATACAAATTGCTGATGTAAGAGATAGTCGTGGTAATAGTGTATTCTTAACTAGTACTGCTTCTGAACCTTCAACGCTTCTTTTCACAGTAAAGGAAGAATACTTCTTATTACTTAGAAAAGCAATTTATAGTGGTAAAGTAACACTTGAACCAGTGCCAGGTAATGCATCATATACTAGTAATCCTGGAGATATGGCTGTAGAAAGTGAATACTTAAGACAACAAATTTTAAATTATACTTCAGATATCCCTGATGAAGTAGTTCAATAAATAATTTATTAAAAGAATAAAGTAAAAGGAGGTGTTATAATGAATGATGCCATATTTTCGCAAATTGATTTTGGCCCATTAAAAGAATTTATCGATATTGATGATATTACCGATATTTCTTATAGTAATGGAGGACAAGTTTGGTTAAAGTCATTAACTAAAGGTGTCTATCAAGTTGAGAGACCCGAAATTAATAATGCGCTAGTAGAAAAGTTAGCATTCCAATGTTCTAACGTAATGGGTAAAACATTCAATATGGCACATCCTTTTTTAGATGCAGAATCTACAGAGTTACGTCTAAATTTTATTCATGAATCAATAGCTACTAATGGGGTAGCGCTGGTTATTCGTAAAACGCCAGCTAAGATTCGACTAAATAGGGAAAAGTTATTAAATGAAGAATATGTAAGTGCGGATTTATTAGATTTTCTTCTTAATTGTGTCCAAGGACATGCCAATATTATTGTAAGTGGAGAAACTGGTTCAGGTAAAACAGAGTTAGTAAAGTATTTAGCTAGTACAACAAAAGAAAATGAAAAAATCATTACAATAGAAGATACGCTTGAGTTACATTTAGACCGGATATTTCCACATCGTGATATTGTTGCAATGAAGACAAATAATATTGCAAGCTATTCTGATGTTTTAGTTACTTGTATGAGACAGAATCCAATATGGATATTACTATCAGAAGTTCGTAGTGCAGAAGCAGTTATGGCAGTACGTAACTCGATATCTTCTGGGCACCATATTATATCTACTATCCACTCAGATAAAGCAGCATTAATACCAATGCGTATGTATAGTTTGATTGAATCCAATATTGATGTTGAACAATTCTTAACAACAATTCATAGATATGTACAAATTGGTATTTATGTAAAGGGATATATGAGCGAGAAATTAGGTAGGTTTCAAAGAGAAATTATGGAAATTGTGGAGTTTTATGTTGATAAAGACAATAAACCTCAAGTAAATACAATTTATCAAAAAACATTAGATGGAAAATTTACATTAAATAATCCGACACAGAATTTAAGAAATTATTTAGCAATACAAGGAGTTATTTTACCAGAGGATTTATTTCATTTAAATGATAAAAAAAATGAAGAAATAGAAACTTTATAGAAGGAGGAAACTTTATGGGTATGCTTGAATACTTTATACTCGCATTAATTGCAATATTTATTATTATTTACCGCAGAAATGATGGAAAAGACTCTTTTTATAAGTTTGTCAAAAAGCAATTTAACGGTGTTTATGAAAAATATGCGCCTTATAGTTATAAAACAATAAGTGAAAAAATGAAAGAATTAAAACAAGAATATACACCCAAAGATTATGCTATGCAAGTTGTAGTTATGGGTGGTATGGCCGGTGTAATTTCTTTCCTTTATTTCTATAATATTATTATAACTGCTATATATGCTGGAATTGCTGTTTTGTTTGTACCTTATTTGTCTTATCTTAGAAGTAAAAGATTATATAGTGAATATTTATTTGAACAGATTCAAATTTATACAACAAATGTTATTATGGAATTTAATACTACTCAAAGTTTTGTTAAATCATTAGAAGGAGTAAGAGATTCTGGAATTTTAGAGGATCCTGTACTTGCGGATATTAAAGTGATGATAAATATGTCATATCAAAATGGAACAATTGATGAATCTATTGAATATTTCAATGAAAAATATCCTTATTATATGGTTAAAAATATGCATCAACTATTTTTACAAATTACTAAAGAAGGTGCTAAAGATTCTGGAGAAGCGCTTGAAAATATGAGTATGGATATAGATGCATTAGTAGAAGGCGTTTATCGCGATCAAATGGATCGTAAACAATTTCATAGCAAGTTCTTAACATTTGGGCTAGCTTTATTTTTCTTAGTTGCAGTTATGCAAGTGTTACTTGGTCGTAAAAGCTATCTTAAACTACTAAATTTATGGTATGTTCAAATTATATTACATGTGATTATTATTATAAACTGTTATTTTTTAATGACAGGAGAAAAGTATTATAATGATGATGTGGGGGTAGAATAATGCAAATAGAAATGGTTATTATTGCATTTATTATCTTCTATATTTTTACGAAAAGTGGCAAAATCAGCATTTCGAAATTAATTGCAGATAATGAAATGTATTTAAGAAAATTAAAAGAAAATGATTATGATTTTTATGTAAAAGCAAAATATGGTGATAGTATAAATCCAGATTTACTCTTTAATAAAAGAATTCAAAATGCTATTATTGTTACATCAGTTGCTTTTATACTTATGATATCTAAGATGTCATATGTTAATGCAATTATATGTATTGTTATTGGATTTGCGTTCTTTAAATTGGATTATTTAAATTTAAAGAAGTACTATAAAGCTCATTTACATGAAATTGATACTATGCTGCCATATTATTTAAAAGGATTAGAGATTTTAATTCAGCATTATACGGTTCCCGTAGCAATAGGTAAATCTTTAGAGGATGCACCTGAGATTTTTAAAGATGGACTAAGACAATTAATCAATGAAATTAATGCTGGTAATGATACAATAGAACCTTATATGGAATTTGCAAGAAAGTATCCAGTAAGAGACTCTATGCGTATGATGAGACTTTTATATCGTTTAAGTTTAGGAAGACAAGAAAGAAAACAAGAGCAATTAATTGCATTTTCTAAAACGATTTCTAGTCTACAACAAAAAGCTAGAGATACAAAATATAAAAATCGATTAGATAAAATGGAAAGTAAAACAATGAGTATGTTAATTACAACCGGAGTAGGGGTTATGATACTTCTAGTATTCGCAGTTTTACTTATGATGCAGGTATAGACATTATTTTACACATAATAATGGAAAAACTTGACAATAAATAAAAGTTAAGATAAAATTAATATATATAGAAGAAAGCGAGGAATTTTATATGTTAATAATGGCACCTTCAGTATGTTCGACTTTAGCTCCAATTTGGCAAATTATAGGTTGGGTACTATGGGTATTTAAAATCGTTATTCCAATAGTTATTATTATTTTTGGTATGATTGATTTAGGAAAAGCTGTAGTAGCTAGTAAAGATGATGAAATTAAAAAATCAATTAAATCTTTAGCAATGCGTGCTGTTGCCGGAATAGTAATATTCTTTATTCCAACATTAGTAGGAGCAATATTCGGTTTAGTTAGTGAATTTGCTAGTGATGAAATGCAAGAAGAATATGGAAAATGTAAAGCTTGTATTGTAAACCCAGGCAAGGATGCTTGCAAGGGTCATGTTGAAGCAGCTAATAGCTAAAAAATTCCAAAAAATTGGAATTTTTTTATTTTTGCGAATAAAATGTATTGACTTTTAGTATAATAATATATATAATTTAGTAGTACTGCTCGTTTAGCTCAGTCGGTAGAGCGCACGGCTGTTAACCGTTAGGTCGTAGGTTCGAGTCCTACAACGAGCGCCATTATGAAATTAACAAACTTATGGATTTTAAGTTTGTTTTTTATTTTAAAAAAATTAAAAAGATAAAATTATATAATAAATATTGAGTTGTTTTATAAATTGTGTTAATATAATTATATAAGGAGGATATATTTATGTGGTGGATTATTTTAGCAGTTGTAGTTGTTTTGTTACTTTGGATAGTGGGAACTTATAACTCACTTATTAGTTTTAGAAATAGAGTAAAGGACGCTTGGAGTCAAATTGATGTTCAATTAAAAAGAAGATTTGATTTAATTCCTAATTTAGTAGAGACAGTAAAAGGATATACAAAGCATGAAAGCGAAACTTTAGAAAATGTAATTAAAGCTCGTAATAGTTATGTTAGTGCTACACTTCCAGAAGATCAAATGAAAGCTGATGGTGAACTAACTCAGGCTGTAAGCAAATTATTTGCTTTAGCTGAAAGTTATCCTGATTTAAAAGCAAATGAAAACTTTAAAGAACTACAAGAAGAATTACAACAAACTGAAAATAAAATTGCTATGTCTAGACAATTCTATAATGACATTGTAATGCAATATAATAATAAAGTTGAAATGGTACCGTCTAATATTGTAGCTGGGTTATTTAAGTTTAAAAAAGAAACATTCTTTGAAGCTCTTGAAGCTGAAAAAGAAAATGTTAAAGTTAAATTTTAAGACTTACTATTGTAAGTCTTTTTTAAGAAATTAGGTGGATGGTATGAAAAAGATATTATTTGGATTATTTTTATTTCTAATAATGCCTATTTGGGTAAGCGCCGCTAATTATGATATCACAGACTTTTTAGTTAAATCTCAGATTCTAGAAAATGGAGACTTAGAAGTAAGTGAACTAATTGTATTAAAAGGAGATTTTAATGGCTATGAAAGAGATTTACAATATGCAAATAGTAATTTAAATAATGATACATTTCTAAATAATAGATTATATAATGCAAGTGATATAACTAATGTTAAAATAGCAGCTAAAAAAGTAAGTGAAGTTGATTTTAATACTTTTACTGATCAAGATTTTCAGCTATTTGAAAGAGTTCCTAGTGCAATAAACGGGTATGTTGGTAAATATGTAGAATCTAGTATATATAATGGATATAGATATCGTATGTATTATCCTTCTCAAGATGAGACAGTTGCCTTTAATATTACTTATACAGTAAAAGATGCGGTTGTCATGCATGAAGATGTAGCAGAATTATATTGGACATTTATTCCTGATGGATTTGAAGATGAATTAAAGCATATTGAAATTGAAGTGTATTTACCAAATTATGATAATAGTGATAATTTTCGTTTATGGGCGCATGGTAATTTAGGCGGTGTAGT
Organism: uncultured Mycoplasma sp.; assembly: GCA_946554525.1. Lineage (GTDB taxonomy): Bacteria > Bacillota_I > Bacilli_A > RF39 > UBA660 > Caccenecus. Next base: position 73,409 of record CAMNSE010000003.1, read on the forward strand.
AAATAAAATAGATAATAATGGAGTAAAAGCTAAAATAAATAGTGTTTTACCAGGAGAGTCAGTTGATATTAGATTAACATTTGACAAATCTTTAATTACAAATATAAATGTGAAGAAAAGTTACACTGTGGCAATGGATAAAATTGTAGAGGTAGAAACTAAAAGGGCTGATGTAGCAAATAATCTTAGAAACGAATTACTTAGAAAATATAATTTTGTAAAATATGGGACTATAATACTTTATATAAGCATTGTTATTATAGGTGTATTCATTTATTTTAAGTATGGCAAAAGCCCTAAGTCGGGGTATTATTCAAAATATAATAGAGAGTTTATTGATGATTACAATGTAGAGGTTATTGATTATTTAATGAAAAGGAACATAACTTCTAATGCGATGAGTGCTTCAATTATGAATCTTATTTATAAAAAGAATATTAGTGCTGAAGAAATGAGCGAAGAAAGCAAAAAGACAAAAGATTATAAATTTACTTTAGAAAATATGGAAGGAATTAATGAATCAGAAAAAATATTAATTGAATTTCTATTTGATAAAGTAGGGAAAAAATCATTAAATGAAGAAAATAAGAAAACTTTTACAACTAAAGATTTGAAGTCTTATGCAAAAGGCACTAAAACTTGCGATAAATTTATTGCTAGTTATACAAAATGGAAAAATAATGTGCTAAATATTGCTAAAAAAGAAGAATTTTATCAGAAAAGCTTTGTTCCGTTAGTATATGGTATTATAGCTGTCATTATATCTTTTATTATATTTGCTTGCGGAATTAATAATGGTGTAGATTTTATTCCTACTTACTTTTTATTATTTATAGCTATAGGGTTTTTAATGTATTGTATATTTATAGATAAAAAAACAATTAAGGGGAGTCTACACTATGATAAATGGAAAGCATTTAAAAATTTCTTAAATGATTTTGGATCTTTTGAGTTGAAAGAACTTCCAGAAATCGTATTATGGGAAAGGTATTTAGTTTATGCGACTATTTTTGGGCTGGCTGATAAAGTCCAAAAGAGTATGAATGTCCATATTAAAGAAATGGATTTAGAAAATTATGATTATTATCCATCATTTGTTTATATTAATATGGGCCATGCTATAAATACAAGTGTTAATAATGCTTTATCTAGTGCGTATACTCATCAAGCCGCAAATTATTCTAATAGTCATTCAAGTTTTTCATCAGGCGGAGGCTTTGGTGGAGGATTCTCTTCCGGAGGCGGCTTTGGTGGAGGCGGAGGCGGAGGCCGAGGCTTTTAAAAATACATATTAAAACATCTAACAAAAATTAGATGTTTTTTAATTCTGTATAAATGGCTTGATTAAATTTATGCTCACTACTTTTAATTTCTTCATCAACTAATTTTAACTGTTCAGTTGTAACTAAAAAATATTTATGATATAAATGGTTTTTACCATCACTACTAACGGGATCATCCCAAGTAAGATCTAAATGTTTCCACGTATTACCAATTTTTACAGCATTCCATACATGTCCACTTTGATTTTCAATTTCGCCAGTAGTAGATACTTTAAAATTTTCATATCCCATTCTACTTAAGAATATTGCCATTAAATCAGTATATCCATTACATGTAGCTAAGTGATTAAATAGAGCTTCATATGCAAGGAAACTTTTGCTTGCGTTTATTTCTTCTTTTTTTCTTAAATCATAACTTGTATGATTAATAATATAATCATGAACAGCTTTGATATCCGAATTTTCCTCATCTTTTTTTGCATCTTTTAAAATTGTTGGAAGCAATTTATCTAATTCTTCATTAATCTTTTTTATTTCTTCATCACTATACCAATATTCTACTTCTAAGTTTATTTCACCTACATCACTGAATTTAGCTTTTATTCCTTTAGTAGAATTAAAAGGATGAACAAAGTTATTAATATGTGTTAATTCTTTGCTATCAGGGCTTGTAAAGCTATTCATATCGTCAATACAATTTTTATATTCTTTTGGACAATAAAAGGTAAATGTTTTGGTACCACTATTTATAACTGTATAAATAATATTTAATAAGTCTTGTTTTCCGTAGGGTTTAAAATTTTTAGTATCTTCTATATAGCTAAAACTTTTTTCACGATAATAAGAATTATAATTTTCTATTTTATTTTCTCTGTATCCATTTAATATATTTACAAGACCATTTGAAATTTCATTAACGTTTAAAAGAGTCACTAATATACAAATAAAACAAATAATAGGAACAATTATTTTTTTCAATTTGGCAACACCCCTTGCTTATGGGCTTATTATAGCAAAAAAAAATGAAAAATGCAATTACTTCATATTTTTCACTTTATTTGATAATCTAGACTTTTGTCTATCAGCAGTATTACTTTTAATTAGTCCCTTGCTAACAGCTTGATCTAAATATTTTTGTACATCTTTAAATAAAGCATTAGCTTTTTCTTTATCACCGCTTGTTATTGCTTTTTCAGTATCCTTAATTAAGTTTTTAACACGAGCTTTAAGTTCATGATTATTTTCAGTTTTCTTTGCAATAACTTTAATAGCTTTTTTAGAACTTTTAATATTTGCCATTTTCCGGAAACACTCCTTCCTTGCTTTTCTTATCCATTTTATCAAAGAATTGCTTATTTTTCAAGTAATTTAAGCAATAATTTGTATTAATATGATTTTGTGCTATAATATTATATTAAAAAAGGGCGGGTTTTATGAATATAGTAAGTAGGCTAAATATTAGAAAACACTTTATAAATGATGAAGAATATAAAAATTTTAGTGATACTTTATCTTTTCATATGAACGAAATTTTATCTATTTATAGCTTTTTAGGGCTTAGCGAAGAAGAATGGATAAAGATAATTGAAAGCAAAGTAAATGAAAAAACAGCAATTCTTATGAGAAATTTGATACAAGAAATTAAAAATAGTTTATCTTTATATATAAAAAATGAAATAGATTTATTAAGGCCTAGAATCATAAGTAATTTATTAATTAAAAACGTAAATGAATTTGAAAGTATGAAAGATATTTTTGCACACTTTAAAAAAGATCTTGATGCTTTTCATATCATTATAAGCTTACCATTTTATGAATTGTTAAGAAACGAGCCAATCTTTAAAATGTTATTTAATGAACGAAATATTAGTTATCATGATTTTACAATACTTATTACTGATAAGTGTAATCTTTATTATGAATTCCTTGTATTTAATAGGGATATTTTATGGACTATACAACAAGTAGATAATATTCTAAGTCTAATAAATAAAAAAATAACTAAACTTACTTTAAATGAAAAGATAACTATTAAATTTATTTTGGACTTTTATGATTATATTTTAAAAATAGCTGAGTATTTAAAAAAGTGTAATATTAATATGACTAAAAATGATATTATGAAAACATTATTTAATTTCTCAAGTGGTGAATTAGATAGCTTAAAGAAAGAGTTAATTTCATTTGATGAAGCTAAACCTATGCCAGATTTTTTAAGCAAGATATATAGAAAATTTGCTAATTTAAAAGATTTATATGAAAGATTTCCATTAAAAGATGGACAGAGGGAGGAACAAAGAAAAATAGAGATTGATTCAATTATTGAAGAACATTTATCTTTAGAGAGAAAGAGAAATCTTTTTGGCTATTTAAATGGTGAATTATCGAGAGAAGAGTCTAATATTTATAGTATTACTAGATTTATTAAAAGGTATTATTTAGGAGAGTCAAAAACCAAAACTGATTTTTATGAAAAATTTCCATTAAAAGATGGTAAGAATAGTGATGATAGAAAAAAAGAGGTAGATAATCTTATTAATACTCTTCTTACAAAAGAAGATAAAGGACTTCTGGAAGATTGTATTGCACATAGATTAACTGATAAAAAGAAGAAAAATAGAGTAAAAGGAATTATAATGCGCTTAAAGCGCCATTATTTAGGTGAAGCAAAACGTAATCCAATAAAAACTTTTTATGATAGATTTCCATTAAAAAAAGGAAATACTAATAATATGCGTAAAGAAAAAGTAGATAGTTTGATTAATGAGATATTAACTGAAGAAGAAAAGGCAATTTTAAATAGTTTTATAGCTAAAAAATTAAAAAGCGATGATGATAAAAAGAAAGCAAAAGCTATTATTGAACGATTAAAATATCATTATAAAAAGAGTGAAAATGATAAGTTATATGAAAATCCTTCATTAAAACCAGACAAAATAGAAAAGATAAGCCTCCTTATCAAAATGGCATTAGAAAATGAAGAGAGAGATGTTCTTTTAGAATATCCAAATAGTGAGGAACAAGGCATAGTTATGTATATATTTAATAAATTAAAAAAATATTCTTTTGGTAGTGGAGAAATAAAAAAAGTTATTTTATGGATTCTAAATTATTGTAATTGGCAAGTAAATGTTAGTGAAGAAAAATTTGATTTATTATTTGGTAAGTTAAAGTTAATAGAATTTAAGTATAAACTAAGTAAAGAACATGCTAATTTTGAAGATGTTTCTTTAGAAATTTTATTAGATATATTTGGCCGTAATACTATATTTACTTTTGAATCTTTAATAAATGAATATATCGTAATTTTAACTGATTATTTAAAACAAAAAGAAGATATACGCACTAGATGCTAGTATATCTTCTTTTTTGTTTGCCATAATATAAATGGTGTTATAATATGAAAAAAATATTTATGGATTCTTCTAAAATTTTAAAAGATAAAGGAATAAAAATAAATGAGAAAAATCATATGGGTTTTAGTGTTAATCATTTTAAAGTAGATTATACAAGTGAAAAGTTAGTAAAGAAAGTTAAAGGGGATTACTATACAATTTTATTTGATTATGTTTCTTTAAAAAAACGTGAGAAAGCAATAAAAAAAGAAGTTATGAAAATCCTTAAAACATTAATTAAAGATAATACGCCCAAACCTCTAATTATAGGTCTTGGTAATTCTAGTATATTATGTGATTCCTTAGGTGTTCATACGACAAATAAAGTAATGGCAACAAATCATTTTACTGACTTTTTAAGTTTACCAAAAGTAGCAATATTTAATCCAGAAGTAACTGAAAAAACAGGAATATCTTCATTTAGCTTAATTGAAATGGTAGTAAAAAAGTTAAAGCCAACAGTTATTATTATGATTGATTCATTAGCTACTAATAATGAAGCGTATATCAATAATTGTATTGAAATAAACAATACAGGTATTATTCCTGGAAGTGCCATTAAAGATAATAAAAAAATAGATAGTAGTACTTTTAATATTCCTCTTATTGCTATAGGAGTTCCACTAATATATGAAAAGGGGAAAAACTTATATACAACACCTAGTGTTCATGAAATTATAAATTCTACTTCAAGTATTATTGCTGATGCTCTAAATGATCTCTTTTTTTAAAAAATAATTGATTAATATCAAAATATATTATATACTTATAAGTATAGCAGAGTATTTATAAGATAAATGATTTGTAAGTATGTTAAGGAGTAGAGGTATGAATAAGAAAAGAATATTTATTATAGTAGGAATTATTGCTTTAGTTTTAGTAGGTGGTATATCACTTACATTTGCATATTTTTCAGTAGCAGATAAACAAACAGAAGCTAACCGTTTTAATAGTGGGTGTCTTTCTATTTCCCTAGAAAATGATAGTGATGCGATAGGACTAACTAATACTTATCCTATAACAGATATAGAAGGATTAGAGACAAAGCCGTATACTTTTACGATTACTAATAATTGTTCTACTAGTACGAGTTATCAAGTGAATTTAGAAAGCTTAAACCAAGCATCTAATACTTTAGCAGCTAATTATATAAAAGTTTCGTTATCACATGATACGATGGGAAATAAAATATCATTATTAAGTAACTTAGATATAGCATCAAAAAGTATAACAGGATCTTATCAATCTAATAAATTATATACAGGAGTAATAAATGGTAATTCTTCAAAAACATTTAATTTAAGATTATGGGTAGATCATTCTACAACTATAGAACAAGCGAATAAAACATATTCATCAAAAATAAATGTTGTAGCTAATCCTGATATAGTAGTAGATACTACACCTGATGTTACATTTACGAGTAGTGGTACAACACTAACAGGTACAACTACAGCAACAAATGTTAAATATTGTGTATCTGATGATAATATATGCACACCATCAACCTCAGTTACAGTATCAAATAACCGATTTAATATTACATTACCAGAAAAAACAACTAAACAATTAGTTTGTGCAACATTAAATAATACTAAAACGGTTTGTAGTGATGGCATAAAAACTAAGAAAACAGCAGTAGAAACATTAATTGCTAAAAATGAAATGGTACATGAAACATTTACAAATGATAGTGGAACATTAGTAGATACTGGATATAGATATGAAGGAAAAACCCAAAATAATTATGTTAGATTTAATAATGAGTTATGGAGAATAATTGGAGTATTTGATGTAGAAACAACACTAGGGAAAACAGAATCATTAATAAAACTTGTAAGAAATGAAGGTATAGGTTATATCAAATGGGATACTTTAGGCTCAAATGATTGGACAGATTCCGATATAAAAATGATATTAAATGGTCAATATTATAATGGAGAAGACATAAACTATACATATAGAAAAAGCAGTGATGGAATTGTATCGATAGCTGGAAAAAGCATAAATGATATAGCAAGAGAAATGATAGAAAGTGTAAAATGGAATATAGGAGGAGTTTCAGCACAAGAACAAATAGCATCAAAATATTATATAGAAGAAAGAGGGACAATAGGAGGAAAGTCTAACCCAAGCGTAATAACATGGAATGGACATATAGGATTAATGTATGCAAGTGACTATGGATATGCAGCAGATAGTACTAACTGTGCAAGAACAACAACCTTAAATAAATATGGTGATACAAGCTCATGCAAAACGAATAACTGGTTATCTAATGGTTACTCACAATTGACATTAACGTCTAATTCCTCTGACCTTTATTTCACTTTTTATGTATACTCGAATGGTAGCATTTACAGGTCTGGCAATGTGACTAGCAGTTACGGTGTGCGCCCAGCTTTATATCTAAAGTCTAATGTATCAATTATTAATAATGGCAAAGATGGTTCATTCGCAAACCCATATGATTTAGAGTTAGGTTAAGAGTAAGAAATATCTTATTCTTTTTTCTTTGGTTCGACATAATTAGTATATAGTTTAAGATATAATTATATTGGTGGAAATAATGGGAAGATTTATTACAAAGAAGAAAATAAAAGTATATAAGTATCAAATATATATCGGGGTAGTTTTGATATTTATATTGTTTATTATATTAATTAATATAATTATGAATTTTATATTAAATAAAAATTTTATGAATATTTTAGTATCTAATTCTTTTGGGAATACAATTAGTGATTATAAAATGCTTAGTAATAAAAAAGATTTATTTTATCGAAATATTTATGGTTTTAAAATAAATGATTCTAGTCCTGTTTTTAAACCTAATATTAGTAATATTGTAGATAGTGAACCACTTATTTATTTATATAATACATATCAAACTGATAAATATAAAAAAGATTATTATAATAGTTATAGCATTAATCCTTATGTTACTAATGCAAGTTTTATATTACAAGAATATTTAAAGATAAATGGAATAAATGCTATAGTAGAGGATAAAAGTGTTGCTAAAACACTAAAAGAAAATAATATAAGTTATAGTAATTCTTATAAAGGGAGTAGAATATTATTAGAAGAGTCTTTTAAAGAATACCCAAGCTTAAATTATTTTTTTGATATAGGAATATTTAATAATGGTAGTAATAATACGACTGTTAAAATAAATAATGAAGAGTATGCGACTATTTTATTTGTAGTAGGGTGTCTTAATTCTAATTATGAAGAAAATAAAAGATTAGCTACTAGCCTAAATGATAGATTAAATAGTTATCAAGGTTTAAGTTTAGGGGTATCTCTTAGATGTGGAGATGGATATCATGGAGTATACAATGAAGACTTTCATAATAATACGCTTTTAATTCATGTTGGATCTTCATCTAATACTATAGATGAGGTTGATCGAACACTTAGAGTGCTTGCTCGTATAATAAAGGAGGAAATAGATGGAAAAGAAGAAAAAAGCTAATTGGTTTTTAAGAATATTATTTTGTTTTGCTATTATGTATGTTGCCATTTTAATAGCGTTTGAGTCAGGCTATTATGAAAATAAAATGAGTAATAAAGCAACCCTTACTAAAGAAGCAATGGAGCAATTTGAAGCGGATGTTGCAAATGGTGAAGTAGTGGATATTAAAGAATATTTAAATCATGAAAAAGAAGATTATTCTAATAGTGTTACTAAAATAGGTAATAAATTATCAAATGGATTAAGTGATGTTATGACAAAAGGAATATCAGGCGTTTTTAATGTTTTAAAAGGATTATTTTGGTAAGTTGACAATAATTTTAAAAGGGGATAAAATATTTGTTGGGTGAAGATTATATGCCTGAGAAACTATTTAATAAAATTATAAAAGAGATATGTAGTGAAGAAGGAATTACTTATGAGCTATTATCTTTTAATTGGATTATAAAACTCGAAAAGGATAATAAAGTAAGATATATTACTGGGAAAAAATTTGATATTAATGGCGAAGCTAGTGGGCATATTGCTAGTGATAAATATGCAACATTCGAAGTGTTAAAATCTTTTGGGATACCAGTAATAGAACATAAGATGATTTTTAATCCTAAAACAAGAGAAAATTGGGTTCAAGAAAATATAGATGATGTAATAGAAAATACTAGTGAGAAACAGGTAGTTATTAAGCCGAACAATGGAAGTGAAGGATATAGAGTTTTAGTAGTTAGTGATAAAAATACTTTAAAAAAAGAAATTGAAAATTTATTTCAAAGAGAAGATTCTATAAGCATATGTCCATTTTATTCTATATTAAGGGAATACCGGGCGTATTATTTAAATGAAAATATTGTATTAATATATGAAAAAGAAAAGCCATATGTTATAGGAGATGGATTTTCTTCCCTAAAAGAATTAATAGAAAAAAGAGGAGTTCCAAATAAGAAAATAGTAAATGAAAATCTAAAATTATTAGATTTAGAAATGATACCTAAGAAAGAGGAATTTGTAGAATTATCTTGGAAATTTAATTTAAGTGGTGGTGCAACCAGTAAAATTCTAGATAAAGGAAACCTTTATAAAAAAATAGAAAATTTAGCCCTAAAAGTTGGACATGCTTTAAATATGAAGTTTGCAACGATCGATATTATCGAAACTGGGGATCATGAGCTTTGGGTATTAGAAGTTAATAGTGGAATTTCTTGTGATGAATTTTTAAAACAAAATAAAAATGCTTATCAAGTAATTAAAAAAATGTATAAAGATGCGATTAATGAAATGTTTCATTAATCGCATCTTTTGTTTTATTATGTCTTGAAATTGCAAATTTCTGACCAAAAATAAAATAAAAAAAGGAAATAAGGGTTATGGTGGTAATATATATTAGTGAAGGTGATATTTTAATTTAGAATTGATGAATATAAAAATTGCTAGACAATGTCTAGCAAATTGAATTAAAGTCATTAAAAATTAGAAATTCAATGATAGAAAAATGGTGAAATAAATGAATAAATTAGAAACAACAGAAAATGAGAGTATTGAAAATTTGATTTATGAAATAAGAGGGAAACAGGTAATGCTTGATAGTGATTTAGCTAGACTATATAAATGTGCTAATGGTACAAAAACAATAAATTTAGCAGTTAAAAGACACATTAATAGATTTCCAGAAAGGTTTATGTTTCGACTAACTAAAGAAGAATATTATGATATTCTAAGGTTTCAATTTGAAACCTTAGAATTAGAACAAGGAAAATACTCAAAGTATTTACCATATGTATTTACTGAACAAGGTACCGCCATGCTTGCAACAATTCTTAGAACCGAAGTTGCAGAAGAAATAAGTATAAGAATAATGGATGCTTTTGTTGTTATGAGACATTACATTAGTGAAAATTTATTAGAACAAAGATACATTAACAGGCAGGTAATGAAAAATACAGAAGATATAAGATTATTACAAGCATCTTTTCATAAATTTGAAGAGAAAAAGAAAGTTAATGAAATATATTTCAATGGACAAATATATGATGCATACTTTAAAATCCAAGAAATTTTTCATGAAGCTAAAAAACAAATTGTAATAGTTGACAGCTATGCAGATAATACGTTATTAGATATTATTAAAAGATTAAAAATAAATGTAATTATTATAACTAAAAAAGATAGCTTATTAATAAATCAAGATATATTAAAATATAATAAACAGTATCATAACTTAGAAGTTATTTATAATAATACATTTCATGATAGATATTTTATATTAGATAATGATATTATTTACCACTGTGGAGCAAGTGTAAATAGAATCGGATATAAAACATTTTCTATTAATTTAATCAGTGATAAAACTGTATGCGAAATGTTAAAAGCTAAAATAAATGAAATAATTAAAGCGTGTTATTAAAAAAATTACCAACTGAAGAAGATTTAAATTTTCACATTGATATAAAATAATAAAATTTGAATTCAGAATTAACTGGATTCTTTTTTTGACATAATTTTTATAACTTATTATGTATAATAAAGTTAACTAAGTAAAAAAAGATAGTTTTTTTTGTTATTTCTTAGTATAATTATAGTGAGGTGGAATCTTTTATGAAAATAGTTGTTAGTGCTGGAGGAACAGGTGGACATATTTATCCTGCTTTAGCTGTAATAGAAAAACTAAAAAAAGAAGATAAAAATCTTGAAGTATTATATATTGGTACTAAAAATAGAATGGAAAGTGAAATTATTCCAGATAGAGGAATTGAATATGTAGGAATTGATATATATGGACTTTCTAAAAATATATTTAAAGATATTAAAAATGTATTTTTAATTCATAAGAGTTATAAGGAATGTGAAAGAATAATTAAGAAATTTAATCCTGATATTGTTTTAGGCTTTGGTGGATATGTTACTTATCCTGTATTAAAAGCTGCAAAAAAATTAAATATTAAAACTTTTTTACATGAACAAAATAGTATTGTTGGAAAAACAAATAAAGTCCTTGGAAAGAATGCAGATTTAGTAGCTGTATCATTTTTAAGCACAATGGAGTCTTTTTCTTCTGCTAAAAAAGTTATATATTCAGGAAATCCTTGTGGAGAAAACGCTCTTACTACAAAAATAATTAAAAAAAGTGATGTAGGACTTATTGATAATAAAAAATTAGTTATTGTTGTAGCGGGTTCTTTAGGAAGTAGTACAATGAATGAGAAACTAAAAGAATTTTTACGTTTATCAAGAAAAAGTAATTATCAAGTATTATATGTTACGGGTAAAAAATATTATGAAGAATTTATGAAAGGAACGCGTTTTAGCAGCAATATAAAAGTAGTGCCTTATTTAGATAATTTAGCAGGATTGATGCGAAGTAGTGATTTAATTGTTACACGTGCTGGAGCGTCTACTATGAGTGAAATTCTAGCTTTAAGTCTGCCTGCTATATTTATTCCAAGTCCATATGTTGCAGGTAATCATCAATATTATAATGCTTTAGAAATAGTTAAAAATAATGCTGGTTTAATGATTGAAGAAAATGATCTTAATGGAAGTCTTTTATTTGAAACTGTTACTAATTTATTAGAAGATAAAAAAGCATATGAAATTATGAAAATGAACTTAAAAAATTTAGGAAAAACTGACAGTAGTGAAGTAATTGTTAGTGAAATAAAGGAGTTAGTTAAATGAAAATAGAAAACATTATTGTTCGCTCTGATGCATCTTTAAAACCATATAATACATATCGTATTAATGGCAAAAGTAAGTATTTTATTGAAGCAAAAAATATAGATGAACTTATAAAAGTATTAAAGCATTTAAAAAATGAACATATATCTTATTTTATTATTGGAAATGGTTCAAATATTGTTATTGATGATTATTTTGATGGGGCCATCATTAAGTTAACAGGCCTAAATGAAATAAAAGTCCATGATAATAAAGTTGTGTGTGGTGCTGGAGCAATGATGGCAAGTCTTGCTACATCTTCAATTAATGCAAATTTAGAAGGACTAGAATGGGCAATTAATATTCCAGGAACTGTCGGTGGAAGTATAGTTGGAAATGCAGGTGCTTATAATTCTTGTATGTTTGATAATTTAATAAGTATTAAAATATTAGATGAAAATTTAGAAATTAAAGAAGTTATGGCTGATAGTATTTCACATGAGTATCGTAATACTTCTTTAAAGCAACAGGATGTGATTGTTTTAGAAGGTACTTTTAAGTTAACGCCGGGCAGTAGGGAAGAACTACTTAAAGTTGTTGAAGATAGAAGAGAGCGAAGAATGGCAAGCCAGCCTTTAGAACTTCCTAGTGCTGGTAGTGTATTTCGCAATCCAGAAGGAGACTATGCAGGTAGATTAATTGAAGATGTGGGCTTAAAAGGTAAAACAGTAGGGGGAGCTAGTGTTAGTGAAAAACATGCTAACTTTATTGTAAATAATGGTGGAGCTACTAGCGAGGACATTAGAAATCTGATAAAATTAGTACATGATGCTGTTTTAGAAAAACATGGTATAGATTTAGTATTAGAGCAAGAGATTATTGATTGGAAGTAGAATATGAGCGAGGTAAAAAAAGTAAAGAAAAAACATTTGAATTTAAAAGGAGTTATTTTAGTTCTATTAATTGTTTATTTAATAGGAATGTTTTTATATACTATTTTTACCATGTCTATTAAAAATATTTATATTAAAGGAACTAAGTTACTAAGTGATAATGAAATTATTGAGGTTGCAGGAATTAAGAAGTATCCATCAATATTTAAAATAAGCAAAAAAAGTTTATCTAAGAAAATAAAAACTTTAGAGCTAGTAAAAAATGTATCTATTACTAAAAAGTTAAATGGTAAACTTATTATTGAAATAGAAGAAGCCTATCCTTTATTTTATAATCGTAATAATGATCGGGTTGTTTTATCAAATGGAGCTGAAGTCGAAAATAAAACTGAATATATAGGAATACCTTCACTTGTGAACTACACACCTAGTGATATTTTGAAAAGATTCATTAATTCATTTAGTAATATTGATACAGATATTATCGCTATGATTAATGAGATTGTATATGATCCTGATATATCGGAGGATATTACGATTGATAAAGAACGCTTTTTACTTCGAATGAATGATGGAAATTTAGCTTATGTCAATATTCTTAATATGAAAAGATTAAATGATTATAGTACGATATTTGCTGCGATTAATGAAAAAGGCACTGTTTATTTAGATAGTTATTCTGAAGGTAATGGAAATATATTATTTACAGCTTTTTCTGATAATAAGAAGGACAATTAAAATGGAAGAAAAAATTAATTATCAAAAAAAACTATTAGAATTAATAGAAACTTTAGACTATAAACCCACTTTATTATTACATAGTTGCTGTGGACCTTGCTCTACGCAAGTAATTGATTTTTTAAAAGATTATTTTGAAATTACTATTTATTATTATAATCCTAATATTGAACCTATAGAAGAATATATCCATAGGAAAGAAGAGCAAATCCGTTTTATTAAAGAATATAAGGATGCCAAAATTTCTTTTTTAGATTGTGATTACGCTAATCATGATTTTGAAGATAATATAAAAGGATTAGAAAATGAAAAAGAGGGCGGAGCTAGATGTCATAAGTGCTATTATATTCGAATGAAGAAATGTGCTTTAGTTGCAAGTGAAAAAAAATATGAATATTTTGGAACTACTCTAACTGTTAGTCCTTATAAAAATAGTCAAATAATAAATAGAATTGGTCTTGAAATACAAAAAGAATGTAATATTAAGTATTTAGTAGGGGATTTTAAAAAAAATGATGGATACAAAAAAAGCATTTTGTTTAGTAAAGAGTATAATTTATATCGCCAAGATTATTGTGGATGCTTGTATGCAAAAGAATATAGTCATGAATAAAAAAGGAGGAAAATATCCTCTTTTTTAAACTTCTAGTTCTTCATCACTAGAAACATCAATTGTTTTTAATATTTCTTCCATACTAGTTAGACCTTCGACTACTTTTTCAAGTCCATCTTCAAACATTGTAGTCATATCTGATTTTGATTTATAAACTAAATCTTTTAATTCATGCCTAGATACATTAGTTGTAATTGCTTCTCTAATACTTTCATTAATTGATAATACTTCATGAATTGCAATTCTACCTTTAAATCCATGATTACAATATTTACATCCAACAGGGGAATAAATCTCATTTACCATAATTCCTAAATGCTTTTTTAATAATTTTTTTTCATAAGGCGTTGTTGGCCTAGCTTCTCTACATTTTGTACATAATTTTTTTACTAATTTTTGAGAAATAATTCCTGTTAGGGCACTACCAAGTAAGTAACGTTCAACTTCCATATCAATTAAACGCTCAATAGTTGTTAAAGAGTTATTAGTATGAACTGTAGATAATACTAAATGTCCTGTAATACTAGCACGTACGGCAATACGGGCAGTTTCATTGTCACGAATTTCACCAACCATTATAATATCTGGGTCTTGTCTTAAAATACTTCTTAAGGTATGTGAGAAAGTTAGCCCTATATCGCTTAATACTTGAACTTGATTAATATTTTCTATTTTCATTTCTACAGGGTCTTCTACAGTAATAATATTTCTTTCTTTAGTATTTAACTTTTGTAACATGGCATAAACTGTTGTAGATTTACCGGTTCCTGTAGCACCTGTAACTAATATTAAACCATTTGGATTAGACATCATTTTGTCTATTTTTTTAAGATTATTATTTGAGAATCCTAGGCTTTCTAAGCCCTTTAGACTCATAGAATAATCAAGTATACGAATTACAATTTTTTCACCATCTACAACTGGTAGGGAAGAAACACGTAAATCTAGGGTCATATTGCTAATGGCATTTTTAATAGCTCCATCTTGAGGAAGCCTATTTTCGGTGATGTTCATACCACTAATTATTTTAATTCTAGTAGTAACATTTTTTTTAAGAGCATTAGGAATTTCTGTGTAATCTCTAAGCTCGCCATCAATTCTAATTCTTACCAGTAAAGCATCAGGCGTAGGATCAAAATGAATATCACTAGCTTTTTTATTTATGGCATCAACGATTATTTCATTAATAATATCTACAATAGAGACTGATTCATAGTTAAAAGTTTTCATATAACCACCTATTCTAAAAACATTATACACTAATAGTAGATTTTAAACAAGAACAAAGTTTTTTTAATATCTAATATATAAAAAAATTGACTTCGGATAGGGGGTATGCTATTATAAATATATAAGATAGGAGACTAGTATGAAGAAGTTATTTAAAGTGTTTTTAAGCATTGTACTAAGCGTAGTTGCAATTAGTAATGCTGATGCAAAAACAATAAGTACTGATGATCTTGCAAAAGAGTTGGAATTGAAGGTATCTCAAGTAAATGAAAAAAGTACTTGCTATAATTCAAAGGTTGTAAAAAATAGCAATAATATTACTATTCAATATGAAGTTAAAGATAAAAATAATTCACTCTGTCTTAATCCTGATGGATGGAATTTTAAGTTAGAAAATAATGATAATGTTTTATCAATGAAAAGCTCTTATGATAGTAAAAAGCAAAATGTTACATTAAATTATCAAGAATTAATTAAACAAGATATTTTATGGTTTGATGTAATTCTTAATATTTTAGATTATAAAGAAACATTTAGTAGTTTAGATCAAAATAAGAGTACCATAGATAGCTTATTATCATATAGTAAACGAAGTTATTATATGATAACTGATAGCGTTTTAAAAGATACTAAAATAAAAGAAGCCGTTGAAACATATCAGGAAGCATTAAATATGTATGAAAAAGCTAAAGGATATTTAGATGGCGCACTAAAGAATTTTAAAGCTGAAGATATTAGCGGTAAGAATGAATATACATATACTTCTACAAGTAGCACTCAAGTATGTACAGATGGATTAATGGCTGGAGTTTGTAGTACAGGATTTGATTATGTAAATCCGACTTGTCATGAAAATATAACTAAATGTAAAAGAGAATGTACAACAGATGAGTGTAGAAATAATTGTAATGATTTGTATCCTGATAAAGATTGTGTAGCAACCAAAAACACATATGAATTATGTACTATTCCATGTTCATCTGATAATAAGCCGGTTTGTAAAGATGGATTAATGGCCGGAGTTTGTAGTAGCATTGAATTTGTTAATCCAACTTGTCACGAACAAATAACAGCATGTAAAAGAGAATGTACAACAGATGAATGTAGAAATGGCTGTAATGATAAATATCCTGATAAAGATTGTGTTAAAACAGAGACAGTTTATAAACCATGCATAAAATCTTGTTCTACTGATAATGTTCAAGTATGTACAGATGGATTAATGGTGGGAGTTTGTAGTAGCATTGAATTCGTTAATCCAACTTGTCATGAACAAATAACAGCATGTAAAAGAGAATGTACAACAGATGAATGTAGAAATAGCTGTAATGATAAATATCCTGATAAAGATTGTGTTAAAACAGAAACAGTTTATAAACCATGCATAAAATCTTGTACATCAAGTAGTAGTAATACTGGTAAATGTACAAACACAGTTTTAACAGGTAAAAAGTATTCTTTCCAACCTACCGACTATAAACGTTATGATTTAATAAAAGGAACTGTTAGTGTTCAAAAAGATGATAGATCATTTTACGGAATAAGTAGTATTACTGGTCCATTAAATTATGGTAATAGTGGTACAAGTAATGCATGTACATGGACAGCAAATTATACTTTTGATTTTAAACTATCTTATACTAAGAGTTTTAATCAAACAAGTTTTGGAAATGAGTCTAAAATTTATAAGTTAAAATCTTCAGATGATTTTAAAACGATAGTAAATGACGCACTTGTAGTATATCAAAAAGCTGAAGATAATTTAAATAAAAGTTTAAATCAAAATCCTTTCTATTATTTAGAAGAATTTAGTTATAAGCTTTCTAATAACAGTTCAAATGGTAGTACCGATAATGGAAATAATAGTGCTAATAATGAAGATAAAAAAGATCCAAATAATAAAGATGATATTGACAATCCTCAAACAGGAATTATTATTCCGATAGGAATAATAATTATTGGTTTAGGAACATTATTTGTGATTAGGTATAAAAAGAATAAAATCCATAAAATTTAAACGCAAAATTTTGCGTTTTTATTTTTTTTGAAAGGTATTTATGGTATAGTATGTTTAGGTGGTTTTTATGGAAAAATTAAAATATACTATATGGGTGAATAAAGAAAGATATACAAATGTAACTGGTGGAATAAGACTTTTTAGAGAAAATCCAAATCATTATTTAGAAATATCTTTTGCAGGGAATTTAGATTTATATTTTACTTTATTTGATCTTGAAGATGGTACAACATTTTTAATTGGTAAAGATGACTATGAAGTTTATCAGTTATTTGACGAGTTGTATAGTAAAGTTTTAAATGGTAGATGTTATGATGAAGTAGAGGATGATTTGAAATCTATAAGAATGTTGGAATTAGAAGAATCAGATATAGACTATCATGAGAAGTTTAAAGAAAAAATGGAAAGAAGAGAAGAGCGTAGGCAAATGAATTTGTCTCAAGCAAAGATGTCTGGGCTAGTAGATAATGGTTTGATTATATGGCGAAGCGATGATTATCCTAAAGATATGGCACCATATTTTGTAATTCGTAAGCTACAAAATGCCTATGAATTAGAATTTGGAGTACCACATGTTTGTAGAGATTTAAGTTTTGAGGAAAAGATGGCAATTAATGATTATAAACATAAAGTTTGGGTTAGTGTAAGGCTTCGTAATAGTGGCTCAAGGTATGAACCATTTAATCTATGTTTTATGGATTTATATAATAAACTTTGTAATCTTAATCCAGAATATCATCAAATTCATATTGAAGAATGGTTAATTGATGAAGAATTAAAAAAAGGAGAGTCTTTAGAAAGAATATTAAGAAGATAAATTGGAAGTGTTGATAATATGTTTAAAAATATAAAAATAGAAACTTTAGATCATTTTGGTCGAGGAATTAGTCATATCGATAATAAGGTAATATTTGTTAAAAATGCTTTACCAGAAGAGATAGTAGATGTTGATATAATTACATCAAAAAAGAATTATAGTGAAGCAAAAGTTAAAAAATATGTAAAAGAAAGTAATGATAGAACCAAAAGTATTTGTCCATATTTTAATGAATGTGGGGGATGTGATCTTTTATGTTTAAATTATGATAAAACACTAGAATTTAAACAAAAGAAAGCAATAGAAGTTTTAAATAAAAATCATTTATCATATAATGGCGAAGTAAAGATAATTAGGAATTCGAATCCTATTAACTATCGTAATAAAATTAGTTTAAAAATTAAAGATGGTCATATTGGCTATTTTGAAGATAATACTCATAATTTAATAGAGATTAATTCATGCTCAATTGCTAAAAAAGAAATTAATGAAGTTATAGAAAACATTTCTTTATTAAATTTAAAAAATGGCTTATTAACAATTAGATGTAATACAAATAATGAAATTTTACTAATTATAAAAAGTGAAGAAAAAAACTATAATATTGAGCTGGAGAAGCTTAAGAAAATAGTTAAATTAGTGGGTATAGTTTATAATGATAAATTAATATATGGCGAAGATTTCTTTTATGAACGTTTATATGGAATGTTATTTAAAGTAAGTTTCAATTCTTTTTTTCAAGTGAATCATTTTATTACAGAGGAATTATTTAAATTAATTGAAAAAAATATAGATAGTAATAGTACTGTACTTGATTTATATAGCGGCGTTGGAACTTTAGGACTTGTTGCAAGCAAAAAAGCAAAAGAAGTAATTAGTGTAGAAATTATTTCTAATGCTGTTAAAAATGGAATTATAAATGCTAAATTAAATAATTCTAATAATATTAAATTCTTGCTTGGGGATGTTTCTCATACTGTAAAAAAGATTAATAAACAATTTAATACTTTAATTTTAGATCCTCCAAGAAAAGGATTAGATAAAAAAACATTAGAGTTTATTAAAGAAAGTCAAATTAATAAAATAATTTATGTATCATGTGATATGTTTACTTTAATGAGGGACTTAAAATATTTGGAAGATCTTTATGAAATAAAAGAATATAAGTTATTAGATATGTTTAGTTATAGTTATCATGTTGAAAATTTTGTAGTCTTAGAAAAAAAATATGACATTAAAAATATATTTTAGTTTAAAATCAAAAAATTTAAGGTGCTATTTTAGCACCTTTTTTAGGTTTATTTAAAAAAATTAATAATTGGTTCTTTTCCTGCTAGAACCTCTCTTTCTATGACTGCTTTATTTTTTCCTTTTACATGATACCTCCATTTTACAAGAGTAATATTTCCATTTTCGATTTCAAGACAAGTAATCCCATCGGGATGAACACAACTACCATCATTGAAATATAAACTATTTCCGATTTTAGGATATATAGGACGATGAGTATGACCTGCGATTAGAATCTTATTATTTTTAATACTCCAATTTTTTAATTTTTTTTCTACACTTGTTGTAACGCGATAATTTTTAGCAGCACTAGTAGGGTCTTTAATCCCAATTTTTTCGGCATATTTCCAAACATTTCTTACTAGAAATCTAGATAGATACCATAAATTGCTATTTAAGAAATCAACTTGATGACCATGTACTAAAAATATTTCATGATTATTATAATCAAGTATTAGGGATTCATATACTTTTAAATCTTGAAATAGTTCTTCTTTTTGGCCTGTAAATTCATTATAGTATTGATAAAAGGTATCTTTTAATATTTGGTTGTTTTTCTTACATAAATCATGATTACCATAAATCATGATGAATTTGCCTTTATCATGAAGCTTCTTAATTACTTTAAATGTACTAAAATTTTCTTTAATAATGTCTTCATATTTTTCTACTTCCCACATTTCATCACCGTCTCCAAGCTCAATATAAGTAAATCCCTTTTTTTCGTAATAGGTAAGAGCTTCTTCATAAATATTTTTATTTTGTAAAAAATTATCAGATATATTTCCTATGCCTCTATGACAATCACTCATTATTATAATTTTAGAATTTTTATTAATAGGTATTCTTTTAGATAAAGAATAAATTTTATTTAGTTTACGATCCATCTTTTTCACTCTTTTTAATTGCTACAATAGGATTTAAAAAAATAATATTTTTTTCTTTCGGAGAGTAAGAAGATAAATCACCTTTTAAAAATGTGGGTACATAGTTTTTTAATAAAACTACATGATTAGAATTACTAGTATCATTACTAATGATATCACTTATATATTTGTTATAAAGTAAAACATTTTTTTTGTTAAAATGAAGTCTAAATTTATCAAAGATAATTGAGCGAGTCCATACTTTTTTAGTACGAGGTTTCTTATAATGAAAATAAAAAGTATTTTTTTCTATAGAAAAGTCTTTTTCTTTATAGCCTAACTTTTTAAAAGCATTAATGAAAGCAGAAAACATTTCATTATTTGGAAAAGTTATTTTAATATCCATTGTAAGTTCTTTTGGCTTACTAAACATTCCTAGTTTGAATACGGCTAGCCACCAATGTTTAGATGCTACTTTAGTAATTATTTTGTTATTTTTATAAAGGGTAAAGCTCATATCTAATTCTTCATCACTATCTATAGGCATATAAAGAGTATTTTTATGAATATATTGATCTTTTGTCTGATATATTCCTATTTCAGCTCCTGTAGTCATTCCATATTGGCCTTTCCAAAAAGAAATGAGATAGTTTTTATTGTTATAATGAAATCTTATTGCCTCAGTATCTAAGATCATTCGAAATATGGGGCAAGCTATATCATATAATCTTGTATAGCCAAAGTTTTTCTGCCAAGCATTTTTTGATGCATAAAAAATATCTTTTCTTGAATTGTATTTAAAGCCCGCAATTTGAATTCCTTTAAAAGAAAATTTTCCAAAGTGTTTTACTATAAAAAATAAAATTAATTTTATTAATGTATATACTATTGGAATTAAAATTAAATATAAAAAAATCATATTATCACTACCATTCTATTGTATTTTATGAATGCTAGAAAAATTGGTTTGGACAGATACATATTTTATGCTAAAAATTTTAAATGGTGAAAAAATGTATAAGTTTTACTAATTTTTTTCATAATAAAAATGGAGGTTTAATATGAATAAAGATGAATATCAAAAATTAGTAAAAAGATATGAACCAAAGGAAGATAAGCTAGGTAATACAGTTTTTGCTTTTTTAGTTGGTGGGTGTGTAGGTTTTATTGCTGAAGGATTAATTGTAGTTATAATGAATATTTTTTCTTTATCAAGGGTAGATGCTAGTGTGTGGACTTGTTTGATAGTTATTTTCTTGTCATCATTATTTACATCATTAGGATTCTTTGATAATTGGATGAGTAAAGCTAAAGCTGGATTGTTATTACCAACAACGGGGTTTGCTCATTCAGTATCAAGTAGTGCACTTGACTATAAAAAAGAGGGATTAATAACTGGGCTTGGATCAAACTTTTTTAAGTTAGCAGGTTCTGTTATTTTATACGGTATATTATCTAGTTTTGTACTTGTGATTGTGAAGGTGATTTTAGGTGGCTAGTAAAAAATTTAATAATGTATATATTAAAGATAATTTTTCAATTGTAGGTCCTCTTGAAACAGAAGGGCTACTAAAAAATTATGATTTTTATATGGATGACTACTATTATGGAGAGAAAACATTTGAGCAAGCTGAAATAAAAATGCAGAAAGTAGTAATGGATAATTTACTCTCTCATAATAAACTTAGTGATAGTAAAGTGGACTTGCTTATTGGAGGAGATTTAATTAATCAAATATCTGTTAGTAATTATAATGCTAGTAATTATCGCATTCCATATCTTGGCGTATACAGTGCTTGTGCATCTTATGTTGAAGAACTTATTGTCGCCTCCTCATTCTTAAGTGGAAAACTTGCTAAAAATGTTGTTGCGATAACAAGTTCTCACAATTTAAATGCTGAAAGACAATTTCGCTATCCAGTAGAATATGGAGCTGTTAAGAAACATACGACTACTTTTACAACCACAGGAGCAGTAGCAACACTACTAACAAGTATGCCAACTAATATTAAAGTTGAGAGTGCAACTATTGGGAAAACTATTGAAATGGGAATAAAAGATGCTAATAATATGGGAGCAGTAATGGCTCCAGCTGCTGCCGAAACGTTAAGTACACATTTGACAGAAATGAAGAGAAATGTTGGGTATTATGATTTGATCTTGACGGGGGATTTAGGTTTAGTCGGACGTGAATTATTTACAAAAGTTTTAGACGAGGTTTATGATATTCAAATTAAAAAATATATGGATGCTGGCTGCGAAATTTACACAAATGCTCAAGAGACTTATGCTGGTGCAAGTGGTCCAGTAGCCTTACCATTAGTATTATTTGAACGTGTTTTATCTAGTAAAAAATATAAAAGAGTTTTAATTATTGCTACAGGATCTCTGCAATCTGTTCAACTTGCAAATCAAAAACTTGGAATTCCTGGTATTGCTCATGCAATTAGTTTGGAGGTAATATAATGACATTTATATGGGCTTTTTTAATCGCTGGATTATTTTGCGCAATAGCACAAATCATTTTAGATAGTACGAAACTTACCCCCGGACATATTACTTCTTTGTTTACAGTTCTTGGTGCTATTCTTGCATTCTTTGGTGTTTATGAAAAATTAATTGGACTTGCCGGTGGAGGAGCAACAACTATTATTTCGAACTTTGGATACTTACTATATACAGGAGCATATGAAGGCTTTAAAGAAATGGGCTTTTTAGGAATATTTACTGGTATGTTAGTAAAGGGTGGAGCTGCAATAGTAGGTGCTGTTGTATTTGCAGCATTATTTGCACTTTTGTTTAAACCAAAAGATTAGATTTCTAATCTTTTTCTTTTGTATTCTAATAATTAATGTTATAATGTAAATAGGTGATAATATGAAATATCATGTATCTTTAAGTGAAAGAAATGAGAGAGTTTATGAAGTGGTAAAAGAATCTTTCCTTAAAAAACAAAGTGTTGCAATTAGTATGCCAACAGGAACTGGCAAAAGTTTTATTGCTATGGAATTAATTGCAGACAATCAGAATAAAAAAATATTATATGTAGCACCAACTTTAGCAATTATAAAACAATTAAAATATAACATGTATGAACAAGGACTTTTAGGTGATAATAGTACATCTATATCTATAGAAGAATTAAATAAACGAATTTCTATTTATTATCCTAATTTAGAATTAGAAACTTATCAATGGTTTTATAAAAGACAAACTGAAGGCAAATTATCTAGTAAAGATTATCATTATCTAATATGCGATGAATATCACCATACAGGAGGATTAAAATGGTATGTAAGCTTTAATGAATTTAGAGCGGAACATCCAAGTGCACGTTATTTTGGTATGAGTGCAACGCCACAAAGATTAGACGGAGAAAAAACCATTTTTTCTTTTGATGATGATATTGTCTATTCATATACTTTAGCCGAAGCTATATTAGATGGTGAATTACCAATTCCGATTTATATAGATTGTGGTATTAGAAATTATTTAAGAGCGGTTAGTGCAGAAGAGACAATTAAAGAAGAGTTTCAAGAAGGAGAAGAAAAAACGACTCTTTTAAATGAAATTGAAAATTTTAAACGAGAAATTCATTCATATCAAGATATTCCAGATATTTTTCGCAAATATATCAGAGGAAATAGTAAAGTATTATATTTTTGTCCACCTAGCGACTTATTAAATAAGAGAGAAAATACAAAGAAAATTTATGAAATTTATGATTTGAGAGATAAAATGTTTGGCGGTATTGGTCTTAATCAAAAATACTTCATATCATTTAGTGATTACTTAGATAGTGCAAGTGAAGAAGAAGCATTTATTATGGATGATTCTGATTCTCTAAGAGTTTTATATACTGTAAATAAATATAATGAAGGGGTACATCTTGAAAATCTTGATGTCTTAATATTAGGTAGAGGAACATCATCAGTTTCCTTATTTTATCAGCAGCTTGGTAGAGCATTATTAGCTGGACAAAAATCTCATATAACTCCTATAATAATTGATTTAGTAGGGAATATTCATATATATCAAGAAATTGTGGAAGAAGTAAGAAAAGAAGCTAAGAAGAGAGTAAAACGTCATGTAAAATTACCTCAAGGAAAAACATTAGAAGAATATATGCTACAATTTCAAATTATTGATCATGAATTAGAACAAGAAAGTTTTATAAATAAAATAGAACAAAATATTAATGATAATAGAGTGGCGTATTTTAATGATGAAGTTATTAAAATTGTAAAAGAGATAATTAATTATTGCGAAACCTACAAAAAATGGCCTAGTGTAATTAAGAAAAATCATAAAAAACCAACTGAACTTGAAATATATTCAGATAGATTATATGATTGGATAAGTCGTACTGGATTTACAAGAAATAAAAATGATTTTAAATATGCTGATATTTTAGTAGATGGCAAGTCAGTTAGAGAGATATTAAATGATTTGCAAAATAGATATTCTTATATAAATCGTACTATAATAGCAAATATAGAAAAAATAAGACATTATTGTGAAACTTATAAAGAATGGCCTAAAATGTATCTAAAACCAAAGAATAAAAAAGAAGAGCTATCCAAGTTTTGTTATACATGGTTAAATCGTAATTTTTATTTTAAAGGTGATGAGTTTATTTACAAGGACTTTTTGATAAATGGCAAAACAGCAAAAGAATTATTAGATGAGCTTTATAATGAATATGGAAAAACAACTAGAGGAAGTATTCCATATCATATTGAGAAAGTAAAACAATTAAAAAAGTATTGTGAAACTTATGAAGAATGGCCTAGAAATCTTGAAAATCCTCAAACAAAAAGAGATATACTTTCTAGTCAACTTGCTAATTGGATGGCTAAAAGAAATAGCGATGAAGCAGAAGAATGGATGATCAAAAATAGTATAGATGGAAAACCAATTTTTGAAATATTAAAAGAGTTACGAGATAATTATAGTTCATTAATATTTGTAAACAGATTATATGTAGTAGATAAAATAGAAGAGATTATAGAATATTGTAGAAAATATAAAGAGTTTCCTGGAAGAGTTAGTGAACCTACTACCAAAAAAGATATGCTATCAGATCAAATAAGACGGTGGCTATATAATCACGGTTATATGAATGAAAATAAAGATTTTCAATTTGCAACAGTAATTGTTAAAGATGGCAAAACAGCAAAAGAAATTTTGGATAGACTATATAAAAAATATGCATATAAAATACCAGGAACTCCAGAATATGCTAAAGAAAAAGTTAAAGAAATAATTAAGTACTGTGATAAATATAAAGAATTTCCAGTAAGAACTCAAAAAAGGAAACAAACTAAAAAAGATAAAAAGGCTAATAGTTTATCTTCTTGGCTAAACAAAAATAATTACTTAAGTCCTGATGAACCTTTTAAGTTCGCAGATGTAAAATTTAAAAGTAAAACCCTTAAAGAAATCCTAGATGATTTATTTAACAGATATGGTAATATAAGTAAATTTGATTCAATGCATGTGATAGAGATGGCTTTGAAAATTAAAGAATATTGTGAGACTTATAATGAATTCCCGGCTAGAGTTCGTAAATCTAAAACAGGTACTAGAACCAAAAAAGAAGAAGAATCATATCAATTATATAATTGGTTATATAATAGTGGATTCTTTGATAATAATGATTTTAAATATAATGATGTTTTAATTACTAATGAGCTTTCTGTTAAATCATTACTTGATTACTATTACAATGTTTATATGGTAAAAGGTAATGAAGAAGATGTTTCAATTACTAACATATGGCAAGCAAAGGATAGTAAGAATATAGGATTATCTTGTTATTATTATGTTGTTGAGTATTGGATATCAAAAAATAAAAATAACGAAGTTATGATGAAATATTACTTAGATGCACTTGAAATGAAGTTAAAACAACATTTGATATATATTAATATAGGAGAATTAGTTATGATTCTTGATTTTCCTAAAGAAAATAGGGATCAGTATTTATACCAAAAATACCTGGAATATAGTATACAAAATCAAAATGATTTAGCATTATTCTATCATGCATTATATGAATATAGCTTAAAACAAATGGAATTTGATGTAATTAGAGCGAAATAGCTCTTTTTATTTTAGAATATTTTTGATATAATAATCTAGAGATAAGAAGGGATATAAATGGCAAAGAAAAAATATAATAATGTAAGTTTAGAGCAGAACGAACTTACTCCTGTAACTATTGGAGCTTTTGAATCTAGAAAGAAAAGCTCAATTGGTATTGTTATTATTATTGCTCTATTTGGACTAGCAATGGTTTTTTTGCCAGAAATATCAAGTAAGTTAAATGAATTATTAAATCCTGCGAGTCCTATTAATCCACCAACTACACCAAAGCCTGTAGCTCCTAGCGAAACTGAGGATCCAGATACGAATGAAGAAACTAAATTTTACCCTTTTTCTGAAGGATTAGAGATTAAAGGAGAAGAAATTAATTTAAGTGATTTTGAGCTTGATAAAGAAGAGGGAATTCTTAAATACTCAGTTATTAACGCAAGTAATACTTATCAAGATATAGAAGCGCTTAATTATTATTTAGAAATTTATACTAGTGAAAAAGTATTAATTGAAAGAGTAAAATTAGTTCATGAACTTAATCTTGCATCTGGGGCTTTTAAAACAGTTAATTCGAGTATTAGTAAAGAGGGAGCATCAAGTCTTGATTATTTAGTATTAGTAAAAAAGAGTACTAGTGATTACCCACCTGTTAATCTTGCAAATACAGAAGAAGGTGGTGCGACTCTTACTTGTACAAAAGAGCATGAAAAAGCAGTTTATAAATTTATTGACTCTAAATTAACAGAAATGAGTCATGAATACCGTTATGAAAATTCAAATGAAGATTATTTAGAAGTAAGTGAAGAGGCTAAAAAAGAATCTAGCTCTATTAATAATAAATCCGGTATTACATCTACATATTTTGAATATGAAGGAGGATTTAATATTACAAGTGTTGTTAATTTAAATGAAGCAAGTAGAGGATATATATTCCATGCTGATACATTTAAATTAGATACTGAGCCAAAAGTAGTAAAATTTGAAATGGAAGCACAAAATTTTAAATGTAGTTAGGAGGGTTTTATATGGAATATCAATTTAGTATTAATGATTTTGAGGGTCCTCTAGACCTTCTTTTACATCTAGTAAAAACATCTAAAATGGACATTTATGAAATTAATATTAAAACGATTATTGAAGAATATTTATTATTTATTGATAGTGAAAAAAATAAAAGTATTGATATTGCCAGTTCCTATTTAGTAATGGCAGCAGAGTTAATCCATCTAAAAAGTAAAATGCTTGTAAATAGCGAAGAAATAGAAGAAGATATAGATGATGAATTCCAAATTAAATCTGAAGAGGATTTAAGAAAGAAAATCATAGAATATGAAAAATATAAAAAACTTACAGATACATTTAAAGATTTAGAAAATAAAAGAAATAATTTTTATACTAAAAGCCCAATGCGTTTAGATGACATATTAGATAGTAGTGAAGTGAAATTTGGAGATTTATCACTAGATGATTTAGTTAATGCTTTAAAAGAATTTCAAGAAAGAGAAAAATTATCCAAACCATTAAGTACAAGAATAACTAAAAAAGAATATAGTATTGAAAAAAGAATGAATGATATTAGAGGCATCTTAAAAGTTAGACCTAAGGTTGAATTTTTAGAATTATTTACAGAACGGGATCGAAATTTCTTAATTGTGACATTTTTATCTATTCTTACAATGAGTAAAAATGAAGAAGTTTACTTAAGTCAAGAAGATAATTTTAAGCCAATTATGGTTGAAAGGAGAAATATTCATGAATAAAATAGGTATTTTAGAGGGTATTTTATTTGTTGTAGGAGATGAAGGAATAACACTAGACAATCTATGTAAAGTCTTAGAAATTGACATAGCTGAAGCAAAAAAGTTATTACTAGAGCTAAAATCTAGATATGAAAGCGATGAATATGGAATTCGCATTAGTTATTTGGGAGATGCTTTTAAACTTACTACTAAGGAAGAACATAAAGAATATTATCAAAAGTTAATAGATACACCGGAAGCTAATACACTTAGTCCTACTAGTCTTGAAGTTCTAGCAATTATTGCTTATAATCAGCCGATTACAAGAGTAGAGGTTGATACAATGAGAGGAGTTGCTAGTGCTCACATTATAAGGAGATTAGTAGCAAAGGGCTTAATTAAAGAGGCAGGTAAATCAAAAATGCCAGGAAGACCTAATTTATATCGCACTACTCATGAATTTTTAGATGCATTTGGCCTTGCAAGTTTAAATGAGCTTCCAGAAGTTGAACAAGAAGAGGGCAAAGATAGTGAAACAGAACTATTTACATCTATTTATAAAGAGGACGTAGAAAATGTGGGAGTTTAGGGGAAGTTTACATGAAGAAAAACTTATTAATATTGAAGATTTAACTCTTAGCTATATTGAGTTTAATCATGATGAGTTAAGTGATAAAAATATTCAATATGAAACACTTAGAGATGTGTGCTTTAATAATTGTAACTTTAATAATGTAACTTTTCAGAATTCTTTTTTTGGTCGGGTTAAATTTCTTAATTGTACTCTTACTAATGTTACTTTTACTGATGTTAATTTTAGCCAAGTATATGTTAGCAATTCTAAACTTACTAACACCAGTTTTTTTGAATCTGAAGCAAATAATTTCTGTATTGAAGAAAGCTTAATTCAATATTCAAAAATAGAGAATTCAAAAGTATTAAATTCTAAATTTGATGATGTAACCTTAAGAGAAAATATTCATAGGAGGGTTAAATATAACGAAACTTGTTTTTATAAATGTGAATTTAATAGTGATAACTTTATAGATGCAAAGTTTAATACATGTGATTTAAAAACGTCTCACTTTAAAGATGTTAAAATAAATGTTGATGATTTAATTACATCTACAGTTTCTATGTTAAATATCTTAGAAATTTTAGGAGATAAAGGAATTTTGATTGAAGATTAGCAAAAATATGATATAATATTTTTGTAATTTGCCTGTGTGGCGGAATTGGTAGACGCACCAGACTCAAAATCTGGCGGTAGCAATACTGTGTGGGTCCGAGTCCCACCATAGGCACCATGAAGAAATAATGCGAACCTAAAAAAGTTCGCTTCAACGGTACCCTACTTCAATACAATGAGGTAGGGTTTTATGATGCTCTAAAAAGGAGGATCAGACCATGAGAATAACAAAGAAAAAGCTAGAGTTTCCAAAGGAACTCAAAGACAAATGCAATAGGTATTTAAGCCGTAAAACCCTTGAAATTGCTTACTTTGATGGCTATATGGTAAAGTTTGCAGGAACAAACGTCTCAACCATAAGCCCACATAAAATTTTATTAAAATCAAAAGAGAAAGAGGTCGTAATTTTATACTACGGAGAGCATTTATACGATGAAGAATTGTTCTTCATAAACAATACAAAGAATGGCTGCTCCTTCCAAAAATTACGAGAATTAGTAGTAAATTATTTTTAGAAAAAGGAGAATCTAAAGTCCTACCTCGAACATACTAAATAACCGAAAAATAGTACAAAAGCGTTATAAACGAATTATAAAGTTGTTAGAAAAGTGTTACAAATTCGTTAGAAAGATGAGCCTGTTATTGTTAACAGAAAATGCTATAATGGTTATAATGGCGATAGCCAGAAGCAAAGGAGGAGGACAGACAATGGAATTAGAAGGAAAACTGATTATTAAAGATGGTAAAGCATATTATAAAAGAGTTAAACATAAGCCTTTAATATCAAAACACCAGTATAAGAAACTTAACAAGTTATTAGAAAAAAGAAAAGATACCAAAGTTATTGAAAGTGAGAGTCGATAACAATGGTATCTTTTAAAATGAAGAAAAATGAACCAAAGGAATGGATAGCGGGAATATACCTGCGAGTCTCGACCTTTAACCAAGCGAGAGAAGGACACAGCTACGAGGAACAAGAAAAAGATTTGCGTAGGCTATGTGAGAATCGTGGCTTTAAGATTTATGATACATATGGCGATCCTGGAATATCTGGAAAATACCTAGACAAGAGAAAAGACTTTCAAAAGTTATTAAATGATATTAGAACAGGAAAAATCAATGTAGTCGTAGTATGGCGACTTGATAGATTAGTAAGGGGTGTAGCAAATACTCAAGAAGTTATCAAAGTAGCCAAAGATTACAATTGCCGAATCGTTACATCATGGAACGACCTAGATTATAATACCGCAGTTGGAAAATATCAAATTAACATGGAGGCAGCTCACGGAGAATACGAGCTAGACATTATATCAGAAAGAACTAGACTAGGAATGATTGGTGCATTTGAAAAAGGACACTTTCCAAATATACCAAAAGGTTATACTAGAGATGTGAACGGACCAGATAAAAAGAAAGTTATCATTGATAGCGAGTATGGTCCTTATATGCAAAGAGCTGCCGAGTTATACTTGCAAGGTAATTCATGTAGACAAGTAGAAGAAATTACCAAGGAAGAATATCCACACCTAGAAGTTCTAACTCAAAGTGGATTAGAAAAAGCATTCAATAATCCATTTTATGCTGGAGAATATCATTGTAATTTTTTAGAAGAAGAAACTGGGGAAGAATGCATTTACGAAACTCCAGCCATATGGGATAAAAAAACATGGAAACAACTTCAAGAGCAACATCGAAAAAATCAACAGCACAATCGAAGAAAACAAACTTACATTTTTATGCAAAAGATAAAATGCCCTTGTTGTGGACATGATGTTCTAGGAGGATCACCTGGAAAAAGTCATACAGGAGTTAAGTATAGTTATTACATTTGTACGAGATGCAAAGGTGTTGGATATGTCCCAGAAGTTAAAATTGAAGAAGCATTCGTGAAAGAGATTAACGAGATACTAGATTACTTTATCATTGCCGATGTTGGGACGATACCAATATCGAATAAGACTCAAATATCCGAAAACAGCGAGATGTATGAGAAGTCACTAGAAGAACTCGAAAAACGAGAATCAAGAGTCAAAAAAAGTTTTTTTGGAGGTTATTCATCAGAAGATGAATTCCAAAAAGAAATGAATTATATAATGGCGAAGAAAGAAGCTATCAATAGCCAAATCAAGAAAAAAGTTAAACGAGATGTACGAATTACCGAAGATATGGACATCACACTTTATGCAACGATTAAAGAAATTCAAAAACGACAAAGCGACTTATATTACTCCCAAGCTCAAGACATATGGAATCAACTAGATGTCGACCAAAGAAGAACCATTGTAGCAGAATACATAAATCAAATTGAGATAAAATACGATCCCAAAAAGAAAGATGTTAAGATAACACATATCGAATTTAGAGAAGATAAGATTTTCAATTTAGCATTCATGATGAAAGAAAAACTAATGGACATGACAGTGAAGAAAGATGATAAAAACATCCTAGTGTCACCAGTCAAGACAAAAAAAGAAATTGGCGAATTCGTAACCGAGTTACAAAAGTTTTATAAAGTTAATACGATGGAAATCGATATAGATGAGATAGAATTCGAGAACATGGACGCGAATCGTATCGTTAAAATCATGCCGATAAAAAACACAACTACCTATAAAAAACAAAAATATACAATAATCACGGTTTGACACCTCGCTTCGACAAAATATGCTTATCATATTTTGTATAATGATGTCGAGAGTCATAAGTTACAAGAATTTTAGAATAGGAGATACTTTATACAAGTGTTTCCTTTTTGTGTTTTAAAAAGTAGTTTTTGCAGTACCCAAGAAGTATCGAAAGGAAAAGGAGAAACTTATGACAGATATTTTTGAGTCAGTAAATTATGTAGAAACTAAAAACGCAGTAAAGAATATGATGAATTTATACAAATTACTTTTATTAAGATTAGAAGAAAATCAACTACCAAAGATGACAGCAAAGTATGGCTTGTCATTCGGAGGTAGAGCATCAGTACGAAACACGAAATCAAGTGTAGAAAGTTATGTGATTAAGAAGATAATACTAGAAGGACAAATCGAGGAATACGTGAACAAAATAATCTCGGCTTTCAATAGGCTTGATGAAGATGAAAGGAAATACTTATACTTAAAGTACCTAACGGATATGACAATGTCCGATGAACAAATTATGCCACAGTGCCATATGTGTTTACGTAATTTTAGAGAACTAAAAAAATTGGCATATATTAAATTCGCTCTGGCATTAGGCATCGAAGTTTATTCGTAGCAATTAGAGAAACTTATTCGGTTTCTTTTTTTGTTATGTAAAGGAGGTGATGCCAATGCAAAAGAAAATTCAAGTAAAGGGAACTCTACCATTAGTCGCCGATTTCCTCGGTGCTGAAGAACAAAAGATTTACTCCATCTTTAACTTGGATTTAAAAAAGGAAGAAACCAATGTAGTAGGCAGTACCAAAACGAAAGGAGAAAAACATGGAACTACCAATAAAGGTAAAACCTTACAAGCACCAACAAATAGCGTGTAACTTTGCCATACCGAAACTAAAGGAACAAGGATGTGCGGCACTCTTGATGGACATGGGACTAGGTAAGAGTTTTACATCCATAGCCATAATGGGAGAGTTGTTCTTGGAAGGCTTAATCGAAAAAGTCCTTGTGGTATGCCCAACATCGATAATCAATGTGTGGGAAAAGGAAATAAGTAAGTTCGCCGATTACGATTACAATGTGGAATCGATAACAGGATCGACCATGAGTAAGAGAAAAGCCAAACTTATAACACTTTCACATAAGCAAGGATTAAAAGTCGCCATCATCAACTACGAAGCCACATGGCGAATGGAAAAAGAACTAAACATTTATAAGCCAGATA
>CAMNSE010000004.1 GCA_946554525.1 uncultured Mycoplasma sp.
CAACATGGACAGGAAGCATTGGCTTAATGTATCCAAGTGATTATGGATATGCAACCTATGCATCAACAGGATGTCCAAGAACAACGGATTTAAGTTCTTATAATAAAACAGATTGTGCAGGAAGGAATTGGTTATATAAGGATGGTAACCAATGGACCATTACTCCTTATTCTTCGGCCGACTTCTGCGTCTCTAATGTGAGCTCCAGCGGTTATGCTAAATATTGCAGTTCGGCGGCTACTCGCTATGGCGTGCGCCCATCTGTATATCTAAAATCTAGTGTGAAGTATATGAGTGGGTCTGGAACATATAGTGATCCATATATAATTAGTTAATTTGTTTTTCTGCCTATATAGCTTTCTATTATAATTATATATAGGCAGAAATGTTTCAAATTTCATATGGAGACGAAATGTCTCCTTTTTTGTATGTTTAATTCATATAATTAAGTGGTGGATATTATGAATATAAAATTAATATTAAAAGGGTTTATAGTGGGGATAGGAAAAATTATACCTGGAGTTAGTGGATCAATGCTTGCTATGACTTTAGGAGTTTATGAACCATTAATTAATATTATTACCAATTTTACAAGTGGTATCAAAGATAATGTAAAGTTTTTAATAAATTTTGGATTGGGTGTAGTAATTTCATTTATATTATTTAGCAGAATTATTTTATATTTATTAAATAATTATTACATTTATACTATAGTTTTATTTATAGGCTTAATTATAGGTACAATATTACCATTTAGTAAAAATTTAAAATTAACTAAAAAAAATATAATTTTATTTTTTGCTTTTTTATTATTGCTGATTTTTATATCATTTTTGGATAGTTCTTTAACATTTGCATATAAAGATAGTTTTTTAAATAATATTTATGTGATTATCATGGGATTTATCGATGCTACGACAATGATTATTCCAGGTATAAGTGGAACAGCTATATTTATATTACTTGGGGTATATGAATTTACTCTTAGTTTGTTTAGTAATCCAATGTCTTTTTTATTTTTTTTATATGGGTTTGGAATGTTTATTGGTATTATTATGGTATCTTATTTGATGAAATACCTGTTTAGTAATTATAAAGATGAAACTTATTCTATTATTATGGCTTTTTCGTTAGGATCAATAATTATTCTTTTAATGAATGTTATAAATTTAATAAATATTCCTTTAATATTAATTTTATTTATAGGTATTATAATAGGTATATTATTTGACAAATAATATAATTTTAACTATAATAGTAGCTATTTATGGGGGATATTATGGAATTAGAAAATAAAGAAATATGTGCAAGATGTGGGGGAACCTGTTGTAAAAATAGTGGATGTGATTATGCGCCTGAAGACTTTGATAGTATAAAAACAGAATATATTTTAAAGATTTTAAGTGAGGGGTATGTATCTATTGTATCTGTTCAGCATTTTGACATAGTAAATGGTAAACTTGTACATTGGCCTTTTTTATATTTACGTGCAAGAGGAGAAGGTAGAGGTGCAGTTGACTTATTATCATTTAAAAAAAGATGCGTTGCACTAACACCAACAGGATGTAGATATAATTTTAATCGTAGGCCAACCGGAGGAAAAAACTTAGTGCCAGACCCAAATTTCGATTGTAAACCATATATACCTCAGATAGAAATTATTAATCGTTGGGAACCATATCAAAGTGTCTTAGCAAGATGTGTAAAAAGACTAACAGGAAAAAATGTTTATGAGATATTAAGAGAAGATGCTAAAAATGTATTTATAGATTGCTTTAACAAAAATTTTGATGGGATAGCAGAATGCGAGATTAAAGATATGATAAATTTAATTCCATATTTAGCAAAAGTTTACAAAGCAGAATATGAAGAAGCTGAAAGAGAAATATTAATTGCTAGAAAGTAAAAAATACTTGCAATTATAAATAATTTGTGATAGATTATAGATGAACACGAAAGTGTTTTTTATTTGAAAAAAATTATAAGGAGAAAAGTACATGGCAAAAAAGGAATTAAAAGAGACAAAAAAGAAAAAAGCACCTAAAGTAAAAAAAGAAAGTTATATGGCTGGGGTTACCTCAGAGCTTAGAAAAGTAAAATGGCCAAGTAAAAATGAAGTTATAAAATATACTGTTGCAACTATAGTATTTGTATTAGTATTAGTTATATTCTTCCTTTTATTAAATCTTGGTATGTCTATTATTAAGGAGGCGTTTAATTAATGGAAAAAGAATGGTATGTAGTTAATACTTATTCAGGGCATGAACAAAAGGTTAAAGAAAAATTAGAAGCTAAAGCTGAGTCTATGGGAATGCAAGATTATATTCATCGTGTTGTAATTCCAGAGACTACAGAAGTAGAAGTAAAAGATGGCGTTAAAAAAGAAAAGAAACATAAAATGTTTCCAGGATATATTTTAGTTGAAATGGTAATGAGTGATGAAGCTTGGTATATCGTTCGTAATACTCCAGGAGTAACAGGATTTATTGGTTCTTCTGGAAAAGGAGCTAAACCAACACCACTTCTCCCTCAAGAAATTGATAAAGTACTTGCTAGTATGGGTATGAGTCGTGTTAATATTGAATCTGAAATGGCTATTGGAGATAGAGTAAATATTGTTGACGGACCATTTAAAGGTATGATCGGTAGAGTTGATACAATTGACTTAGAAAATAATCGTTTAAATGTTTTAATCGATTTATTTGGACAAGAAACTCCTGTAGAAGTTGAAGTTTATCAAGTTAATAAAGTCTAAATAAAGTTTGTAAAAAATTAAAAAGTACACTAAAAAAATAGTGTACTTTTTATTAAAAATAATTAACAAACAAACGTTCATACAATATAACTGATATATAGTATTGGAGGGAATGAAAAATGAATGAATTAATAAGTAGTACGATGTTTGAAGACATAAAACATATTGATGAAAATGGAGAGGAATTTTGGTATGCGAGAGAATTACAAAAAGTATTGGAATATAAAGATTGGAGAAATTTTGAAAAAGTCATAAATAAAGCAGTTATATCAGCTAAAAACAGTATTAATTCAAAAGAAGATTGGCTTGTTGAAGTCAACAAGCCAATAAAAACTGGCAAAGGTAAAGAAGAATTAGTTAGAGATTATAGACTGTCACGATATATATGTTATTTAATTGTGCAGAATTCTGATCCAAATAAAGAAACAGTGGCGTTCGGTCAAACATATTTTGCAATTCAAACAAGACGTCAAGAATTAACTGAAAAAGAATATTCTGAGTTATCAGAAGATGAAAAAAGATTTTATCAAAGAAATTTAACTAGAAAAGGGAATTTTT
This sequence comes from uncultured Mycoplasma sp., assembly GCA_946554525.1. Classification (GTDB taxonomy): domain Bacteria; phylum Bacillota_I; class Bacilli_A; order RF39; family UBA660; genus Caccenecus. The sequence goes on from CAMNSE010000004.1 coordinate 3,314, forward strand.
CTCTTAATAAAACTGCTAAGAAAGCAGGAGTAAAAAATTTTGATAAATTTCATAATGCTGGGTATAAAGGTTTATATAATGGAGAAACAGCAGATGATATAGCAAGACGTAAAGGACTTAGGTACAGAGAAGATATTTTAGATAATATGGGAAGTGAGGAATTAATTGCAAACTTATTTAGAATTTCGCAAACCGAGCAAAAGTTAAAAAGAGAAAATGTTAAAACTGAAAAAGAGGCTAATAGGACACATTTTGAAGTTGGAAGTAAAATAAGAGATACTATAAAAGAGTTAGGCGGAACGATGCCTGAAAAATTGCCTACTCCAAAAAAGAGCTTAAAAGAATTAGAAAAAGAAAATAAAATTGATTTTATAAAAATTAATTAAAAGCAAAAACAACTTAGAAAGATGTTAAGTTTATATCTTTTACTTGACTTAAGGACTATATTATAGGTTATAATATAATTAGGAGGAATTAGTTATGGAGAAATCAAAAGTATATTTTACTAAAGAAATTACACCTGAGTCTTTAGTTAGAATTTATGAAGCTTTAGGAGTAACTCTAAAAGGAAATGTAGCAATTAAAATTCATTCTGGAGAAGAGGGAAACCAAAATTATTTACGTCCAGAATTTGTAGAAAGTATTATAAATAAAGTGGGCGGTACAATTGTTGAATGCAATACTGCTTATGATGGTCAAAGAGATACAACTGTAAAACATGAAAAATTAATGGAGAATCATGGCTGGAGTAAGTATTTTAATGTAGATATTTTAGATAGTGAAGGACCAGATAAAATTCTATCAATTCCAAACGGAAAAGTTATAAACAAAGATTATGTAGGCAAAAAAATAGAGAATTATAACTCAATGCTTGTTTTATCACACTTTAAAGGTCATCCGATGGGAGGCTATGGTGGAGCATTAAAGCAATTATCAATAGGTGTAGCTTCAAGTAGTGGAAAAGCTTATATTCATACAGCTGGAAAAACAAACACGGTTAGTGAACTATGGAATAATCTTCCAGAACAAGATAAATTTTTAGAAGCAATGGCAGATTCAGCTAGTGCTGTCCATAAGTATTTTGATGGGAATATTTTATATATCAATGTTATGTGTAATATGAGCGTAGATTGTGATTGTTGTGCTAAAGCGGAAGATCCTTGTATGAAGGATATTGGAATTCTTGCAAGTCTAGATCCTATTGCAATCGATCAAGCTTGTATAGATCTTGTTTATAATAGTGCAGATGAAGGGAAAAACCATTTAATAGAAAGAATTGAATCTCGAAATGGAATTCATACGATAGAAGCAGCAAGTAATCTCGGATTTGGCTCTAGAGAATATGAATTGATTAGTATTGATTAGGAAATATATTATGACGTCAAATAGTAGACATATATTAATGAAAATCTATAATTTAAAGTTATCTAAAAAATTATTTTATGCTTTTATATTAAGTGCTATAGCAAGTATAATTGTTGGTTTAGCTGGCTATAAAAAATACATGGTTTTATGTTTAATAACATTTATATTTTTTTCAATAATAATTATTACTTTTCATATATATAGTAAAATTTCTAAGCGAATAATTAAATGGGCAGATACAGATCCTTCTAAAATTGATTTAAAAAAAAATGAAAGCTATTATCGGGATTTGATAGAACATTATAATTTAGCTGAATTAAGTTATATTGATGATTTAGAAGTAGATGAAAAGGATGTAGTAGTATTACTACTCAATATGGAACTAAATGGAATTATTAAATTAGATGATGGAAACATTAGAATTATTGATACTACAAAAATAAATAGAATATCAGAAGAATATATTATAAATTGTATAGAAAATAATAAACTAGGCAAAGTAAATATTATTGATTTTAAAAATAAAATTTTAGAAGATTGCTTAAATGAAGGATTAATTGAAAAAAGATCACCTTTTATTGTTGTTTTTCTTCTTCTGTTATTATATCCATTTATTTTAATAATCAATGTGTTTGGTATTAGTAAGTGGCTTTTTCTAATTGCGTTTATTATGGCATTTATGGCAAATCAATACAAGAGAACTAATGAAGGAAAAAAAATTAATCGCAAATTAGAGGGTTTAAAATTATTCTTAAAAGATTTTACTACATTAGATAAAAAAGAACATAAAGAATTGCTTTTATGGGGTGATTATCTTATTTACTCTGTTTTATTTAATCAAAATAAGAAAATAAAAGATGAAATGATAAGAAAATATTTAAAATAAAATGTTTTTATGTAGTGGTATTACAATTGTTAAAAGGATGTGTTGATATATGAAATCAGTTCAAGAAATTCAAGAAAGTTTAAATAAATTAGAAAAAAGTGGTCTATATTCACAATCGCAGTTGCAATTTATAAAATATGCCTTTTATAGACCAGATTTTAATGAAGAATTATTATTTGACCCGACTATACCAAGTGAGTATATGGAAATGTATATTCAGTTAAAAACTGTAAGGAAAATAGATATAGCGTATTATATTTCAGAAAAGTGGCATATGCGAGGATTTAGTCCAAGACAGTTATACTTATTAATTATGGCTCATTCTAAAAATATTGACATTACTAATATTACTCCAAATATGAGTGAAGAAGAAATAAAAAAAGCTTTGATTGGGCAACAAGAAGAAGCAGAAATTAATGAGTATCGGCAAAAATCTTCAATTCCCCAAGAAGAAATAGAAAAAATAAAATCTATTGGTTTTTCTATTAATGTAGAACGTTTTTTATTACGTGTAGGGGAATTAAGTGAAATAGATGTATTATTAGATGAACGTTTAAAAACTTGCAATTTAGAACAAATGAAATATTTATATACGGCATATAGTGTAGGAGCTCCTATACAAAAGATCATGAATCCAAATTTAAGCGTTGAAGAAATGAAAAGAATTATCTTATCAGAAAATGAAAGTGTTGAATTTTTTCAAAGCATAGCTGATAAGCATAATAAAGGAAGATAAAAAAGCTTCTAGAGATTAAGAAGCTTTTTTTCTATATATGTAATAATTTTATATAAAATAAATGAAATAATAATTAATATAATAATTCCACTCATAACTATATTTAAGTTAAATATTTGAGTTCCATAAATAATTAAATAGCCAATTCCTTTTCTACTAACTAAGAACTCTCCCATAATAACACCTATAAGTGTCATTGATATATTTAGTTTTAGAGAAGAGATAATAGTTTTATAAGTTGCAGGTATAGTAAGTTTAAATAAAGTATCAAGTTTTTTAGCATGGAGTGTTTTAAATAGCTTGATTAAATCTGGATCAATATTATTGAACCCATTATAAATTGACATGATTCCAACTATTAAATTAATAAGTAAGGCCATAGTGATAATTGATTTAGTATTTGCACCAGCGATAATGATAATTAGAGGGCCTAAGGCGACTTTGGGCAAGCTATTAATCATAGTTAAATAAGGATCTATTATTTTATTTAATATTTTAAATTCATAAAGTAAAATAGCAATTATAAAACTAAAAGTAATTCCAAGAATAAAAGCAATTAATGTTTCATAAAGAGTGGTTAGGATATGACCAATTAAATTATATGAAAGAAAGAGATTTTTTGTCATTTCAATAATTTTAGAAGGAGAAGAAAAAATAAAGGGATTAATTATTTTATATTTACTAAGTAGTTCCCAAGAGGTTAAGAAACCTACTAATATAAGTATTTGAAAAGTAAGAACAATAATTTTCTCAGTTCTTATTTTTCTTAAATAAATTTTATGTTCTTTACTCATCTTTTAAATCCTTCCAAATTAAGTCATAATATTTAGCAAAGTTTTTATCCTTTCTATTTTCAATAGGGGTTTTGTTTTCTTCTCTTTTTATTTCATAAATATTTTTTATAGAAGCTGGCCTTTTAGTTAAAACAAGAACACGATCACTAATACTTATTGCTTCTGCTAAATCATGGGTGACCATAATTGCTGTTTTCTTTTCATTTTTAATCATTTTATATACATCATCACTTACTCTAAGTCTTGATTGATAATCTAATTTGCTAAAAGGCTCATCTAATATTAAAATATCTGGTTTTAGAGCAAGAGTTCTAATTAATGCGACACGTTGCCTCATTCCACCTGATAATTCATCTGGATATTTATTTATAAAATCTTTTAATCCGTATGTTTCTAATAATTTATAAACATAATTTATATTTTCCTTAGTTTTTAGATTTTTAATTTCTAATCCCAGAAGGGCATTATCTAATATTGTTCTCCATGGTAAAAGTGAATCACTTTGAAGCATATAACCAAATTTTAAATTATCCTTTAATAGTTTTATATCTCCGTTTGTTTTATAATCCATATCTGTTAAAATATTTAATAGGGTAGATTTGCCACATCCTGAAGGCCCTACAATTGAAATAAATTCATTTTCAAAAACTTCAAAATTTAAATCCTTTATAGCAGTTATTTCATCTTTTTTTCCATAATATACTTTTTGTAATTGTTGAATGCTTAAAAGTTTATTCATATAAGTTAATAATTAACTTGCTATAAGGGGCTTTTTCTTTAATTAGATTATTTTCTATTAATATATTTTGCAGATTATCAAAACTAGTTTCATTAATAAAAGGATTATCAAGCCATGAATCAACATTTTTATAATTGTTAATAATCATTTCTATATCTTCTATATTACTATCTGGGAATTGCGGTTTTATAGCCTCAGCTATTATTTTAGCATCGTTTTCTTTCACAAATTTTAAGCCTTTATTTAATGCTTCTGTAAATTTTTTTAATAGGTTTTCATTTTTTTCTAAATAGCTTTTACGAGAATAAAAAGCCGTGTATGGAACTTCTCCAGATAATTTACCAATCGATTCAACGATACAACCATTATCACTTTTAACTACACTAGTAGCTGTTGGTTCAAATAAATTCACATAATCTCCAATTCCTCCAATGAAAGAACCTGATAGGCTTGCAAAATCAATACTGTAATTCAAATTCATTTTACTTGTGTCCATTCCAGCATTTTTCATGGCATTAAGGAAATTTAGGGCTGGCATTCCACCTTGTCTACCAACTAATATTTCACTTCCATATAAATTTTCTAATTTAAAATCTTTGTTGCAGTCACGTCCAATAATAAATTGGCCATCTCTTTTAGTTAAACCCGCAAAAGTTACTAGATAATCTTCTTCGTTTCCTTCATAAATATAGATTGCTGATTCGGTTCCGGCAAAACCAATATCTACTGTGTTTGATAATACAGCAGCACTTACTTTGTCTGCTCCGGGAGTTAATATTACTTCTAGGTCAATTCCAGCATCTTTAAAATATCCTTTTTCAATTGATACATATAAGGGAGCATAAAACACACTATGTGTTACTTCAGCAAGTTTAATCTTTGTTGTCTCAATATTCTCTTTTTTACCTACTTTAAAGCAAGTTGCAATTACTATAAGTAGTACAATAAGAGTAATCATAAATGTAATAATTTTCTTTTTCAAAAATATCTTCCTCCTTAAAATATTACAATGTATTATATTCTGGTTGGTGTTTTTTGGTGTTTTTTAAAGAAATATGTTTTTTATTATTTACATTTTCCAAGTCGTTTGTTATAATACTTTATAGAATAAGGAGTGTTGGTTATGCATACATCAAGTTTAGAGGTAACAAAGCTTCTAGATAAGTTATATAATCTACGTGGTAGTGATAGTGTGGTATTTAAAGAAATGGAAAGTGCTCATAATGAGGCAGAAACAACAAAAGATAGAACAACTAAAGAAAAGAGTGCTTTGCAAGAAAAAATCGCTGGTTTAGAGGAAGAAAGCAAAAACTTAAGTGAACAAGGCAAAAAATTAATTGAAGTACTAAGTAATATTGATAAGAGTTCATTTGAAACTGTAATTGAAAGATTAAATATTAATTTTGATCCAGAAGCTTTAACAGAAAAACTAAATGATTCTTTACCAAATACTATTGAATCAGTTAATGAAGAAATTAAAAGTAGTAAAGAAGAACTAGTTTCAGTTGAAGAAGAAATGAATAGTGCAATTACAACGATTGAAGAAATTGGCATTCGTAAAGATGCTGCTATAGCTAATCAAGAGAAATTAAATGAATACTTTGATTTAGCTTTAGCTGGAAATATTAATATTACGAGAGATTCTATTACTAATTTACTTGAACAATTTAATTTCACAGAAGAAGAAACAAGAGAAGCAGCAAAGATTTTAATGTTCCCAGAAGATGCATTATTTGAATATGATGCAAAAATGAAAGAACAAGAAAAGAAATCAATTAGTGAAGTCATGAAGGAAGCTAAAGATCATGAAGATACAGCAGCTCTTTATCCGGAAGAGGTAGTAATTGAGGATAATGTTAATGATGTTGCTACTGAAGATAATAATCATGAACAAAAAGTATTTGCTCGTGAAGACTTAATGGATTTATTTAGTGAAATTGGCCTTGATTACTTAGACTATACCACAAGCGATTTAGATGAAGTATTAGAACATTTTAATGAAAAAGTGATTCGCAGAAATGTATCAATATTTAAAAATAACGATTTAAGTTTAGATATTTTTGTAGATCATATTGGACTTTTATATGATAAAGAATTTGAAGCAAAAGTTGATCGTTTAATTCGAATTGGAAAGAGTCCATTAGATATTTATTTAAATCCTACTGTTTTAACAAAATATGATTATAAAGGTTTAGATAAAGCAATTATTCTTTTACAAAATAGTGGCTTAGATCCAAAAAAAGTTCCATTAATGGCATATTAGGAGGGTAAAATATGGAAAAAAGAAATTTAGAAATTTTTAATCAAGTATCACAAGGATTAGCTGAGGGAGTAGATCGTAATAAAGCTTTTGCACTTGCAGGGCTTATGAGTGAAACATCAATTGATGTAGAAAAAGTATTTCAAGAACATGGTTATGATTTAAGTAATTTTCCACTTAAGTTCTTAAAAATGTATGCAGTAAATGAGAAAGAACTTGGAGAACTAATTGAAGTATTAAAAGAATATACAGCATTAGGTTTAAAAGAAACAGCAAATGCATCTTTAGAGCCTGCTACATTTAAATTAGCATTCTTGGGCCGCGTTAAATTTTGTATTGATAATAATATTAATTATAGAGATGAAGAAGGAAAATTTGCATCATGGCTTTTTAATGCTGAAGCCTTCGGTAGAGAAACTGCTGGGAAAGTAAAAATAGAAGATGTAAAGACAGTTAGTGAATTAATGGCAGAAGGAAAAGAAGTTATTTTAAAAGAAGAAGCAAAAGATAGATTAGCTTATTTAGATGATGAATCTAGACAAATTTATCAAACTATTAATTACGCTTTAAGTAGCCTAAATTTTAGTACTCCTGGGGATGATACTTTAAATAGGGTTGTATCTAATTTGTTAGATCTAAGAAGTGAAAATGCCAAAAATCTAATTAATGCCTTAGTTAGAAAAGAATATACTTTTGGTAAAAGTATAAGTGAAATTATAACTGATTATGCGTTTAATGGTTTAGAAATTCCTGGTTCTGAACAAGCAAGAGTTGCAAGCATGATTACAGAAGCAATGGAAATGGAAGAAGAAAAGGTTGTCGGTGGAAGATGAAGTTTTTAGAAAAGTTTGGTTTTAAAAAAGAAGATATTACAAGCTTGAAAGAGAATTCAACTAGTTCAGTAATTAAAGAACTAGAGGCACACAAAAAGTTAGTTACACAAAATCTAGAATTCTTGACTGGAATTGGTGTTACAAATTTAACAGAAGTATTCGTTAACTATCATGATATGTTTTTAATGGATAATAGTAATTTTAAAGAAATTTTCAATAAATATGATCAACAAGATTTAGTTGAAAAACTTGCAAAAGATGTTCAAATTATGGAATATTTATAATTTGAAGTTTTTCTTTTTATAAAAGTATGCTAAAATAATAATTAATAGGAGGATATTATGGCTCTAGGAAAGTTAAAAAATTTATTTAAAGATGATGAAGAAGAAGTTTTAGTAGGAACAGAAGATGAATTTTATAGTGTAAGCGAGGAAGATGCTTTAAAAGAAGCGGATAAGACTGGAAATAAAATGGTTCTTTTAGAACCACGAGCTTATTCTGAATCACAACAAATTGCCGATCACTTAAAATCAAGAAATAGTGTAGTAGTTAATTTAAAACGTGTTACATCTGATCAAGCCAAAAGAATTATTGACTTCTTAAGCGGATGTATTTATGCAATTGGTGGAACAATGCAAAAAATTGGAGTTGGAATTTATTTATGTACTCCAAAGAATGTTAATGTTCAAGGTAAAATAACAGATGAGGTAGAAAAAAATAAAGCTGAATCTGAAGAAGAATGGTAAAAAAGTATAAAAAATAATAAAGTGGTCGAGGTGATGCAATCTTGAGAAAATTTAGTACAAGTTTTAATGGTTACAGCAAAATAGAAGTAAATAGCTTTGTTAGTGAAGTAACACATGAATATGAAGCAATGCTTTCTAAGCTAAAAAGTCAAGATAGTGAAATAAACAATTTAAAACAAGAACTTGAAAAATATAAAAATATGGAAAATACATTAAATCGTGCTATTATGGTTGCAGAAGATGCTTCGACTCAAATAAAAAAAGTAGCAAGAGATGAAGCAAAAGGTTTTATAGATGATGCAAGACGGAATGCTTCAAGAATTGTAAATGATGCTTTATTAAAAGCAAATAAAATTGAACAAGATGCTGAAATTTTAAAAAGAAGAGTAAGCGTATTTAAAAGACGTTTGCAAAATGTTGTAGATGAGCAAATTGAATTTATCGAAAGCATTGATGAAAATTATTAATACAGTATAATCTGTATTTTTTAATGACAAAAAAATATTTTTAGTTTATAATGTTAATGAAGTATTGGGTGATGTGTATGTATAATTTTGATGATTTAAATGAAAGAATTAAACATTCTGAGGAAAGTATCCTTGATTTTGAATATTTAATGGAACATCCACAGGCAAGATTTGCAATTTGGCAGCGTTATGAAAATGATCCTGTTTTTCAAGGAAAGTTAGATCATATTATGGATATAGATAGTATCTTTAAAACAAATTTTAGAACATGCTTTAGCGAATATTTGCCAAAAGAACAAGGTGGCCGATAATTCGGCTTTTTTTCTTTTCTTAAAGTATATTTTAGTGTATAATTAATTTAGGTGATGCATATGAAAAGAGTAATTTTAGTAGATGGAAATAACTTAATGTTTCGTAGTTATTTTGCAACAGCCTATTCAGGAAATATTATGCGAAATTCTAAAGGATTTCCAACTAATGCCTTATATGGTTTTGTTAGTATGATGAATAAGATAATTAATGAAGAACATCCCGAATATATTGCTGTAGCGTTTGATATTGGCAAAAATTTTCGTAAACAAAAATATGATTTCTATAAAGAAGGAAGACATGAAACACCAGAAGATTTAAAAAAGCAAATGCCTATTGCTCGTAAAATATTAGAAGCTATGGGCATAAAATATTTAGAACTAGAGCCATATGAAGCAGATGACATTATAGGTACTTTAGCAAAATGGGCGGATGAAAATCCAGAATATGATGCTACTATTATTTCGAGTGACCGTGATCTATTACAATTAATTAGTCCAGTTGTAGACGTTAAGCTTTTAAAACAAAAAGATTATATTAAGTATAATCCTGAAACATTTAAAGAAGACTGGGGAATTGAACCCATTAAAATTATTGATTTAAAAGCCTTAGCGGGTGATGCGTCTGACAATATTCCTGGAGTAAGAGGAATTGGGGATAAAACGGCTTTAAAATTACTACAAGAATATGGTTCTTTAGAAAAAATCTACGAAAATATTGATTCTATCAAAGGTAAAACAAAAGAAAAATTAGAAATTGACCGTGAAAATGCTTTCATGAGTAAAGAAATAGCTACCATTTTTATAGAAGTGCCATTATCTATAAGTTTTGAAGACATTCACTATGATGGTATAAATGAAGATGCACTCATAAGCATCTATGAAGATTTAGAATTTTATTCTTTATTAAAAAACTTTGGTCAAAAAAATATTGTAAAAGATAGTATTGATTATAAAGAAATAAATGATATAAATGATCTTAAATTAGATAACGAAGTAAGTGTTTTTGTAGAATTTAGCGAAGAAAATTATCATAAAGCAAGTATTTTAGGAATTGGAGTTAGCGATAAAGAAAATAATTACTTTATAGCTCCTAAATATTTTAAAGAAGTTATTTCTATTTTAAAAGATAAAACAGTTTACACATATCATGGAAAAGCTTTAATTTCTGTACTTAAGAGGGAAGGCTTAGAATTAAATATAAATTATGATTTAATTATTGCTTCTTACTTAGTTGATTCTTTTACTAAAGATGATATCGCCTTTTTAATGCATCCTAAAAATATTAATGTAGATTTTTATGAAGAAGCAAAGAAAAATGGCTTTAATGATAAGGACAAATTGAAAAAGGATATTGTTTTAAAATCAAGGTTTATTTTTGATACTCGTGATGATTATATTAAAAGATTAAAAATGGAAGAGATGTATGATTTATTTTCTAATATTGAAATGCCTTTAATTTCAGTTTTAGCTGATATGGAATATGTTGGTGTAAAAATTGATTCTGATGTTTTAGATGAAATAAAAGAAGAAGCTATAGTTAAATTAGATATTTTATCAAAAGAAATTTATAATATGGCTGGATGCGAATTTAACATTGCAAGCCCAAAGCAATTAGGGGAAGTATTGTTTGGCAGGCTTGGAATTGCAGAAGGCAAAAAAACCCAAAAGGGATATAAAACAGATGCTAGTACATTACAAAAATTAAGAGATAGACATCCAATTGTGAGTAAAATTTTAGAATATCGTAATTTTAGTAAAATATTATCTACTTATACTGTGAGCTTGGAGAATGCTAAATTTCCCGATGGGAAAATTCATACTATTTTTAAGCAGACTTTAACTAGAACAGGAAGACTTTCTAGTGTAGAGCCTAATTTACAAAATATTCCTATTCGTGGAGAGGAAGGTAGAAAAGTAAGACGTGCTTTTTTACCTAGCAATGATTTATTTTTAAGCATAGATTATTCGCAAATAGAATTACGAATCCTTGCTCATATATCAGGTTCTGAAGAACTAATTGAAGCCTTTAATAACAATCAAGATATACACACCAAAGTAGCTGCAGATATTTATGGGGTAGATGAGGCAGATGTTACAAAATTAATGCGTAGTACTGCTAAAGCTGTAATATTTGGAATTGTATATGGTATAAGTGGATTTGGATTAGGTGAAAATTTAAATATTAATCCAAAAGAAGCGTCACAATTCATTAAAAAATATTATGAATTATATCCTGGAGTAAAAAATTATATGGATAATATTGTGAAAGAAGCTAAGACATATGGAAGTGTAAGAACGCTTTTTAATCGTAAAAGGACAATTGAAGAATTATCCAATCAAAATTATATGGTAAGAAGTAGTGGCGAGAGAATCGCTCTTAATACGCCAATTCAAGGAACTAGTGCTGATATTATTAAAAAAGCAATGGTATTAGTTTTTGAAGAATTTAAACGTCAAAATATTAAAAGTAAAATAGTATTACAAATACATGATGAACTCGTTATTGATACATTAAGTGATGAAGAAGAAATAGTAACAAAAATTGTTAAAGATGTAATGGAAAATGTAATAAAACTTTCAGTACCGCTTAGAGTTGGTATTGCAAAAGGAAAAGACCTTTATGAAGCAAAATAAAAGGAGGTATTATGAATTTTGATGATATTATACAAAAGTGGAATTATAGTAAAGAATTTGGAGCATTTCTAAAAGAAATATATAAAGAATTTGTTTTACATTTTGGTGAAGATAAAGAGCCAATTATTTTTGAAGCTTTTAAAGATACAGAAATTGTATTATGCGATAATATATATGATTTATTGATTGAAAGAGGATTGCTAGAACAATCAGAAGGAATAGTTAAAGATGGAGATTATAGGCGAGCTAGTGGTGTTTATTCAGCAAATGAAGAGATTGCTTTTGATGAGGAAACAAAAACTTATAAAATAATAGGGATTAAAAGATTAGTAGGCCTTCGTGATTTTGATATTAATGTAGTTTCTTGTAAAGCAACAGCAGCTCATGAACTTGGACATATGATTAAAAATTACTTTGAAGGAGCTAAAATTATAGGAGATATACTTATTACTAGATTTGGTTTAATGGTATCAACTTATAAACTATCCTATGAAAATGGCAAAGTAAATAAAACATTAATAAAAGAAGAAGCAGTAGGATTAGAAGAAGGGTTAAATTCATTACTAGAAATGATAATAGTAAGAAAATTATATGATGCAGATTATAAAGTTCGGGGATATGGGACAGTATGTGCAATGGCTAGTGTTTTATCTAACTTAGAAAGTATTAGAAATCTTATTTTAAATAGTCAAATTTGTGATAACAGAGATTTTGCTAATGCTTTGGGTGATAATTATGAAAAAATAGCAAAATTACTTGATGAAGCTTATCTTCTTGATCTTAAGATGTATGCAGACATATTTGCATCTGATGAAGTTAAAAAAGAAAATACTAGAGAACATCAAAGAGTAATAGAGGAATTTAAAACAATAATAAGGCCTTTATATTATAAAGAAAGAGGTGAAATTAGTGCCAGAGATAGCAGAAGTTGAAACAGTTAGAAATACATTAAAAAAAAGAATTTTAAATAAAAAAATAGTAGATGTTAAAATATATTATGATAAAATGATTGAAAGTGATTTATCAACTTTTATTCCAGAGTTAATTGGTAAGTCTTTTATAGATATTAAAAGAAGAGGTAAATGGCTTATTTTTGAACTTGAAGATAGATACTTATTATCTCATCTTAGAATGGAAGGAAAATTTTATATTAAACCTAGTAATGAAGATAAAGGACGTCACGAACATGTCACAATCTTTTTTAATGATAATACAAGTTTAAGATATGAAGATACACGTAAATTTGGAAGAATGAATTTAATTAAAAAAGAAGATCTAGAAATTACAGAGAGTATTAAAAAGCAAGGATTAGAGCCTGGAGATAAAAACTTAACTAGTGATTATTTATTAGAAAAATTTAAACATAAAAAACTACCAATTAAAACAGTATTATTAGATCAAACAATAATAAGTGGACTTGGAAATATATATGCCAATGAGGTATTATTTGCTGCAAGGATTGATCCTTTAAAACAAGCTGGTTCTCTTAAAAAGGAGGAATGTGACCTTATTTGTAAATGTTCTCAAGAAATAATAAAAGAAGCTATTAAAATGGGTGGAACAACAATTAGAAGTTATACTTCAAGTTTAGGAGTTACAGGAAGATTTCAAGCAAATTTAATGGTTCATAAACGTGATAAAGAAGCTTGCTTAGTTTGCGGTAATACAATTCAAAATATAAAAGTTGGCGGAAGAAGTACCTACTATTGTTCTAACTGTCAGAAGTAAAAAAATTTAAAAATAGTAGGTTCATTTTGTCGGCGTCGACCAAATGATGACTTATGTAAAAATTCAAAAAACAAGTGGTGTATAAAAAAGCAATAAGCTATTCGAAATAAATAGGCTTATTGCTTTTTTCAAATTCTAATATTTTATTATTACTAATTAAACTATATATTTTAGCAGCTAGCATTTCATATTTATAGGTTAATGTATTTGGGATAGGTAGTAGAGCTACATCTGCTTCTTTTAAGTTATGCAAGTAAGTTCTTCCTTTTTTATTAAATCCTAATATTCTAATGTAATCAGTATCCACAAGTTTATTTATTTCTTTTGGAACACCTATTAATATGTGAATAAGCATTCTGCTTATTTTATTATAAGTATATCTTTTAGTTTTAACTAAAGAGATAAATTCTTCTACATTGCTAGCTTCCATAATTTTTTCTTTTAATCTATTTTCTATTCCTTCATCTACAGTTAAATAACGACTTAAATCTGGATCTGTAATTATTTTATATTTAATAAATGGAAATAAATTATTTAAATTAATATTTTCAATTAATTTTAAAGTTTTTCTAGGAACATTTAAAGAAATGTCATCACCATTTTTTAGCTTATTTCTTATATTACTAGCGCTTATTATTTCACTTAGAGATTCAGTATCATGATAACTATTAGTTCTTTTAATAGTGTGAGTCTCTATATCAAAATTATTTTTTCTAATTGCTTTAATATAAGAAATACCTAATAAATCATTAGGATTAAAAATATCTTCAGTAATATTTAAAGCTTTAGCTAGAGCAGTAGGATAGTTAACGCCAGAGTCTAGAAGTTCTTTTACACGTTTATTATATTCTTTTTGTTCTTGGGCTTCCGCTATTTTTTTAAGTAAATTAATATCATTAGATTCACTGCCAAAAACAATATGTTTACATCCTAAGTGATTTAGTATTTTGATACTTGCTGATGCAAATATATCAGCACTTTGAGTTCCAAAAATAAATGAAAGTTCTACTACTAAATCAACACCATATATTAAAGCAAGCATTGTTTTATTTTCTTTTGATAAAATACTAACTTCACCACGTTCTAGGAAATATCCATTTAATACTAAAATTATAATTGAGCCTGGAAACATTTTTTTAGTTTCTTCTAAATGATGTAAGTGTCCTTTGTGTAAAGGATTATACTCGCAAATAATTCCTACTGCATTCATAATATCACCAAATTAATTATAGCAGAATATTATCAGGTTGATAATATTCTGTTATGCAGTTTACAAAATAATTGACTTCGGGGGGGGGGTATGCTATTATAAATATATAATAGAAAAGAGTTGATAATATGAAGTTTGAGACATTAAGAAAAGATAATCGTAAGAAATGGATAGTAGGAGTTATAGCAATACTGGCTATAACATCGGTAGTATTCTTTGTATCAACTAGAGCAAATTATAAAACAGAACAAAGATTAAATTTAATAAATACGAAAGTTAATTGGAATCCAACAGATTTAGAAATAGTGTCTATTAAACTAAAAGCTGGAGATAACTATACAGATACTAATACAGTACCAACAAGTGGATATACATTAAGTGATGAATCATATTGTGAAGTAAATGGAAGTAGAGATACAAGTATTCCTATGGAGTACAAAGATGGTAAAGTGAGTATTGGAGTAAGCAACAAAGGAACGAAGTGCTATTTAATATTTAATACTAAAACTCCTGTAGCAGCCGAAATAATACTTGCTAATAAAACTGTAGAAGAAAGAACAGATTTCAGTTCAGCATTAACAGAAAATACAACTGGAAAGATATATAAAACACAAGATGATGATGGAGATACATACTATTTTGCTGGGTCTGTAGATAATAACTGGGTACAATTTGGAGCAGAAAATGGAAGCTCAATATATTGGCGAATAATAAGAATAAATGGTGATGGAACAATAAGATTAATCTATAATGGAACAAGTATGGTACAAACAGGAACATCAACTCAAATAAATGAAACAACATATAAGTTCTCAGCTACAAATGCTACAGGAACTCCAAGTTTTACTTATGCTAAAGATAATGCCTATGTAGGATATATGCGTGGAACAGCAGGGTCAAGCACATATGATGCAACACATACAAATACAATTAGTAGTTATGCAAAGCAAATTGTAGATGAATGGTATAGTACAAATCTAAATAAGACAGGAATCAAAGAGAAGATATCAACAAATACCGGATTTTGTGGAGATAGAACAAGCAATACAAATAGTAGTGCAGAACCTAATGGAACCGGAGGATACGGAACTACAAAAACATATTACGGAGCATTTTACAGATTATATACAAATAAAGCACCAAGCTTAAGATGCACAAATGCAAATGATTTATATACAGTAAGTAGTGCAAATAAAGGAAATAAAGCCTTAACATATCCAGTAGCTCTAATAACAGCGGATGAGGTAGCATATGCCGGAGGAACAAAGGCAAGCGGTAATAGTTTATATTATTTAAATACAAATCAATATTATTGGACAATGTCTCCTTCTACCTTTAATGGGAGTTATGCGATCATGTTTTCTGTGCACTTGGATGGTATACTAGACTCCCGCAACGTGTACCTTGCAAGCGGCCTTCGTCCAGTTATTAACTTAAAAGCTGATACTAAACTTATAGGAGATGGGACAACTACCAGTCCATATACTGTAGAAGTATAGTAAAGAGATTTAAGAGAGTTATTGCTCTTTTTCTTTTGGTTTAGTATAATTAATATGGATGGTGGCTTATGATTATAGAATTAAATAAATTAAATAATGCTAAAGAAATTATTTTAGATGATGATTTTACATTAGATTTAAAAAAATATGAAAATCATGAAATATTAGATTTAAAAAATTTACATGTTACTGGTAGAATTTTTTATAATGCGCTAGATTTACTAGAGTTTGATTTAACAGTAAGTGGGGTAATGTTATTAAAAGATAGTGTTACTTTAGAAGAAATTGAATATTCTTTTAATAGTGAAACTGAGGAAGAATATGATTTAAATGATGCTTTTTTTGAAGAAAGTTATCAAAAAGCACAAAATACACTTGATATTTCGGAGATTTTGTGGGAAAATATTGTTCTGGAAGTTCCTATACGACTAACCAAGTGCCATGATGCTAATTTAAAAGGTGATGGTTGGAGTTTAGGCGATAGTAAAAATGAAGAAGAGATTGATCCAAGATTAGCTAAATTAAATGAGCTATTAGGAGAAAGGGAGGAGTGAAATCATGGCAGTTCCTTTTAGAAGAACTAGTAAAACTAAAAAAAGAATGCGTCGTACTCATTTAAAAAAGACAGTAGGAGCGCTTACAACATGTCCTAAATGTGGAGAAGCATTAAGACCTCACCGTGCATGCACGAAATGTGGTTACTACAAGAATGAAGAAGTAGTAAAAGTTGCAACTGAAGAATAAATTTAAGTTAGAGAAATCTAACTTTTTTTCTTTTTACTAATAATTGATTAAATAATATTTTTATGATATACTAAATTTATTATAAAGGGAGTGTATATAAATGAAATATGATGATCTAGAAAGTACTCAAGATTTATTTGATACAGTAGATGTTCCAACCCCAATTAGGGATATTGAAATGGAAGGAGCTAGCAAAGAAGATATAACTGATGAGTTAGGTCTTGTTAGTGATAATGCTAGTGATGCTGTAGGGCCTATGAAGGAAGAAAAAGTAGAATCATTAATTAAAGAAAAGAAAAGTTTTAAAGATAAATGGAATGATATGTCTAAAAAGAAAAAAGTTATTTTAATTGTAAGTATAGTTGTTTTATTGCTTATTGTTATTGGTCTTATTTTATTCTTTGTTCTAAAAAGTGATAAAAAGCCTAAAACTAATGATGGAGGTACTAAAGCTCCAGAAGTTATCGTAGAAAAAGAAAATTATATCTATCAAGATGGTGTTTTAAAGTTATTAGATGATAAAGAAAAAGAGCTTGGTACTTATGAATGTAAAAATAAAGAAGAAAAACTATGTTATGTAGTAAATTATAGTGATGAAGACACTTTTGATATAGAAAAAAATGTTTTTGAAGATGAAAGTGTTATTCCAAGAGGAACAAAAATTTATTTTGATCGTTATGTATTTATATATGATAATGAAAAAGCAGTTAATGGCACAATTATTTTATATGATATAGCTACTTCTGAAGAAAAAGGAGAGTATTCTTTAGTAAAAGGATTTGCTGATTCAAATGAAGTAATCTTAAAAGACTTAGAAGATAATTATGGAATGCTTGAGTTTAGTGATGGAGATATAAAAGAAAAAGTGTCATTTGCATTCGATTATTTAGGTACTATTAATAAAGATAGTAATTTAGTTGGAAAAACTAAAAATAAATATGGCATTTATGATAAAACTGGAAAAGCTGTTAGTGCTACATTTAGTGGTGAGATTAAAAACTTTAATGAAAGTTATATAGTAGTTAGCCAAGATGATAAATATAATGTTTATGATTATAAAGGAAAGAAAGTATTTAGCAGTGATTATGATTATATTAGACTTTATAATGATTTTGCAGTTTTAATTAAAGATAGTAAGTTATATATTCGTGATTATAAAGATCAAAAATATATGGAAGATGGAATAGAAATTGAGGCCGATACTTATAATACTCTTAATATTTATGATGAAGATAAAGTAAAAAAAGAAACAAAAGAAGCTTTCCGCATAGATTTTAATGGTGATGAACTTGATATTGTTTATAAAGTAAATAATAGAGAAAGAACTAAAACAATTAATTTAAAAGATGCTAGTTTAAGCGCTAATTTAAAATATTTGAGTTATCTAGATGGTAAATTATATTTCTATCAAGATGAAGAAAAACAAGAATTATTTGGTACATATACATGTACAAATAAAAATAGTGGAACTTTAAATAATTGTGTCATTGCAAGTGATGCGATATATGGTGATAATGGTACAGAATCAGATAATAGTGCTAATGGATGGATACCAATATTTAATAGACAATATGTATTTATTTATGATTCTAATGATAAAAATGATCCGACTGTT
This sequence comes from uncultured Mycoplasma sp., assembly GCA_946554525.1. Taxonomy (GTDB): domain Bacteria; phylum Bacillota_I; class Bacilli_A; order RF39; family UBA660; genus Caccenecus. The sequence goes on from CAMNSE010000004.1 coordinate 21,881, forward strand.
TTGTTATATGATTTAAAAACAAGTAAAGTATTAAGTAGATATGCAAGTGTTTCTACTGGAGTAGATGCTAAAGCCAAAGAATTAACATTTAAAAATACTAGTCAAACTTATATAATTGCTAAAAATAAAAATAATGAGTTCGGCATGATTCGTCTTGGTGGAGAAGTAAAAAGTGGAATTCCATTTGAGTATTCTTACGTTAAAAAACTAAAAGATTATTATGTTGCACTTGATAATAATGGTAAATATTCTTTAATGACTGAAAATGGTTCTACATTAGCAAGTTCTATTGAAGAGAATATTATAGATTATAAAAATAATTATGTTATTACGCTAAATAATGATTTATATAATATTTATAGTTTTGCGGGGGATAAAATAACTTTAAAAGGATATAAAAATGTATCTTTAGAAAGTGATTATTATACTGCTATTACAAGTGAAAATACTTTATTTATAGGAAAATATAGTTCTAATGATGATTATAAAATAGCTAAAGAGGATATTAAAGTAAGTAGTATTTCAGATTATAGTGTTGTTAAATCTGAAGGATACTTTAAAGTAACAATAAATAGCACTAATGAATCTTTCGAATTTGATATTAATACTGGTGAATTAAAGACTGATGAAGTGATACCAGATATTCCTGTAGATTCAAATGATAATAATGATAATCAAGGAACAGAAGAATAGATAAAACTATTCTTTTTTTGATATAATCTATTGAAAAATATAGAAAGATAAAGTATAATTAAATAAGAAAATAGGAGGAGAATATGAGAAAGATTATTGCTAGTTTAGATATTGGTTCTTCTACAATTAAATTAATCGTTGGTGAGTATATAAAGAATCGTCTTCATATTCTATGTGTAAGTGAAGCTCCTAGTAAGGGAATTAAAAAAGGATTAATAGCTAATAAAGAAGAGGCAATACCTGCATTAAAAACTGTTTTTCATAAAGCCGAAGAAATGCTTGGGGTTCCTGTTACAGAAGTAGTCTTAGCAATTCCATCATATTATACCGAAAGTGTGATGAGTGAGGGCGTTACTACTATTACTAATGAGGATGGCGTAATAACACATCAAGACTTAGTGCGAGCTATGCAAGCTGCAAGTTATAATAAAATACCGGAAGATAGTGATTTAATAAGTATTATTCCTACTAGTTATAAAATTAATGATGATGAAATTGTTAAAAATCCGATTAATATGATAGCAAATAAATTAAGTATTAAAGCAGTGTTAATTACAAGTCCTAAAAGTATGGTAAATGAATTTGTTAAAGCACTTAGTAAATCAGGTGTAACTGTTATAGATGTAATTGCTTCGCCAATAAGTGACTATTATGCTAACCGTACTAAACAAATGGCAAATGAAGTAGGTGCGGTTATTAATATTGGGGAAGATACAACTACTGTTTCTATTTTAAATAAGGGAATTTTAACAAAATCGGAAATTATTGATTTGGGCGGTAGAAATATTGATAATGATATTGCTTATATTTATAAAATAACAAAAAAAGATGCAAGAGAGTTGAAAGAAAGCATTGGACTTGCTACAACCGATATGGCTAGAAGTGATGAAAAAGTTATATTAACAGATCGAATTGGGGAAGAAATAGTTATAAATCAACGAAATTTAAGCGAGATTATCGAAAGCAGGTTAGAAGAAATATTAAATTTGGCTAAAAAACAAATAAACCTCTTAACCAAAAGGGATATTTCCTATATCCTTGTAACAGGAGGAACATCAGAAATGGGAGATTTTCAATTTTTACTCGATAAAGTCTTTACTAAAACTCATATTCTTGGTAAAATAGATTATATAGGTGTTAGAAACAATAAATATAGTACAGCAGTGGGAACAATTTGTTACTATAATGGACGCCTAAAATTAAAGAACAAGGAGTATTCAACTTTTAATCTTGATGAACTTGAGATTTTAAGTGGAACTCATAAAAAAGTAAATATTAATGAAAATTCCATTTTAGGAAAATTATTTGGATATTTTTTTGATAATTAAGGAGAGTGCTTATGAACGGATTAGAAATGGATCAAATTGCAAAGATTAAAGTTGTTGGAGTAGGCGGTGGCGGAAACAATGCTGTTAACCGAATGATTGAAGAAGGAGTTAAAGGTGTAGAGTTTATTGTTGTAAATACTGATTTACAAGTGTTAAATGCCTCAAAGTGTGAGAATAAGATACAAATAGGTTCTACAATTACTGAAGGTTTAGGAGCTGGAGCAAATCCTGAAATAGGAAGAGCAGCAGCTATTGAATCAAAAGTTGATTTAGAAGAAGCAATTAAAGGTGCTGACATGGTATTCATTGCTTGTGGTATGGGTGGTGGAACTGGTACTGGAGCTGCTCCCGTAATTGCAGAAATTGCTCAAGAATCAGGTGCCTTAACAGTTGGTATTGTTACAAAGCCATTTAGATTTGAAGGAAAAAGAAGAATGGAAAATGCTCTTTTAGGACTAGAAGAGTTAAAGAAAAATGTTGATACATTAATCGTTATTCCAAATGATAAATTAAGAGATATTATTGATAGAAATACATCATTCAAAGATGCATTTAAAGAAGTAGATAATGTTCTACATCGTGGAGTACAATCAATTTCTGATTTAATTGCTGTTACAGGAATTATTAACTTAGACTTTGCTGATGTTAAAACAGTTATGCAAAAGAGTGGTACAGCTATTATTGGTATTGGATGCAATGCTGGAGAGAATAGAGCTATTGAGGCTGCTCGTCAAGCAGTTGCTAATTCTTTACTTGAAGCTACCATTGAAGGAGCTACTCAAGCAATCGTTAATGTTACAGGTGGTTCTAACTTAACATTATTTGAAATTGAAGATGCTGTTGAAACAGTTAGAGCTGCAGCTAATAATGATGTTAATATTATCTTTGGTGCTATTCAAAATGATAATTTAACTGACGAGGTTATTGTTACAGTTATTGCAACAGGATTTGAAAATCAAAGCGAAACTGATGAAATGCTATTTTCTGAAGATGGAAAAATGCCTAAAAGAAGACAAGAAGTCGTAACAGAAAATCTAGATAATGAATATGATATTCCACCATTTTTAAGAAATAATGATAGATTTTAATTAAGTACACTTAAAAGTGTACTTTTTATAAATAAAGAGATATTAAAATGTAGTACAATATCTTTTTTCTTTTGCTTTGATATGATATAATATTATTAAATGATAAGGAGATGAGATTTTTTTGAGTATAGTAAGATATGCCTTAAGTGGTAATATGAAAAGATTTAACGATGAACTTAAAAAAATAGCAAAGGAAGAAAATAAAAGTGTAATTTCACTTCAGTTTAAGTTTTTAAATTGTTTTCGCCTAATTGGATGTGGATATAGTGATTTCTTGAATTATGAATTATATAAAAAAAGTAAAGAAGAAATTTTAGAGTATGTGTCTATAAAAGATCAAGATAAATTTTATGAGATTGTAAGTCCAGCAAGATATAAAACATTTTTTACAATTAAAACAAATTTTTTAAGAAATTTTAAAAAGTATATTAATCGTGATTTTTTCGATAAAGGAACAAAGATAGAATTAAAAAAGTTTTTAGATGATCATGAAGAATTTATGATGAAGCCTTATGATGGATTAGGCGGCCATGGAGTAGAAAAAATAAATCGTAATGATATAGAAGATTTTGATACTTTTTACGACAAATTAATTAATGAAAATTACTTTTTAGAAGAATATGTTGTTCAAAATAAAAAAATTAATAAAATTTGTAGTGAGAGTGTTAATACAATTAGAATGATGACTTTTTGCTACCAAGATGAAGCTTTTATTTTATATGCTGCTATGCGTTTTGGAAATGGAGTAGCTCATGTTGATAATTTTCATCAAGGAGGAATGGGAGTTTCAATAGATTTAGAAACCGGCAAATTAGTAGGGAAAGCATTTAATAAAAATTTAGAATACTTTGATAAACATCCCAAATCGAAAGTTAAATTTGACGGTTTTCAAATTCCTCATTGGGAATATATTAAACAGATGGCTCTAGAAGCAGCTAAAGTAAATAAAAATATTCATGTTGTGGGATGGGATATTGCTGTTACAGAAGATGGAGCAACTTTTATTGAAGGAAATAGGAGACCTGGATTTGATATGGTTCAAGTTTTATCAAAAAGAGGTAGAAAAGATTTAATGCGTAAATGCTTAGATATTATTAATGAAAAAGAAGGGACTAAATATAAAATATGAAAGTATTAGTTATCCCTACATGGTATCCAAATGGTGCTGATAAATTAATGGGAATTTATCATAAAGAATTCACAGAAGCTTTAAATAATCATGGAATTCTAGCTAACATGCTTTTCATTGATAGACAAAGGCTTAGTAAACCTCTTAAATATCTTTTTATGAAAAAAAGTGAGATAATAAAAGAATCAAATTATGAAGTATATATAAAAAGAATGTTAAACTATGCGCCAATTAATTTTGATTTCCAAATGAAGTTTTATGCTAGAAAAATGGAAAAAGCTTTTAAGAAATATATTAAAATATATGGCAAACCTGATGTAATTCATGCTCATGTAATAGTTCCTGCAGGGGTCGCAGCGTGTATGATTGGTAAGAAATACCATATACCTGTAGTCGTAACAGAACATTGTGGAGATTTAGAACGATTCTTTAGCAAAGAACCATATAAGAAATATAGTAATTTTGTATTAAAAAATAGTGTATATTCATGTGTTAGTAGTTATATGAAAGATATAATAAATAAATATCATAAAGATATTTATTTACTTCCTAATACTGTAAATATCAACATTTTTAGTAATCAAGTAAAAAGAAAAGTAAAAGATGAATTTCGTTTTGTTATAGTATGTGCTCTTAGAGATGGGAAAAAAATCGATGTGGCACTAGAAGCTTTAAATATATTAAGAAATGAAAATATAAATGTTCATTTAGATATTATAGGATCAGGTTTTTTAGAAGATTATTATAAAAAGGTATGTCATGATTTAAATCTTGATGATATTGTTACATTCATGGGTCAAAAGTCAAAACCTGAAATAGCCGAAATTTTTAAAAAAGAGCATGCTCTTATTATTAGTAGTGAGTTAGAGAGTTTTGCTATTCCTGGTATAGAAGCTCTTGCTAGTGGAATGCCTGTTGTATCTACTGATTGCTTAGGACCACGTATGTTTATTAATAAAAGTACGGGTATTTTATGTAAAGTAAATGATAAAAAAGATTTAGCTCGTTCTATGAAGTATTTGATTAATCATTATAATGAATATGATTCAAATAATATCAGGGATTTTGCCAAAAAGTTTGGTGAAGATGAAGTAGTAAAAACTGCTGTTAACTTATATGAACTTGCCATAAATAAAGTAAATGATAACTAGTAAACATAAAAAAATTAGTGTATAATTATAAATACGCAATTATTTTCGACATTTTATTGTTAATATTTATGCTACATTATTAAGTGGTGAAGATAATGAAAGTAAAAGTAATTGATGAATCTCATGAGAGTGATTTAGAAGCAAGTATAAATAAATTTTTAAGTACATTAGAAGGTGAAGTAGTTGATATTAAATTTTCTACGGCAATTTCTATTTTTGGTGAAGAACAAGTTTATTGTTTTACAGCAATGATTATATACACAAGTTAGAGGTGAAATAAATGAAAAAGAACTCATTTTTAGAAGGTTCTATTATAGCAACAATATCCCTTATTGTAGTAAGACTTTTAGGGTTATTATATGTTATTCCATTTTATGCTATTGTTGGTGCAACAGGGGCAGCATTATATGCTTATGCTTATAATATTTATGGTTTATTTTTGGATATATCTGCATCAGGTGTTCCTAGTGCTGTTGCTAAACTAATTAATGAGTTTAATACTTTAAATAAACAAGAGGCAAAGATAAGAACTTTTATGATTGGCAAAAAGATATTAGGCTTTTTTGCAATAGCAGCCTTTATAGTATTATTTGTATTTGCTCCTCAGATTTCCAAATTAATTATTCATGACATGACTGGAGGAAATACGATAGGGGATGTTACATTTGTACTTCGGTCTGTATCATTTGCACTTATTTTATTTCCATTTTTAGGAATGAATCGAGGTTTTTTTCAAGGACATAATGTTATATCTGTTGCATCATTCTCTCAAGTAATTGAACAGGCAACAAGAATATTAGTAGTAATATTAGGTAGTTTTTTAGTTTTAAAAGTATTTGGTATGGATCTAAAATATGCTATTGGTATTGCCGTATTTGGAGCATTCTTAGGAGAACTTATGGCAGATATTTATGTTCATCATAAGCTTAAGAAACATAAAGAACAATTTTATCTCGATTATGAATTTAAGAAAAAGGATAATATTACTAACAATCAAATTATTAGAAGAATAATAAAGTATGCAATTCCTATTGTTATTATTACAGTTGCTACAACTATTTATAATAATATTGATATGATTTTAGTTTTAAGAACAATGAACAATTTAGGATTTGAAGCATATATATCTGAATTTGTAGCAACAGGTATCTCGACATGGGGAGCAAAAATTAGTGTTATAGTTACAACAATTAGTATGGGAATTTCTTCAAGTTTAGGTCCTCATTTAGTAGAGAGTTTTACTTTAAAAAACTATAAAGATGTAAATCATAAGCTTAATAAAGCTATGGAAATAGTTTTATTTATTACAATACCAATGTGTATAGGCATATCTTTATTAAGTGACTCTATATGGACAGTATTTTATGGCCATAGTAGTATTGGAACTACATTACTTGCTATGACAATATTTTCTCCATTATTTGGAAATATTTATTCTATTGCAAATAATACATTACAAAGTATGAATAGATTTAAAATGGTTTATTTAAGTACAATATCTGGGTTTTTATTAAATACTTTACTTGATATTCCACTTATGCATTTATTTTACCATTTTAATCTTCCTGCTTATTGGGGCGCAATGGTAGCGACATTTTTAGGTTTTACATTATCATATACCATAACGCTAGTATATTTAAAGAAAGCTTATCATTTTAATTATAGTGATATTGGAAAAACTTTAGGAAAAATTATTATTCCATTAGTACCTATGATATTAGTAGTAGTTTTAATTAAATGGTTAATTCCAGTTAATTATGCATCAAGGATGTTTTGCATTTTATTTATAGCTATTTCTGCTACTGTAGGAGCGGCTATTTATTTCTTTATCTCATATAAAATGGGAATAATAGATAGTATCTTTGGTAAAGATGTCTTATCAAGAATCAAAAATAAATTTATAAAACGCAAAAAAGAAGCTTAATGAACTTCTTTTTTCTATGTAAAACATCTTGTAAATGAAATGCCCAAAATATTGACTTCGGGGGGGTATGCTATTATTTACTTATAAAATAGTAAGGAGATAATAGTATGGAGAAGAAAAAGAATATAACACTATTAGTAATAGGATTACTTGCAGTAGTAGCATTCTCATTTGGAATAAGTTATGCCTACTTTGTAAGTAGAATTACTAAAGAAGGAGAAGGAAGCAATGTAGGTGGTTCAACTGCAACAAAACAAGATACAGTAGTAAGTACTACAGGATCTATTGGATTTACCGACACCAATATCTATCCAGGACATAAGAATATATCAAAGATTGTAGTAACAGCAACAGGAGATAGTCACGTAATATATAACTTAGTATGGAATGGGACTAATACACTAAATACAACCATAAATTATAAGGTATATAAAGCAACAACAGAAAAGAATCCAAGCATTAAATGCGCAAAACATGAAGAAGGAACAATAAGAAAAGAGTTGTATGAGGAATGTACAGAGAACTTAACTGGATTAGGAGAGGTAATTTCTGAAGGAATGATAGAATCAACTGAAGCAAGTACAAAAGTAAAACTAATAAGGAATGAAGAGATAGATGCGAGCAACGTAGGAGCAAAAGTATATTACTATATAGTACTAGAATATCCAAATAAAGAAGATAGCCAAAACATAGATATGAATGGTTCTTTTACAGGTAATATCAATGTAGAATTATTAGAAGAGAAAGAATATTGTACAAATGATACATGTAAATATTTAATAGCAAAGAATGAAATGGTACATGAGACATTTACAAAAGAAGATGGAACAGTAGTAGATACAGGATATAGATATGAAGGAGCAAACCCAAATAATTATGTAAGATTCAATAATGAATTATGGAGAATAATCGGAGTATTTGAAACAGTAAATGCTGATACAAATGAAACAGAGAGTTTAGTCAAACTAATAAGAAATGAATCTATAGGAAATATTAGATGGGATACATATGGATATTATGGATCAAATGATTGGACAGAATCAGATATCAAAACAATATTAAATGGACAATACTTAAATGGAGAAGATATAAACTATAATTATAGAAATCCTAATCATGGAGATGGCAATATTAATCCGACAGTATCAATAGCAGGTGTAAGCATCAAAGATACAGCAAGAGAAATGATTGAAAATGCAAAATGGAATATAGGAGGAGCTTCAAGTTCTTCTTCAATTGTATCAGCATTTTATATTGAAGAAAGAGGAACAACTGGAGCTAAATCAAATCCAACCATAGCGACATGGAATGGATATATAGGGCTTATGTATCCAAGCGATTATGGATACGCAGTAGATAGCACATCATGTCCAAGAACAGCTTCGCTATGGAAATATTCCTATACTGGTTCGTGTAAAACAAATAACTGGCTATTAAATAATAACAATCAATGGATGTTAACGCCAAGTGCAGATGGTGAAAGTTCACAATATTATGTAAGCTATGACTATAACATTAATTCGCTTTATCCCGGATTAGAAAATAGCATTCGCCCAACTATATATCTGAAATCTAATGTGCAAATAGTTGATGGAGATGGTTCACAAGAACATCCATATGAATTAACTATTTAATAATTTTTTATTAAATCATAAAAATATGAGTAGAATTATACTCATATTTTTTGTATAATGAATATAGGGTGACTTATATGATATATTTAGATTATAGTGCGACAACACCAATTGGATATGAAGTGTTAGATACATATAATAGAACTAGTAAAGATTTTTTTGGTAATCCTAATTCATTACATGAACTAGGTGTTAAAGCTAAAAATCTAATGAATAGTGCAACAAAACAAATTGCTGAAATATTTAATATTAGAGAAGATGAAATTACTTATACTAGTAGTGCTACTGAAGCTAATAATTTAGCTTTAATTGGAGTAGCCTTGCAAAATCATAAAAGAGGGAAACATATTATTGTTTCTAAGTTAGAGCATCCTTCTGTTTATGCTATTTGTGATTATTTAGAAAGTATTGGCTTTGAGATTAGTTATGTAAAAAATGATAATGAAGGTTTAATTGATTTTGATGATTTAAAAAGTTTAATTAGACCAGATACCATACTTGTTAGTATAGTTGCAGTTAATAGTGAAACTGGAGTTAGACAACCTCTTAAAATGATTAGACAAATTGTAAAAAAAGAAAATGGACAGACTATTATTCACTCTGATATGACACAAGGAATAGGAAAAGTTAGTATGAATTTACATGACGTTGATTTAGCAACATTCTCTGGCCATAAGATTTATGGCCCTAGAGGAATAGGAGTGTTATATAAAAATAACAATGTAAATATTGCACCTATTTTATATGGATCTGGAAAAACTAATATGTTAAATCCAGGAACTCCTGCGGTGCCCCTTATTGTCGCATTATCTAAATCAGTCAGACTTGCAACTACAGACCTTGAAAAAAGAGAAAGATTTATTGAACGTTTAAATGAAAAAATTGTAAATGCTTTAAGTAAATATGAAGGGGTTATGATAAATAAAACAAAATATTCTATTCCTCATATTTTAAATATAAGTCTTAGAAATATTAAAGCCGAAACATTTTTACACGCTCTAGAAGAATTTGAAGTTTATGTTAGTACTAATACAGCTTGTTCTAGTGGAAATTTTTCTTCTAGTGTACTAGCTATTTATAATGATAAAGTAAGAGCAGAATCAACACTTAGAATTAGTTTATCTCATTTAACTACTACTGATGATATTAATAAATTTATTGAATATTTTGATCAAGTGTATTGTAAATTAAGTGGGCTACATAAATAGAATATAGACATAATTTTAAATTTATGTTATTATGTATATAGATGAAAGAAATTTCATACAATAAAAAAGGAACATTCAATATCTTCGTATTGAGTGTTGCCATTTGGTTTGGCATCACCTAATTCTTATGCTAGAGTTAGGTGATTTTCTTTTAAAATAATGTTACAAAAAGCAAAATTATAAGTAAAAGGATAATGATAATCAATGAAAAGATTAGAAAATCTTTCTTGTTCATCTTATCACCTCCATTTCTATTTTTAGAATAAGAGGCAATCACCCAACTATTAAATGTTCCTATATTTATTATACTATAAGATTGTTATAAAAGCAATCAAATGTTTGTAAAATTATTTCTTTACAATTTATAATATTATAATGTATAATACTTTTGTGATGTATATGGAAAAAATAATTTTAATAAAATATGGAGAGTTATCTACTAAAAAAGATAATATTAATTTCTTTTTAACAAAACTAAGAGATAATATTAAATTTGCGTTAAAAGAAATAGATGCTACAGTCGATTATGATTTAGGAAGAATGTATATACATACTTCTGAGTACGATAAAGCAATAGAGCGTCTAAAAAATGTTTTTGGTATACATGAGATGAATATTTGCTATGTAATTCCAAGTCTTGATGTTGAAGAAGTAGGGCATCATGTAGTTAATCTTTTAAAGGCTAAAGAATTTAATACTTTTAAAGTAGAAACCAAAAGAAGTAATAAGAATATTCCTGAAACTAGTATTTCACTTAGTAAAAAAATGGGAGGCATTATTCTTAAAAATATTCCAAATTTAAAAGTAGATGTAAATAATCCAGAAGTTTTAGTTAATATTGAGTATAGACGTGATAATACTTTAATATATTTTGATAAAGTTATGGGTATTGGAGGATATCCCTTAGGAACTCTTGGAAAAGGATTACTCATGTTAAGTGGAGGAATAGATTCTCCCGTTGCAGGATATCTTGCTATGAAGCGAGGAGTTAAAATAGAAGCGGTTTATTTTGAAAGCCCTCCTCATACTAGTAATGAAGCTAAAAATAAGGTTATGAGTCTTGCTAGAAATCTTGCCAAATATAATCATGAAGTAATAGTTCATGTTATTAATTTTACTGATATTCAAGAAGCTATTTATAAAAATATTCCTCATGAATACTTAATTACAATAATGAGGCGAATGATGTATAGAATAAGCGCAATACTAGCCAGTCGCAAGAATGCTAAAATTTTGATTAATGGAGAATCAATTGGTCAAGTTGCAAGTCAGACTCTTACTAGTATGAATGCAATTAATGAAGTAGTTAGTATTCCGGTAATTCGTCCTGTTGCATGTTTTGATAAATTAGATATTATTGACATAGCTAAAAAGATTGGTACTTATGAAACAAGTATTTTACCTTTTGAAGATTGCTGTACTATTTTTGTACCAAAGCATCCAGTTATTAATCCAAGTAAAGAATTATGCCGCGAATATGAGAAATTGATTCCTTTTGAAGATTTAATTTATAATGCTGTAAAAACACATGAAACTATTAAGATAGTAGAAAAAGAAGAAAATGAATTCGAGGATCTACTATAGTAAAAGTTGAAGGTAATTAAACTAGTTGGGGGTATATATGACAAGAAATAAAAAAGTATTTACTCAAGAAGAAGTAAATTACATTTTAAATAATTGGGGAAAAGAATCTGCTCATAGTATGAAAAAAAGATTTAATTGTAGTTGGGCCTCAGTTACTAAAGTTGCAACTAGTCATGGTTTAGAAGCTCCTAAGTCACAAGCATGGAGTAAAGATGATATTGATACTTTAGTTAATTTATCTGGAAAATATCATTATTATCTTGTTGCCGATGTTCTTGAAAGAAGCAGAAACTCTGTGTATTTAAAAGCTCGAAAATTAAATATTATTTTAATTTCTTGTAGACGAAATTGGACGCAAAAAGAAGAGGAGTATTTAAAAGAAAATTGGGGATATATTCCAGTAGAAGCAATTGCGAAAAAATTAAGGAGAACAGTTTTTTCATTAAAAGTAAAAGCTGTGCGAATGAATTTAGGGCCTATGTTAGAAAATAATCAGGAAATATTAACGATATCAGAAGTGAGTGAAATTTTAAATATTTCTAGAGATACTATTATGTCTACTTGGGTAAAACTGGGTCTTAAAATACAATCTTTAAAATTAACAAATAATAAATCGTATTATGTTATTGATTTATTTGACTTGTTGAAATTCCTTGAAAAGAATCAAAATGAATGGGATTCTAGAAATGTAGAAGAATATGCTTTAGGAACTGAACCATCTTGGCTTAGAGAGAAAAGATCAAGAGATAAAATAGAGAATCCCATTTTATATCGTCGCTGGAGTGAGGCAGATATTCAAAATGCCATATGGCTATTAAGATGTGGGCTTAGTTATGAAGAAATCGCTAGTAAAATTCATAGGACAGATACCGCTGTGCAATGTATGTTGCTTAAGTTAGGATATGCTTATCGCCTTAGCAAATTTTGGAAAGGAAAAGAATTAGAATATTTAAGAAAACATTTCGAAACAATGAATTATAGTGAAATTGCTATAGTTTTAGGAAGAACAAAAAAAGCGGTAGAAGCGAAGGCTGAGCAAATGGGTTATTTAAGGTCAAGAGTAAAACCTAAAGGTAAATAATCGTTATGTATTTTCTATAATTGTGAACAAGCTCCTTAATAAAAATTGAGGGGTTTTTCTTTGGCACAAATAAATAGCAATAATTTTTAGTTCTTGTTAATGCTACATAAAAAAGTCTTCTTTCTTCTTCAAAAGGGTATATATCTTTTTTAGTAACATATTTTAAAATATTTTCTTCTTTTATTTTTGACGGAAGAGAATTATTATCACTGGTTAAATTAACAATTAAAATATGTTCTTCTTCTAGTCCTTTAGATTTATGAATTGTTTTAAAATAAATATTTTTATCTTGATAAAATATTTTATCATTTTCTAATTTAAAGTTACTAAAGTAGGAATATAAATCTTGGTTATTTCTTCCTAATACCATTAAATTTTTAGGCATTATTTTCATTAATTTAATAATATCATTTTTATATTTGTAGAAATATATTATAATTGGTTTTTTAATGCTTTTACTAGATTTTAATTTCTTTTTAATTTGCCTTTTATTTTCCATAATAAAATCACCTGCAACACGAATTAATTCTTTACTATTGCGATAAGTATTTGTTAAATAGATTTTCTTAGCAGGCTTAAAGTTTTTAGTAAAATCTAAGAAATGATTAATGTCACAACCTGAGAAACGATATATGGATTGAAAATCATCACCTACAACTGTAACGTAAGCATTAGTTTTATTTTTAATTTCACGTACCAGATTTTCTCTAATTTTAGAAGTATCTTGATATTCATCTATTATAATATATCGATAAGTCTTTTGAAAATTATTTTCTTTTACTAAGCTAGTTGCTAGTGTGATCATATCATCAAAATCAATTAAACCTTGAGATTTTTTTTCTAAAATATATTGTTCTAGTATTTTTTTTATAATTTTAAGATATGGGATATCTTTCTTTTTAGCTTTTTTAATTAGCTTATCAAAATCTTTCATATTAGTATAATTACAAATAAACAAGCGGATAAACTTGATAATGGTATTTTTATAATTTGCAAATTCAAGTGAATAAAGATAGTTTTGCTTCAAAAATAATTTTTTAAAGTATGGTTCTATACCAATAGCATAAAAAATTTCATTAGTAACATACTCTAATAAGTCATCACTAGCAATTTTGTATGTTATTTTATTTTCATTTAATATATCCAGCGCAAGCTTATGAAATGTGTATACTTTATTTTGTAAACCAGTTTCTTTTTTTATTTTGTCTTCAAGACTTTTAGCTGCAGCATTTGTAAAAGTTATACAAAGTATCTCGTTTATATTAATATTTAAGTTATATACTAAATATTTTATTTTTCCTACCATAGTAAGACTCTTACCAGATCCTGCTCCAGCGATAATTATGATATTTTTATTATTTAATAATGCTGCTTTTGCCTGCTCTTTATCTAAAGTATTTCCTAAAACATTTAATTCCATAGTAAGTCCTTATTGTATTTATAAAAAAATATGTTAAACTAAAGTTAGTAGAACGTTAGGGTGCAATCTAATGCCTACCTAGTTTTTAGGGAGACACTGATCGTAATGACTAGTGTCTTTTTTATTATTCTTGATAAAGTTACCTTTATCTGAACCTTTATTTAATCATCTTTTTTCTACTTGCCAAAACCCCCATAAGGGTAATAATGGAATAAAAAGGTATCTAATTAGAATCTGGTAGACATTAGCCCTAACGCTTGGTTTATTATTGTAAATATATATTTATTAAAATGCAAGCAAAAGCGTTCGACAAAAATTGACATTTTAATGTAAACTCTGGCTTATTAACCTAAAGATTGTTTACTTAAAAATTAATCATGTGTTATTATAAAAATATAGTAGGAAAGTAAGTGGAGTGTTTTTATGAAAAAAATTGCATTATTAATGTTATTTGCCTTTTTATTTATTTTAGGTATAGCTTCTGTAGATGCTGCAAGTTATAATTATAATGTTAAATATGTATCAGGAGATTGTAAAAGTAGTACTGGGTGTAAATACAATTTACTCTTTAATTTGAAAGATTTGCCAAGCACACAAGTAAATCATTTAGAAGGAGAATTAATTTTAAGAGGATATGAAATTATTTCTACTAAGCTGGAAAATGATTTTGTGGGTACTTTTGATAAGAATACTGCCAAGTATAATTTAACATCTAAAAAGACTTATACTAAGAGTGATGGTGAAGTGGTATTTGCATCAATAATGGCAAGAAAGATAATAGATAGTGATGATTGTAGAGTTGAAATTAAACCCTCCGTTACCGAAAAAGTAAATATTAATCAGTTTACAATGAATAAAGATGCTTATAAAGATGGCGTTAAGATTTCAAATATAAAAGTTGGAGAAGAATTTGAATATCGAATTAAAGTGACGGGTTTATATAATTATTTAGAAACTGATGTTGTAAATATCAAAGATGTAATTCCAGAAGAATTAGAAGTAATAGATAATGGTGGAGCAACACTTACGAGTTCTAATACATATACGTGGTCTTTAGGAACATTTAAAGCTGGAACAGAGACAAAGACTATTTCCATAAAAGTAAGACTTAAGGATACTTTAAAAAGAAGTCTTTATAATAAATCAACTTTAACTGTAGAGGGGCAAGATCCAATTGAGGCTGGTAATACTATAAATATTGTGTATTCAGATATTCAAGTTAATAAAGAAGCAAGTAAAAATAAAATTGCTCCAGGATCAGTTTTTGATTACAAAATTACTGTTAAAAATATGGGGAATGCTGTTTCTGAAAATATCGTTTTAAAAGATACTTTAGATAATAACTTAACGTTAATAAGTTCAGACGCTCGTTATACTAAAAATAACAATGAATTTTCTTTTGACATTGGAAAAATTGAAGCTGGCAAAAGTGTTACAATTACATTGCATGTTAAAGAAAATAATACTTTAAGTAAAGGAGAAATTGTAAATACTGCCATTGCCGTGGAAGAAGGGAAAAAAACTATCGAAGCTACTGCTGTTGTGACAGTGGAAAAAGAGGAATCATCAGGCGCTTTAGATAAACCTAGCATCAGCATTAAAAAAAGTAGTAATGAAAAAGAAGTTCAGGTTGGAAAAGAGTTTAAGTATACAATAGAGATTACAAATAATAATTCTCTAAACCTTAAAAATGTTATTTTAACTGATCATATTGATGATAACTTAGAAATCATTGATGCAAGTGGAGCTACTTATGAAAATGGTGTGTTAACATGGCAATTTGACTTAGATAGCAAAAAGGATAAAGCTTTTACGATAAGAGTTAAAGCAAAAGATGATACAAAGCTTAGGGAAATTAAAAATCAAGCAAAAGTTTATTATAATGATTTAGAAGAAGAAAGTAATGAGGTTGTAATAATTGTAATAGAAGGGGACAAAAAAGAATCTCTAGATAAACCTAGTATCAGCATTAAAAAAAGTAGTAATGAAAAAGAAGTTCAGGCTGGAAAAGAGTTTAAGTATACTATAGAGATTATAAATAATAATTCTCTAAACCTTAAAAATGTTATTGTAACTGATCATATTGATGATAACTTAGAAATCATTGATGCAAGTGGAGCTACTTATGAAAATGGTGTGTTAACATGGCAATTTGACTTAGATGGTAAAAAGGATAAAACTTTTACGATAAGAGTTAAAGTAAAAGATGATACAAAGCTTGGAAAAATCAAGAATCGTGCAAAAGTATTAAATGATGATTTTGAAGAAGAAAGCAATGAAGTTGTAATAACTGTTGTTGAAGTAGAAAATCCTAAAACGGGTATGATTAGTGGAGGAATTATTCTAGTTTTAGTAGGGGTTTTAGTTATATTAAAAATAAAAAATAAAAATAAATTACTAAAAATTTAAATTAAATTTGACACTAATTATATTCTTTAGTGTCTTTTTGTTTTGCTAAGTTTTGGGTTACATGATATACTTTAATTAGATTAGGATGTGTATATAAATGAAAAATAAAAGAGGATTTACACTTACAGAATTATTATGTGTTATTGTGATTTTAGGACTAATTACAACCATGGTAACTACTAATGTTTTATCAATGTCTAAAAAATCAAATGAAAATATGTATTGTGCAAAGTTAGAACTTATTAAAAGTAAAGCTATAGAATATGGCAAAATTTATGAGAAAGAGCTTAATAAAAGCACGGAATTATTTGAAGGAAATAAAAGCATTACGATTAAAGTTCAAGATCTAATAAATGCAGGAAAATTCGATGGAGACAAAAATGATATTGTTATAAATCCAATTAATAAAGAAAGCTTGAATGAAGAAAGTATTATTCTTTATTTGAAAAATAATCAAATAAAAGCTTATATAAATGATAATAATGTTTGTTAATTTAAATATTTTATGATAAAATAGAAAAACTAAAAAGGAAGGGGAACCTAAGATGAAAAAATGTGTTTGTTTAATTGGAAAACCTAATGTTGGTAAATCAACTATTTTTAATAAGTTAATTCGAGAAAAAAAATCCATTATTATGGATGAGCCTGGTATAACTAGAGATAGAATTTATGGTAATGTAACTTATCATGATAAAACGTTCTCTCTTATTGATACTGGAGGAGTTGTAAGTGATAATAATGATTTTAATAGTGAAATAAAAATGCAAGCAGCACTTGCGATGGATGAAGCAGATTTAATTTTATTTGTTGTAGATGGAAAATACGGTTTAGATGCAAGTGATTATTATATTCGTGATTTACTTATTAAAACTAAAAAAGAAGTAATTGTACTTGTTAATAAAATTGATAATAATAAACGTGAAAGTGCTATTTATGAATTTTATGAATTAGGATTCGAGAAAATTATTGCTGTAAGTGGTGAACATAATATTGGATTTACAGAAGTATTAGACGAAATAACTAAAAATATTCCAGAAAATAGTACTAGTGATAATGCAATTCCTAAATTTTGTATTATTGGTAGACCTAATGTAGGTAAAAGTAGTTTAATGAATGCTATATTAAATGAAGAAAGAGCAATTGTTAGTGATATCGCTGGTACTACTAGAGATTCATTAGATACTAAGTTTACATATGATAAAAAAGAGTATATTGTTGTTGATACTGCAGGGCTTCGTAAAAAAGGAAGAATTTATGAAAATGTAGAACGTTTTAGTTATTTTAGAAGTATGAAAAGTATTGATGAGGCAGATGTATGTGTTGTTGTTATTGATGCTAAAGAAGGTATTTTAGAACACGATAAACATATTATGGGATATGCAATAGAATCAGGAAAAGGAATAGTACTCGTTGTAAATAAGTGGGATACTGTAGAAAATCCTGATTTAGCCATAAAAATCTGGAAAACAAAAATTGCTAATGAATTTCAATTTGCTCAATATTTAAAAGTTGTTTTCTTATCAGCTAAAACTAAAAAAAGAATTCACACTTTAATGCCTGAAGTTATTAGTGCATATAATAATAACCAAAAAGAGATTAAAACAAGCTTACTTAATGATGTGATTACAGAAGCGGTGAGTCTAAATGCTCCGCCATCATATAAGGGAAAACGCCTTAAAATTTATTTTGTAAGTGAGACGGGCATTAGACCTCCTAAATTTACATTTAATGTTAATAATAAAGGACTTGTTCATTTTAGTTATGAGCGATATTTAGAGAATAAGTTAAGAGAAAATTTTGATTTAACAGGAACTCCAATCATTTTACAGTTTAAAAATAAAAATGAAAAATAATTTTTTGTTATTATAAATAACCAAAGATACCCTCTAACATATAATATTTTAGGAGGTATTTTTTATGTTAGATGATTCTTTTTTTAAGAAAGTTGAAAAGAAAACTAAAGTCGATAAAGATACAATTGTAAATCTTGCAGAAAAATTACAAAAAGGGAATATGAAAGATCCAAAAACTTTAAGTGAAGTAATAGATACATTAAGTAAAATGACAGGAAAGAAAGTTAATCCTGATTTAAAAAATAAAATAATTAAAAAAGTTGTAGAAGATGAAGTTCCAAAAAATGTTGATAAAATGTTTTAACTTTACATTTATTAAATAAACAGTTATAATAAGCCTTAAGAATTTTTGGTGATACTATGGAGAATAATACAGATAATAAATTAAAGGCAATAGAAAAAGCTTTAAATGAAATACATAATATTTTAACAGGTGGAAGCGTTTTATCACGATATAAAATAAATTTGCTTGATTTTAAATGTCATCTTTTATTGGAAGAAGCACAAAGAATATCAGAAAAAAATGAAGAAGAAAGAATTACAAATAGAAATAGAACTATTAGAAAAATGGTTTTAAGCAGTTGTGGTTTATTTATCGGTATGTTTAGTTTAGGCTTTATTTTACACAATCCTGTTTTATGTTTTATTATTTTACCTATAATAAATCTTGTTGCTATGAGAGAGACAGATAAAGCTAAGAAATTTATGGAAAATTATAATAATTATTCTAAAAATTTGTCATCTTTTAATAAACGGATAAAAAATTATATTGGAATGATAGATGGTAGATATAATAAATTGCAAAGTAAGCTATATGATGAGGAAAAAGAAGAGACAAATGTTTTAGGTTTAGCAGAAGAATGGATTGAATCATATTTAATAGATGAGACAGTTAAAATAGAGGATATTCCTTTAGAATTAAAAGACTTTATAATTCAAATATTGAGAATGGATTTAGAAGAAGAAAGTGATGATTTAGAAACGCTTCTTGGCATTGCAAAAGAAAAAATTAATAAAGAGTCTTTAAAAAGAGAACTAGGCCTTTAAATTTTAGATTGCAAAATGTAGATGTTTTTTGTTATAATAGGTGTCGTAGGTGGAGTCTTATGGAAAAATTTAATGATGTAAATGAAATTAAAAGCTATTTATCAGATATCGATTTTGGGTGGTGCGATTCTGAAAAGAATATTTATACAGATCCAGAAAAGGGCTTTAAAAAGAAATATGTTTTATCTAGCCCAGAAGAAACTATAAAAAATAAAGTTGGAACTTCTTTCGATATTGTAGAAGTTGAAAGAAATTGTTTTAAATCTCTAGGAGTAAAATTTGATTCTTATTTTATGGTTTATTATGAATCTAGAAGAATGTATACTCATACTTTTGGTGTATATGAAGCAAATGATAAGTTTTATTGGAGTGAGTTTTCATTAGATTCAAATAAAGGAATCCATGAATACTCAAGTTTATATGATTTGCTTACTAACGTAAGAGAAAAATTCAAAAAAAATAAAAATATTAAATTTATGGACAATGATTATTTATGCGTTTATAAGTATAAGAAACCGAAATATCATATCGGGCTAAAAGATTTTTATAAACATTGTGAAAGTGGAGAAAATATTATAATTTAATTGCAGTTGTTTATAAATAGTGATATAATATAGTTATAATCAAAGATTAAAAGACATGATTTATAATATTTATTTTAAAGAGAGTTAACGGTTGGTGAAAGTTAATAAATGAAGTTATAAATTACTACTTTTATAGAGGGATTAATACTCCCCGTAAGCTCGCGTTAAGAGTAGTTAAGTGATATAAAGGATGGTACCGCAGAATTTGCTCCTTGCAAGTTTTGTGGTTTTTTATTTTAAGGAGGAAAGAAAATGATAAATATTAAAGAAAATGAAAAATTAAGTGTCCTAAATCATAGTTGTGCTCATTTGCTTGCTCAAGCAGTAAAGCATTTATATCCTGAGGCAAAATTTTGGGTTGGACCAGTAATTGAAGAAGGGTTTTATTATGATATAGATTTGGGTGGTAAAACGCTAACTGAAGATGATTTGCCGGCAATAGAACGTGAAATGAAAAAAATTAGCAAAGATGGAAAGAGAATCGTAAGAAATGAAATCTCTAAGGAGGAAGCGTTAGAAAAATTTCATGATGATCCTTATAAAATAGATTTGATTGAAAGGATGGATCCAGAAGATACAGTTATTTCTTGTTATACACAAGGAGATTTTACAGATCTTTGTCGTGGACCTCATGTAGAGTCAGTTAAAGAACTTAAAAACTTTAAACTATTAAAAGTTAGTGGTGCTTACTGGAAGGGAGATTCTAGCAATCAAGTTTTACAAAGAATATATGGGATTTGTTTTGATACTCCAGAAAAGTTAGAAGAGCATTTAAATTATCTAGAAGAAGCTAAGAAGAGAGACCATAAAAAATTAGGCAAAGAACTAGATCTATTTATGATGAGCGAATATGGCCCTGGATTTCCATTTTTCTTACATAATGGAATGATCATTAGAAATGAACTTGAAAATTTTTGGTATCAAGAACACGCCAAAGAAGGATATGAATTTATTAAAACACCAATTATGTTAAATAAAGAATTATGGGAACTATCAGGACACTGGTATAATTATCGTGAAAATATGTATACGAGTGAAATTGATGAGAGGACATTTGCTATTAAGCCAATGAATTGTCCGGGAGGAATGCTTGTTTATAAAAATTCACTTCATTCATATAAAGATTTACCTCTTAGAATTGGAGAATTAGGTCAGGTTCATAGACATGAGGCTAGTGGAGCTTTAAATGGATTATTCAGAGTTAGAACATTTACACAGGATGATGCACATATTTTTATGAGAGAAGATCAGATTGAGGATGAAGTAGTAAGATTAATTAATTTTATTGATAGAGTTTATAAAATTTTTGGATTAACATATGAAATAGAATTATCTACAAGACCAGAAGAAAAATATATAGGTGCAATAGAAATTTGGGATCGCTCTGAGGCTGCCTTAGAAGAAGCTTGTCATAAAGCAGGTCATGATTGTAAAATTAATCCTGGAGATGGAGCATTTTATGGTCCAAAACTAGATTTCCATATTAAAGATTCACTTGGAAGAGTATGGCAATGTGGAACAATTCAATTAGACATGAATCTTCCAGAAAGATTTGACTTAACTTATGTTGATCAAGACGGAAGTAAAAAAAGACCTGTCATGCTTCACCGTGTTATATTTGGGTCAATTGAAAGGTTTATTGGAATTTTAATTGAGCACTATGCAGGAGCATTCCCTCTATGGTTAGCGCCTGTTCAAATAAATGTAATCCCTGTTAATAATGAATATCATTTAGATTACGCAAAAGGTATTAAAAATAAATTAGATGCACTTGGACTTAGAATAAAACTTGATCAAAGAAATGAAAAGTTATCTTATAAAATGAGAGAAAGTATCATGAAGAAAATACCAGTTACTATTGTAATAGGTCAAAATGAAGTTGATAATAATTCTATTAGCTATCGTTTGTTTGGTAGTGAAGAAACTTTCACAAAATTATATGATGAATTTGTTTTATTTATAGAAGAAAAGATTAAAAATAAAAATTAATACTTGAAAAAAAGGCATTAATTTGTTAAAATCTATTTATTAAATGTGATAAAAGCAAGAGGAGTAAAAATTTATTTCTTTAATAGAGAACTTATGGTAGGTGGAAATAAGTAAGAAAGATTTTGAAGGTAGCTTGTTTAGCAGGTTTTAAAACCCGCAGGAAACTGCGTTAAAAATTTGAAGAAAAAGATAAAGGTGGTACCGTGCATTATGCACCCTTTGGTACTCACTTTTTTTATTTGGAAAGGAAGCAAAAAATATGCTAGATAAAAAATATGATCATTTAAGTGTTGAAGAGGGAAAATATGAACGCTGGGTAGCAAATGGATATTTTGAACCAAACAAGGAAGCAAAAGAAGCATTTTGCATTGTAATACCCCCTCCAAATGTAACAGGAAAATTACATATCGGACATGCTTGGGATACAGCTATTCAAGACTGTTTAATTCGTTATAAAAGAATGAAAGGGTTTAATACGCTTTGGCTTCCAGGAATGGATCATGCCGGTATTGCTACTCAATCTAAAGTTGATAAAAAGTTAAGTGATATGGGTATTAATCCAAGAAGCCTAAAACGTGAAGAATGGCTTAACCATGCGTGGGCTTGGAAGGAAGAATATGCTTTAAATATTCATAAACAGTGGGCAAAGCTTGGATTATCTTTGGCATATTCTAAAGAACGATTTACTCTTGATGAAGGATTGTCTCTTGCTGTAAGAAAAGTATTTGTTGAATTATATGAAAAAGGTCTTATTTATCAAGGATCTAAAATTATTAACTGGGATCCTGCTACAATGACTGCGCTATCAAATGAAGAAGTTATTTATAAAGATATTCCCGGAGCTTTTTATCATTTGAAATATAAAATAGAAGGAACAGAAGAGTATTTAGATGTAGCAACGACCCGTCCAGAAACTTTATTTGGAGATACTGCAGTTGCAGTTAATCCAGAAGACGAGCGCTATCAAAAATACATTGGCAAAAATGTTGTGCTTCCAATTGTTAATCGCTTAATTCCTATTATTGGGGATCTTCATGCTGATATGTCTAAAGGCACAGGATGTGTAAAAATAACGCCTTTTCATGACCCGAATGACTATGAAGTAGGAAAAAGACATAATTTACCAATGATACAGTGTATAAACTTAGATGGTACAATGAATGATCAAGCTGGAATTTATAATGGACTTGATAGATTTGTTGCCCGCGAAAAATTAATAGAAGAACTAAAAGAAAAAGAATTATTACTTGAAGTGGAAAATATTACTCACAATGCACCATTTAGTGAGAGAAGTGGCGCATTAATTGAACCAATAGTATCAAAGCAATGGTTTGTAAAAATGAGACCACTAGCAGACACTGTTTTAGAAAATCAAAAAGATAAGAATAGTAAAGTTAATTTTGTTCCTAAGCGTTTTGAAAAAATTATGAATCATTGGATGGAAATCACCTATGATTGGTGTATTTCAAGACAACTATGGTGGGGACATAGAATACCCGCTTGGTATAAGGATGGTAAGACATATGTAGGATTAGAAGCTCCTAAAGAAAGTGGCTGGATCCAAGATGAAGATGTTCTTGATACATGGTTTTCTAGTGCATTATGGCCTTTTTCAACATTAGGATGGCCTAATAATACAGAAGATTTAAAAACCTATTTTCCTAACAGTGTTTTAGTAACAGGATATGATATTATACCATTCTGGGTTAATCGTATGACTTTCCAAAGCTTAGAATTTATGGGTACGCGTCCATTTGAGTATTGCTTAATTCATGGACTTATTCGCGATAAGGAAGGTCGAAAAATGTCTAAAAGCCTTGGTAATGGAATAGATCCAATGGATATGTGTGATAAATATGGTGCAGATGCATTACGCTATTATCTAACTACGGCGGTATCTAATGGATTAGATTTAAGATTTGATGAAGAAGTTTTAAAATCAACATGGAATTTTATTAATAAATTATGGAATGCATCTCGTTTTGTATTAATGAATTTAGAAGGATCAAAAGATTTAGACGAAAATTTATCCGATTTAACTTCATCTGATAAATGGATTTTAAGTAAATATAATCATACAATTAAGAATGTTACAAAATATATGGATAAGTTTGAACTTAATAATGCGGGAATGGAAATTTATAATTTTATTTATAATGATTTTTGTGATAATTATATTGAATTTGCAAAATTTAATATAGATAATATTACAACAAAAAAAGTATTAAGAAAAGTTTTAATTGGAATATTAAAAATGTTATCTCCATTTATGCCTTATGTAACTGATGAAATTTACTCTAACATTTCAGGCACTAAAGAAGATATAATGATTAGTGAATATCCATTATTTAATAAAAAAGAAATATTTCTAGAAGAAGAAAAAGAGATTGATAGTGCAATTGAATTTATTAAGCTTTATCGTAAAATATATCAAGAAAATCACATGGATAAAAGTGTTATTATTAAGTTTAATAATTCTAGTGATTATACACTTATTTCTAAAATGTTAAAAATAAATGAAGTAACAGATAAAAATCTTGATATAACAAGTTATAATGTTCATTATAAAAATTATGATTTAAATATTTACTTTGAAAAAGAAATAACCGAAGATGAGTTAAAGCAAAAAGCAAAAGAGATTGAAGATTTAAAGGCCTCTATTAAAAAAAGAGAAGGGTTACTTAGTAATGAAAATTTTGTAAGTCGTGCCCCAGAATCTTTAGTAAATAGCGAAAAAGAGAAGCTTAATTTAGAAAAAGAAAAACTTGCAAGATTAGAAAATTAATATGTTTCATAACGAAACATATTTTTTCTTGCAAAATTATCTAGTTTTATTAACTATTTTGTAGTAAAATAAAAATATGTCCTCGTAGCTCAGCTGGATAGAGCGACCCCCTCCTAAGGGGTAGGTCGTAGGTTCGAATCCTATCGAGGACACCATTTTTATTTTATAAATATGGGGGGTAATATGATAAACAAATTAGGGATTTTAAATAAAGGCCGTTTTGAGCAAATTGAAAATACATTAATTGAAACTAAAATTTCTCTACTAGATTATGAGTTTACTTTGGGAGAATCAGAATATAACTTTGATTTTTTAATAAAACTGCATGATTATTTGTTTGGAGATATTTATATATTACAAAATCATGGTTTACGAAATTTTATTGATGATGAAGTTAAAAATAGGATAAATGCATTATTAAATAGATTAACTATAAAAGGAGTTTATGGGGTATTTGATGAAGAATCGCTAGATATATTTTATAAGTTATGGCAAATACAGATATTTACTGATGGAAATGCTAGAACTTTAATAGGATTCTTGAAAATTTACGCATCTGCATTTCAGTTAGAAAAATATATTGATTTTAAAGAATTTTATTTTTTATGGAATCAAGGTTTTAGTTTTAAAAGAGTTAGAATAAAGAAGTAAATTTGTAAGGAGGTTTTTATATGTATGCTTATTGTTTAATTGAATATCCTGTAAAAACATTAGATAAAGCTTTTACGTATAAAATTCCTCAAGGATTATTTGGAAAAATTAGGGTTGGCATGAAAGTATTAGTTCCTTTTAATAACCGATTAGTGCATGGTATTGTTATTGAAATAAAAGATGAATATAAAGAAGAGTATGAGTTAAAAGAAATAGCTAGAATTGAAGATGAATTTTTAGTTTTAAATAAGGAATTACTAAATTTAGGTAAATTTTTAAAAGAAAATACGTTATGCAATTTGATTACAGCATATCAAGCTATGCTTCCTAGTAGTTTAAAAATAAAAACGCAAAAATCAAACTATATAAAATATGATAAATTTGTAAGTTTAAAAGCTAGTAAAAGTATTGTCTTAGAGTTTATAAAAACTCATAAGGGGAAGAAAGTAGATATTTTAGAGCGATTATTAAGTGAAGAAGAAGTATTAAAAAGTGAATTTGATAATACTTCTATTAGAGAACTAGAAAAACTTGGACTTATAAATATTACTCTACAAAAAAAATATCGTATTAATCATAATGAAAAAAATAAAACAACTCTAAAGCTAAATGAAGAACAGCAAAAAGTTTTTAATACAATATTAGATGTTTTTAATAAAAATGCGACTTTTTTACTTTATGGAGTTACGGGTAGTGGAAAAACATTATGTTATATTAAACTAATAGAAGAAGCGATAAAACAAAATAAAACAGCGTTATTATTAGTTCCGGAAATTAGCTTAACAGAGCAAATTATTAAAAATTTTTATGATAATTTTGGAAATGATGTAGCAATCCTTCATAGTGGATTATCTAAGGGCGAGAAATATGATGAATATCGTAAGATATTAAATGGTGATGTTCATATTGTTATTGGTACTCGGAGTGCTGTATTTGCTCCTCTTGAAAATATTGGAATTATTATTATAGACGAAGAACATAGTGATACATATAAACAAGAGAGTACGCCTAGGTATCATGCAAAAGACGTTGCACTTGCAAGAAGCAAGTATCATAATTGTCCTTTAGTTTTAGGAAGTGCCACTCCATCTTTAGAAAGTATGGCGCGAGCTTCTAAAAATATATATACTTTGGTTACTTTAAATAACAGAGCAAATAATCAAGTTTTGCCTAAAGTACAAATTGTTGATATGGCTCAAGAGATGCAAAAAAGAAATTTTGTAATTAGTGAGGCATTAGATAAAAAAATAGAGGAATGTCTAAATAAAAAAGAACAAATTATTTTACTTCTTAATAGACGTGGATTTTCTACAATTATCACGTGTAGCAACTGTGGTTTTACTTACAAATGTCCTCATTGTGAAATATCATTAACTTATCATAAAACAAATAATACACTTCGTTGTCATTATTGTGGATATACTAAAATAAAAGATGATATTTGTCCAGAATGTCACGAGGCAGGATTAAACTATATGGGAATGGGAACAGAAAAGCTAGAAAGCATAATTAAAGAGCGTTATTTTAATGCGCGAGTTATTAGAATGGATGCTGATACAACTAGTAAAAAAGGTGCCCATGAAAGTATTTTAAAATCTTTTAGAAGTGGAGAATATGATATTTTGATTGGAACTCAAATGATTAGCAAAGGTCTTGATTTTCCTAATTGCACATTAGTTGG
The DNA here is from genome assembly GCA_946554525.1 of uncultured Mycoplasma sp. Lineage (GTDB taxonomy): Bacteria > Bacillota_I > Bacilli_A > RF39 > UBA660 > Caccenecus. Next base: position 49,120 of record CAMNSE010000004.1, read on the forward strand.
AATTATGAATGCTGATTCTACTCTTAATATTCCTGATTTTAGAAGTAGTGAGCGCTCCTTTTCTCTTTTAGACCAAGCAGCAGGTAGAGCAGGAAGAAGTACTAAAGAAGGATCTGTTATTATTCAAACATTTAATCCTGATCATTATGTTATAAAATGTGTTAAAAATCATGATTATGATTCTTTCTATGATTATGAAATGAATATAAGAAAAACTTTAAAATATCCGCCATATTATTATTTAGCTAATATCAAAGTATGTAGTAAAGATTATAATGAGGCAAGCCTTGAAGCAAAAAAGGTAGTAAAATTTTTAAAAGGACAAATAGATTCTAAATCGATTATTTTAGGTCCTTCAACTTCTTTAAACTTTAAACTTAAAAATATGTATCGATTTAATATTACTATTAAATATCGCTTTGATAAAAAAATAAAAGAAGCGTTAAAAAGTATTGATGATATTTATAGTACTAATAAAAATGTGTTTTTAGAGATTGATATGAATCCTTTAGGATTTTAAAAATAATGAATAAAAAAAACTCTTTTTTCTCATAACAAGAGAGAAGGGAGTTTTATTATGGCAAGATATAAAGTAGATATTACCGGTATTAATACAAGTGAACTTAAAGTACTAACAAGTACGGAAATGACAAAATTATTTGAAAGGTATCAAAATGGGGACAAGCAAGCTAAAGAAGAATTAATTAATGGAAACTTAAAATTAGTATTGAGTATTTTAAGAAGTTTTAATAAAGGTAACTATAATATGGATGATTTGTTTCAAGTAGGAGTTATTGGTCTTATTAAAGCCATTGATAATTTTGATTTGTCTTATAATTTAAAATTGTCTACTTATGCAGTTCCTTTAATTTTAGGAGAAATAAAAAGATATATTAGAGATAATAATAGTATACGTATTAGTAGAAGTATTAGAGATTTAGCTTACCAAATTATTGGATATAAAGAAGAGTACTTTAATAAAAATGGAATAGAGCCTAAAAATAGTGAAATTGCAAAACATTTGGGAATTGAAGAATATCAAATAGCTTATGCGCTAGATTCTTTAAAAGAACCGATGAGTATTTTTGAACCAATTTATAATGATGGTGGGGATACAATTTATTTACAAGATCAAATTGCCGATAAAAAAGAATTGTCTAGTGATAAAGATTCGCTTATTTCTTTAAGACGGGGATTAGCTAAAATTAAAGAACGAGAAAGAGAAGTGTTAGTAGATCGCTATATCATTGGTAAAACACAGATGGAGATAGCAGAGGCGCTAAATATAAGTCAAGCACAAGTATCAAGAATTGAAAAGAATGCTATCTTAAGTTTGAAAAGAATGATAAAATAGGTTTACTTTTTAATTTAAATATAATATAATTCGTTATAAGGAGTGATAATAAATGAATAGTAATTTATCTTTTAAAAGAGTATTAGCTTATATTATTGACTTTTTAGTAATAACTGTAATTTCATCAGCGCTTACTGAAATTACTTTTATTAATCCTAAGTATGATGAATATAAAAAAGCATCTGATGAATATACTATGATTGCTGAAAAATATTATATTAAAAGAAGTAATAATACTACAGAATTAAAGGAAAAAACCAAAAAGATTGAAGAGAAAGTAAAAGAGTATAAAGAAAACAGTACGGATGAGAATATTCTAAAAGCATCTGAATCATTTTTAGATTATCTTATAAATTTTGATTTTGAAAAAAATGAAATAGACGAATTAAAGACAAAAGTGGAAGAATATAAAAGTATAGTTAAAAGTGAGGAAAAAACAGATTTAGAAAAAGATTTAGAAGAATATATTACTTATATCAATGAATATAAGAATAATAATACTATAACTTCAGAACTTCAAGAAAAGATGCCAGACTTAAGCTATAGATTACTTAAATATGGATATGTTTATATTATTGGTGATATTGTTATAGCTTTATTATATTTTGGGGTGTTTAATTATGTTACTAAAGGCCAAACTTTAGGCAAGAAGGTAATGCGTATTCGTATTGTAAGTAACGAAGGAAAAGATGTTAAACTTTATCAATATGTTATTCGTGCAATTATTTTAAATGGTATTATTTTAAATGTTGTAAGTTTAGTTGCAATATGTTTTAATAAAACAACATTTAATACTATTTATCGTTATGGTTCTAATTTTGATACAGTTTTAATGCTTACTAATTTCTTAATGATTATGTTTATGAAAAATGGAAGAGGACTTCACGATATTTTAGCTGGTACAAAAGTTATTGATTTAAAAAATACTTCAGAGGAAGTAATAAAAGAGCCTAAAAAAGAAGTTGAAGAAGTAGAAAAAGAAGAAGTTAAACCAACAACTGCCAAGAAAACTACATCTTCAAAAAAGAAAAATACTACTAAAAGGACTGCAAAAAAAGATGAATAATAAAGTGAAACAAGTAGTAGGAATAGCTTTTATCGAAAACAATAAATTATTAATTGTCCAATCTCATAAAAGCAGTAAAACCAATTCTTATACATTTATTGGCGGTGGCGTTGAAGAGGGAGAAACATTAATTGAAGCAGCTAAAAGAGAAGTGAGTGAGGAAATCCATAACAATTTTGAAGTCAAAGATAATGATCTTGAACTTGTAATGACAAAAAGAGAAAAAGCTGCGAGCGATCCAAATCTAACAATTGAAATGCATGTTTTTGTTGCACATAAAAAAATTGATGTTGAACTTATTCCAAATGATGAAATATTAATATATCATTGGTATAGTATAGGTGAGGATTATAATATATCTAATTCCATTAAAGATTTCTTAGTTTATGCAGAAGAAAATAAGTTAATGACAAAATAATTAACATGTTAAAAATATCGAATTAAAATTCGATATTTTTTAAAAGAATTAGTTTTAATTAAATATTAAAATACATAATAAGTTATAAATATTAAGCAAACTATTGATTTTTTTGTTAATAATGTTATAATACTTACTATCTTTTAAAGAGGAGGACATGAAAATGGAAGAACAAAATGATAAACTAAAGGAAATGTTACAGAAGATACAAGAAGTAATTGAATTATATAATAGTTTAAATCCGCAAAATAAAATGGCACTAACTCCACAAGATGTAAGAAATGATGTACGTAATATTTTCATATGTGTTTATAATGGTAATCATGTTGGATTATTTAAAAAAATAAATTGGAGTATTGAAAATTTTTATTATTCAAGTTGTTATGACGCAGGATGTGTTTATGTTGGTATTGACTCAAATTATATTGGGATAAAAAAAACTCATTCATATGATACATCTGTTAGTTGTTGGGAACCAATTGGAACAAAATTGGTTTTAAGGCATAATACGTATGTATCTAATTGTGTTATGCAAGATAGTATGAGCTTTGATGATATGCGTTTAATTATGTATAAGGAAGGTAAAATTAAACCTTACGAAATAGGTAAAGCAGATCCTGATGAAATGCTTGAAGTTTTAAAATATGCTTTTAGCTATTATCAATTGGACCAAGATGTTCAGGCTAAGAGATCAAAATAATAGTATTATTTGAGGATTAATAATATTTTAAGTTATTTAAAAGAACCTTTATTTTATTTAGGTTCTATTTTTTATAAAAAAATCAGTTCAACTAGAACTAAAAATACATAATAAGTTTGAATATTTTGAACATATTTATAAATGGTACCCTAAGGAAGGACGTTCAACAACTTTATTTTTGTAAGTTGCAAAAGGATTTAAAGATTTATAATATTCTCTAGGAGCATTCTATTGCTATAGCAATATTATATCAAAATTTTAGGCAAAATAAAACTCGAATCTCTATAAATAACTAGAAAGTTCGAGTTTCCTATCAATCTGGTGCTGAATGACTGAATTGAACAGTCCTCTGATGCTTACCATGCATCTGTTTTACCACTAAACTAAATCAGCATATTTAAATTATATCAAAGACGTAGCGAACTTTCAATAAATATGTTATAATTCATTTTAGAAATGAGATGTATAATTTATGAATGTACCAAATCATGTAGCAATTATTATGGATGGAAATGGTAGATGGGCTATAAATCATGGTAAAAGAAGAAGTGAAGGACATTTAGAAGGCAGTAAAACTTTAGAAAAAATTGCTCTTCATGCTAAAAAAATGGGAGTAAAATTTTTAAGTGTTTATGCATTTTCAACAGATAATTTTAAGCGAAGCAAAGAAGAAGTGGAATATTTAATGGATTTAATTATTAAATATTTTAATGTGAAATTTAAGACACTTGCTAAAAATGATATTAAAGTAGTTATTTCTGGTAGAAGAACAGGACTTAGGAGTGATGTCTTAGAATCAATTGAAAACATTGAAGAAAAAACCAAAAAGAATAAATCTTGTACTTTGAATATTTGTCTTAATTATGGAGGACAAGAAGAAATTATTGATGGAGCTATTCGTTTGGCTGAAGATATTAAAAATGGGTTAGATATCACTGATTTTAAAAGAGAAGATTTTTACAAATATTTATATCAAGATTTACCGCCAATTGATTTAATGATTCGAACTGGTGGTGAGCAAAGAGTTAGTAATTTTATGTTGTATCAAATTAGTTATAGCGAGTTTTACTTTACAAATACTTTGTTTCCAGATTTTGATAAGTCTGAATTTAATAAAGCGTTATTTATGTTTGAAAATAGAGATCGTCGTTTTGGAAATGTTAAAAATTCTTAAAATTAAAACTTTTCCTTTTCATGTATTTGTAGTATAATAGGAGTAGCATTTTTTAGGAGGACCATTTATGAAATTTAAGATATCACCAAAAGACTTTTTAATATTTTGCTTATACTGTATATTATTATTATATTTATGTGCAATAGCTGTACTTAATTTTTCATCATTTTTAAATGATGGTACATTTTATGGGTTATTACCATTTAAAGCTTTCACTAAAGACTATATTGTGATAACTTTATTTATGTTTTTTGTAGCTTTGATTCTTATATTTACAAGTGTTTCTTCCTATGTATTTAATAAAGAAAAAGGAAAAGGCTTTGGAATAAAACTTGGAGAAAAATCTGAGAGTGGTTATGCTAGATGGTCAACAGAAAAAGAAATTAAAGCCGATAGTGGGGTAACAAAAGTTGATCCAAAAGCAGATAAATTAAATGCTGCAGGAATCCCTTTAATTAATAATGGAAAAGAAATATGGGTTGATAATGGAGAATACCATAATTTAGTTATAGGATCTACAGGTTCTGGAAAAACTCAAACAGTTGTTAAACCGATGGTAAATTTACTTGCTAAAAAGGGCGAATCTATGATTATTACAGACCCTAAAGGTGAAATTTATAAATATGCGGCTACAGCTTTAAAAGAACGTGGATATAAGATTATTGTTTTAAATTTCCGTGAGCCAAATAAAGGCAATGCTTGGAATCCTCTTACACTCCCATATCGTTATTATAAAGATGGAAATACTGATAAATCTACTGAATTATTGGATGACGTGGCATTAAATATTTTATACGATCAAACTAAAAAGAGTGGAGACTCTGATTTCTGGGAAAAAAGTGCGGCCGATTATTTTTCTGGTTTAGCGTTAGGATTGTTTTATGATGCTAAAGAAAAAGAAGTGAATTTAAATAGTATTAACTTTATGAGTACAATTGGTGAAGAGAGATATGCAACTAGTAATTATATTAAAGAGTATTTCAACTTAAAAGGAGCAGAATCAGCACCTTATATATTTGCGTCAAATACAATCAATGCCCCAAATGATACTAAAGGTGGTATTTTATCAACATTTAGACAAAAAATTCGTTTGTTTTCATCTCGTGAATCATTAAGTGAAATGCTTGCTTATAGTGATTTTAAAATGGAAGATATAGGTCGTGAAAAAACGGCAGTATTTATGATTATTCATGATGAGAAAAAAACATATCATGCTCTTATGACAATATTTATTAAACAATGCTATGAAACATTGATAGATGTTGCTCAAGAAAATGGAGGGAAACTGCCATTTAGAACTAATTTTATCTTAGATGAATTTGCCAATATGCCTCCACTAAAAGATGTAGATTCAATGGTTAGTGCCGCTCGTTCTAGAGATATTAGATTTACATTTATTATTCAAAACTTTGCGCAATTAAATGATGTATATGGTAAAGAAGTAGCGGAAATTATTAAAGGTAACTGTGGAAACTTAGTGTACTTAATTAGTACAGAACTAGCGGCCTTAGAAGAAATTTCTAAGATGTGTGGAGAAGTAAAATCAAAAGAAAAAGATAAAACTGCCTCTACGCCACTTGTTACAATATCCGATTTACAAAAGTTAAAATTATTTCAAGCGATTATTATTCGTCTTCGTATGAATCCATTTAAAACAAAATTAGAACCGGATTTTAAAATGGATTGGGGAATGAATAGAGAAGAAACAGCATATCCAGAAAGAGAAATTAAAAATATTGAATTATTTGATTTAAAGAAATATGTAACTGAAGAAAAAAGAAAACAAATGATGGCTAATTTAGAAAATAATGAAAATAAAGAGCCAAGTCCATTTGCAAATAATTTTGGAAATCCATTTATGCCTGGTGGCAATAATATGGGAATGCCTAGTGGTATGGGCGCATCTCAACCATTAAATGGTTCTACTCCAATGGGCGGAATGACTCCAAATTCATCTTCACCATTTAGTAGTAATCCCATGTTTGATAAACCTATGAGCTCATTATCTGATATGGATATAGACGCTATGATGAAAGATATTGATAGAAGATTAAAAGAGCTTGATGAAGAAGAAGCAAAACAAAAAGCTGAAATGGAGAAAGCTAAAAAGATTGAAGAACCAAAAGAAAGAGAACTTCCTAGTATAAGAGAGGCAGAGGTAACAGAATCTAACACTACTGAAAAAGACCAAATTAATTTAGAAAAAACAGAAGAAGGTTTAGAAGAATTATTGGATGATGAAACTACTCCTAAAATTAATGTTGATGCTGATAGCATTATTGTAAATGATAATGTTATAACAGATGATGAATTTTTTGACGATTTTTTCGGTGAATAATTCATTTTATGGGGCATAATCATTATGCCTCTTTTTTTTATTTTCATAAGATAAATTGTGATCAATATGAAAAGGATGAATATTAATCATTATACGAGAAGTATGGGTGTGTTAATTGATGTTCAAAATGTAGTTGATTATAGTGTATATCATCACCCAGACAGTATTAATATTCCATATGAAACTTTAATGCTAAATTATAAAAAGTTATTAAATAAAAATAATAGTTATTATATAGTATGTAAAAAGGGGACAAAATCTAGAAAAGCAGTTAGCATTTTAGAATTTTATGGATATGACGTAACTCAAATGAGTTATGAATAAAAAGGCTTTTTTGGTGAGAAAAGCCTTTTATTAAAGTGGATTTATAATTAAATTATAAAATTTAGTATTTACTAACTTGACTAAAATCATATTTCTGATATAATTATGAATAGAAGGTGACGATATGAAAAAAACAAGCAAAAAAGGGTTTACATTAGTAGAGTTATTAAGTGTTATAGTTATATTATCAGTTGTTATATTAATTGCGACAAATGCAGTATTGCCAGCTGCAAATAATGCAAAAAAGGAAGTATTAGCTGGAGAAGCAAATTTTATTATTCAACAAGTAGGTCCTTATGCAGCAAAAGATGGCGTTACATCTTCTAAGTGTTATAGTTTCCAAGATTTAAAAGACGCTAGTGTAATTGAAAAGCATGATGAATCTTATCATGGAAGCATTTTAGTCTCACTTGATGAAAAAGGGAACCCAACTTATAAAGTTTGGTTATCAAATGGTACATTTATGGTTGATGGTATTGCAAATAGGGTAGACACTTCAGATGTTAAAGCTTCTGGTTATGATGCATCTGATACTTGTGGTAAATAATCTAGAGAAATCTAGATTTTTTCTTTTTTTCTTTATGTAAAAATGATATAATATTTTTAGGTGATTATAATGATAATAGGATCTCATGTTTCATTTGGAAGTGAGCAATTACTTGGAAGTGTAAAAGAAGCAATAAGCTATGGAGCTAATACTTTTATGTTTTATACTGGAGCTCCACAAAATACTATTAGAAAAAGTATTAATATGAATTTAGTAAGCGAAGCCAAAAAATTAATGGAGGAAAATAATATTAATATAAATCATGTTATATGTCATGCGCCATATATTATTAATTTAGCAAATGATTTGGATCCAACTAAGTATGATTTTAGTATTAACTTTTTAAAAAATGAAATTAGCAGATGTGAAGAGATGGGAATTAAATATATAGTTATTCATCCTGGCTCAAGTGTTGGGATTGAAAGAAACAAAGCATTAGATAATATTGCAAATGCCTTAATGTTAGTAATTAATAATGATATGAAAGTAAAAATTTTACTTGAAACCATGGCTGGAAAAGGTACAGAATGTGGATGTTCTTTAGAAGAAATTAAATATATATTAGATTATGTTAATAGTGATAAATTAGGCGTTTGCCTTGACACATGCCACTTAAATGATGCAGGATACAATATGAATGATTTTGATGGTTTTTTAAATCTTTTTGATAAGCTTATTGGTATTGAAAAAATTGGTTGTATTCATGTTAATGATAGCAAAAATGCTTTTTCTTCTCATAAAGATAGGCACGCAAATATTGGGTATGGTACAATTGGTTTTGAAGCTATTTTAAAAATTGTTAATCATCCAAAATTAGAAGGAATCCCTAAAATACTAGAAACACCTTATATTGGAAATACAGAAGAAGATAAAGATAGAATATACCCACCTTATAAGTTTGAAATAAAAATGCTTAAAGATGGACTATATAATGTGAATTTGATGGATGATATTCGAAAATTTTATAAATATTAAAAAAACCTCAAGTAGAGAGGTTATCCTAAGAAATTTTGATATTTAGCACTATATTCTTCAAAAAGTTTTTTGATTTTATTAAAATTTTCAGGACTAAAATGGTCTTTATAACGTTCTAAGTTTAAAAGCTTAGGATTTTTTATTACTTGTTCCCAATTCTTTTTTACAAAATGATAGACGAAATCTAATTCTTCTTCACTTAAGTTTGTGTTTTTGCTAAGAGCAAAATTATTAATATCGTCTTTTGTTATACGTGCCATATATCTACATATTAAATTATACATCTTCTTCACCCTAATACATTGTATGAAAAAAAGATAATTTTGAATACTAATAAAGAGTGATATTTATGCCAAGAAAGTTTTATATATATATTTCATTTATTATTTTGATATTTATGCTTTTTACTGTTAGGGTATTTTATCTTTCTTATGGAAAGAAAACTTATTATCAAGAAAGAATGAAAGAAATCAAAGAAGTATATGTAAGAGGTGGATCTTCTCCTAGAGGAAGAATATTAGATATAAACGGAAAAGTAATTGTTGATAATATTGGAGTGAATACTATTTTATATCATAAATCAAGTGATATTAATACAAAAAAAGAAATTGAAATTGCTAAAAAATTAGTAGAATTTACAAATTATGAATATCCTTATTCTGAATCAAAATTAAAAGATTATTATCTTATATTGTATCCAGATAAGGGTGATAAACTTATTACAGAAGAAGAAAAAAAATTATATAATGAAAGAAAACTAAATAAAGATGAAATATACCATTTAAAAATAAATAGGATTACTAATGAAATGTTAGAGGAATTATCTCTTATAGAAAAGCATAGCTCGGTATTTTATTATTTAATGAATGAAGGATATGGATATCAAAATAAAACAATTTTAAAAGATATAAAAGATGAAGTATATGCAAGTATTATTGAGGCTGCTCTTCCAGGTATTTTTGGCGAAATGGAATGGAAAAGAAACTACATATATGGAGAATCTTTAAGAACAATTTTGGGCTCTATTAGTAGTAGTTTGCCAGCCGAAAAAAGCGATTTATTAAATGAAGGGTATTCTTATTTAGATAAAGTTGGTATTAGTGGCTTAGAAGAATATTATGAAGAATATTTAAAAGGAGAAAAGGGCATATATAAAGTAAATGGAGATAATTCCCTTGAGCTAGTTAGCGAAGCTAAAAGGGGAAAAGATTTAGTATTAGAAATTGATATTGATTTGCAAGTTAAAATAGAAGAGATAATAAAAAATGAAATATTAAAAGCTAAAAAAACGCCAAATACAGAGTTTTATAAAGAGAGTTATGCTTTAGTTAGTGAACCATCTACAGGAAGAATTAGAGCTATAGCCGGAATGAGACTAAATTCAAATGGTAAAGAGACAAGCTTTAGTGATGTTTCTATAAATGTGATTAAAAACGCTTATACGATGGGAAGTGCGGTAAAAGGGGCATCTATGAGTGTTGGTTATTTGAATCATGTAATTGATATTGGTACTACTATGACAGACTCTTGTGTAAAATTATATAGTGAGCCAGCTAAATGTTCTTTTATGAGATTAGGCAGAGTAAATGATTTGACAGCCTTAACTAATAGTTCAAACTATTATCAATTTATTATCGCATTAGGCGTTGCGGGAAATAAATATACATATAATATAAAAGCTAAAGCCAGTATGGAAGATTTCATGACATATCGTAATACTTTTGCAGAATTTGGATTAGGTGTTAATACGGGCATAGATTTGTATGGAGAAGCAACGGGATTAAAGGGAAGTAAAATAGCTCCTGACTTACTTATGAATTTAGCAATTGGCCAATATGATACTTATACGCCTGTATCTTTATTACAATATGCAAATACTATTGCAAATGATGGAGTTAGATTAAAATTATCTTTAATGCATAGTATTAAAGAAGAAGAGAAAGATATTTTAATAAATGAGGTAAGCGTTTTAAATAAAATTAGTTTGGAAGATAAATATTTAAAAAGAATACAAGCGGGATTTCATGATGTTATTAAACATGGAACAGGATACTATTACGTTAAAAGTGGATTAGATGCTGCGGGTAAGACGGGAACTAGTGAATCTTATATTGATGCTAATTATGATGGCATTTTAGATAGTTATGTTGTTAGTAATACATTTTTAATGTATGCTCCTTTTGATGATCCAAAGTATTCTTTGGTAGTAATTAGTCCTAATACAAGTAATTTAAATGGTAAAAGTGAGTATCGAAGTAGTGTTAACCGATTAATTGCACGGAATATTAGCGATTTACTATTCACAAGTTCGTAATTAAGTGTTATAATACTACTAGACTTTTTGTAAAAGGAGGTGCTCTCATGGCAAAAAACGAAAATAGAAATTATGTAACTTTAAAATGTACAGTATGTGGTGAGGAACTTAGATGTACTAGTAAAAATAAAAAAAATACTCCTGATCGTTTAGAAGTTAAGAAGTATTGTAAGAATTGTCACAAACATCAATTAGCAAAAGAAAAAAAATAGAAAAATACAGGAGGTTTATATGGCTAAGAAAAAATCAATTTTTAAATTGCAAAAAACAACTCTTATTGAACCTATAAATGCAATTATGACGGTACATCATCATACAGATTATATGCCTCATATTGTATCTGAGGCTAAAAGGATTGTTCCAGAAAATACAAAGGGTTGGAAAAAGGCAGTTAAACATAAAATGGTTAGAAGACTTTTAAAAGTTAGGAGTGTAGAACATGAACATCAATATTAATGATATTAAAAATGGAATGACAATTATTATGGATAATAATTTATATCAAATAGTAGAGTTCCAACATGTAAAACCTGGAAAAGGTAGTGCTTTTGTAAGAATGAAATTAAGAAATTTAAGAACTGGTTCTATTACAGAAGATACTTATAATACAAATATAAAAATAACAAAGGCTCATATTGATCGTTCTCCAATGCAATTTTTATATTCAGCAGGAGAAAATTACGTATTTATGAATAATGAAACTTATGAACAAATTGAGATATCTACAAAAGTATTAGGCGATCAAGTAAAATTTATTAAAGAAGGACTTGAAATTACTGTAGACTATTATGAAGGTGAAATTTTAGGTATTACTTTACCTGAAAAAGTAGAATACGAAATTATTGAAACAGAGCCAGCTGTAAAGGGTAATACTACTAATAATGCTCAAAAAGATGCAAAAATTGAAACTGGGTATGTTGTAAAAGTGCCATTATTTATTAATGAGGGTGAAAGAATTATTATTTCTACTAAAGATGGAAAATATTCATCAAGAGCTTAAGTTAGAGAGTTATCTCTAATTTTTTTTATTGATAAACAAAAAATATAAATTTTTGTTTATCTGTTAGAAGAAACATTAAAATTTGATTAATTTTGATTCGAATTTTAACAAATCTGCTATCAGATTTAGTAAAAACTGTATTTTGACATAACAGTATATATATGATATAGTGCTCCTACTTAAGAAAGGAGCATTTTTAAAATGAAAGAAGAATACTACAATGAGATAGAACACTATATAAAAAAATATGAAGTAAGTAAAAGAGCGAGAGTAATATCAGATAATTATGAACAGTTAGAGACAAATTGGAATATAGGAAGGCTTTTAGTTGAAGCACAAGGAGGAAGTAGGCGTGCAAAATATGGAAATGGGCTTATAAAAGAGTGGAGTAAGAAATATACTGAAAATTATGGTAAAGGTTATACATATAGTAATTTAAGTAGATTTAGACAATTTTATCTGTATTTTCCAATACTTGCGACAGTGTCGCAAGTATCTTGGTCTATTATAGTAGAATTATTATCTATAAAAGATACAAACAAGAGAAACTATTATATTAACTTATGTATTGAAAATAATCTGTCGGTAAGAGAACTAAGAAATCAAATAAAATCAGGTTCATATGAAAGATTAATAAATAAACCAGAACATATAGAAATTATACAGCAAAAAAATAATTTATTAATCATAGATAATATAAAAAATCCAATTATATTAGAAGTATGTAAGAATGAAGAAGTAAAAAATGAGAACAATCTACAGATGTTAATACTTTCAAAATTAAAAAATTTTTTTGAGCAATTAGGCAGTGGATATACACTTGTTGGCAGTGAATATAAAATAAGTTGTAATGGTAAGAATTATTATATAGATATATTGCTTTTCAATTATAAAGTAAATGTATTTGTAGTCGTAGAATTAAAACTGCGAGAGTTAAAAGTAGAAGACAAAGTTCAAATACAAAAATATATGTATTTAGTTGATAACTATGTAAAAGAAACATTTCACAATAAAACAATAGGAATAATAATTGCTAAAGAGCAAGATAATTTCATTATGAATTTTATTAGAGAAGAAAATATTATTCCTATTACTTATCAACTATTAAAAAATGAATAAATTAAAGATAATTACTTTTTTATGATAATCATTTTTGATATAATGAATATAGTGGGGTGATATCATGTATGTACCATTAAAAATTATGACTGAATATTCATTACTTAAGAGTACTATTAAGATTGATACATTGGTAAGTTTTTTACAAAAACATAATATCACTAGCTGTGCTATTTGTGATACAAATTTATATGGTGTAATGGAGTTTTATACAAAGCTAACAGCCAATAATATAAAGCCTATTATTGGTTTAGAAGTAATAATAGATGGTTGTCCACTCTATTTATATGCCCAGAATAATTTAGGATATCGTAATTTACTTAAAATAAATACATATATGGAAATGAAAACAATTTCACATGCAGAAATAAAAAAATATTTAGAGCATATTAAGATTGTTTTACCATATATATCATATTCATTATTAGATATATATCCTAGTGCTTATTTGGGATACAAAAATGATACTGAGAAAATAGAAGCTAATTTAAAATCTAATAAAAATGTATATATAAGAGAAGTTAGATGTTTAGATAAAGATGATACAAAATATTTAAGAGTACTAGAAGCAATAGACAAAGGTGTAAATTTAGATGAAATAATTTCTAATTATGATTGTAATTATTTTGCCATAAATATTTCAGAAGAAGATAAATTAAGTACTATAGAATTTACTCGTGATATAAATGTTACTATATCAAAAAGTGAAAATCATATTCCAATATATAATAGTGGAGTGAATTCTTTTGAATACTTAAAAAAACTAGCCTATAGAGGATTAGAAAAAAGATTAGATGGTAAGATTATTAAAGAATATCAAGAAAGATTAGATTATGAGTTAAGCGTAATTAAAAAAATGGGGTTTGTAGACTATTTTTTGATTGTTTATGATTATGTGTTTTATGCTAAAAAAAATAATATTTTAGTAGGTCCAGGAAGAGGAAGTGCAGCGGGATCTTTAGTAAGTTATTGTATTGGAATAACTGATGTTGATCCAATACAATATCATTTACTATTTGAAAGGTTTTTAAACCCTGAAAGAATTACGATGCCTGATATTGATATAGACTTTGAATACACTAAAAGAGGTCAAATTATTGATTATGTAAGAAATAAATATGGTCAAATGAATGTTGCTCCAATTATGACTTTTGGTACGCTTAGTGCTAAGCAAGTAATTCGGGATGTTGCGCGAGTTTTAGATATTGATATCTCTTTAGTTGACCGATTGTCTAGTGTCCTTGATGCTAAATTAAATTTAAAAGAGAATATGAAAAGTCCAAATGTCATGAAAATGATTAATGAAAATCCTATTTTAAAAGATGCTATAAGTACATCTTTAAAATTAGAAGGATTAAAAAGACATATTTCAACTCATGCAGCTGGTGTAGTTATCTCAAGCATTCCTCTTGATGATGTAATTCCTGTATGTTTTAATAGTGATATTTTAATGACTGGGGTTACTATGGAGTATTTAGAGAGTTTAGGGCTTCTTAAAATGGATTTTTTAGCTCTTCGAAACTTAACAATAATAAGTAATGTTCTTGATTTAGTAAATAGTGCTACTGGTAAAAAAATAGAACTATCTAAAATTTCATTAAATGATTCTGAAATATTTAACTTATTTGCAAGTGGAGATACCGAAGGAATTTTTCAATATGAAAGCAGTGGAATGCGCAATTTGATGCTTAAATTAAAGCCATCTAGTTTTTCTGATTTAATTGCTGCAGTCGCATTATTTAGACCAGGACCTATACATAATATTGACATGTTTATTAGAAGAAAATATAAAAAAGAGAAAATTGATTATTTGCATCCTGATTTAGAACCTATTTTAAAAGAAACTTATGGAGTAATTGTATACCAAGAACAAGTCATGCAAATATTAGTTAAAATTGGTGGATATACTTATGCCCAAGCTGATAACATAAGAAGAGCTATGTCTAAGAAAAAAGAAAGCATTATGTTAGAAGACAAGAACCATTTTATTATAGAAGCTAAAAAACGAGGATATCATGAAAATATTGCTAAAGAAATATATGATTTGATTTTAAAATTTGCTAATTATGGATTTAATAAAGCTCATTCTGTTTCATATGCCTTAATTGGTTATAGGATGGCCTATTTAAAAGTTCATGCTCCTATGTATTTCATTGCCAATTTACTTAACATGAGTATTGGTAGTGAAATTAAAACTAAAGAATACATTGATGAAGCTAGAAAAAAGGAAATTATAATTTTAAAACCGGATATTAATATAAGTGATGCTACTTATAGAATAAAAGATAATACTTTAATGTTACCGCTTAGTAGTATTAAAAATTTAGGATCTCAAGCAAGTAGCTCAATTTTAGAAGAAAGAGAAAAAAATGGAGTATATTCTAGTTATTTAGATTTTGTATCTCGTGTTTATGGAAAAAGTGTAAATAAAAAGACTATTAGTTCTTTAATTGAAGCTGGAGTTTTAGATTCTTTTAATCTAAGTAAAAAGACAATGATAGAAAATTTAGATATTGCTATTAATTATGCGGAGCTAATTAGCAATTTAGACAAAAATTTTGTAATGGAGCCAAACATTCAAGAATACCCAGAATATGAAGAAGATACGTTAAGAGGATTTGAAATGTCTTCTTATGGATTCTATGTTAATAGTCATCCAGTTAGTAAATATCAAGATAAAACTATTGTTAAAAATGAAAATATTAAAAATTATTTTAATAAGCGAATTAAAAGTGTAGTTTTAGTTGAAAAGATAAAATCTTTAAAAACAAAAAAAGGAGATTCTATGGCATTTCTAACCGGTTCTGATGAAACTGGGAATGTAGAATTTGTTATTTTTCCAAGTTGCTATAATAGCCTTGCAAATATCAAAAAGAATGATATAATAACAATAAATGGTAAAGTAACTAAACGATTTGATAGTTATCAAGTTAGTGTAGATTTTTTAAATAAAATATAGAAGGAAGTGACATCATGCATGATATAAATTCATTTTTAGAAAGTATTGGAGTAACTGATGAGACTCATGCATTTAAGGATATCTTAATAGATAAAGTGAAATTAAATAAAAAGACCCAAAACTTTTCTGTTTATTTAGTTAGTAAGAATGTTTTACCTATTAAAGATGCTAATATTTTGCTTAATAAAAAGTATAAAATTCATGATAACTATCCTTGTGAAATCTATTTGAACTATGAAAATATAAAAGATGATGATGTAAAAATTTATGTAAGAGAAATTATGAATGAGCTGGTTTTAGATAAGCCATCATTAGTTAGTTTACTTGATAATGAAGCAATTATTGATGATGATATTATAATTTTTGAAGTAATTAGTGAAACGGAAGAAGAGATTATTAAAAAAGAACAAGCTAATATTTTATCTTCTTTAGAAAAATATGGTTTTCATGGATATTTTATAACAACTAGAATGAATGAAGAAAAAAGAAAAGAAGTTGTAAGTGAATTAGAAAGTGCTCAAGCTCCTGTAGAGTATAAAGAGCAAATTCAAGAATTTATTCCTGGAAGTGTTATTAAAGGAAAAGCTATAACTAAAGAAGCTTCTCCTATTGGAAGTATTACTTCTGTTAGTAAATCAGTAACAATTGAAGGATATATTGAATCTATTTCTTATTTAGAAAGAGATAATATTAATATTATTACACTATCTATTAATGATAACGATAAAAGCATTATGGCTAAAATTTTTGAAAAAGAAAAAGAAAAATATTTACTAATTAAGAATGCTCTAAAAGTTGATTCATGGTATCGCTTAAATGGAAGTGTTGATTTAGATTCCTATTCTAAATGTCTTGCATTATCTGTTAGGAATTTAGAAGATATTGAAGATAGGGAAATAATTATTAGTACGAGTGAAGACCCTAATATTGTATTAGGAGAACATGTGGATGGAGAAGTTTGTAGAATTGATAATATTGTAGGAGCTAAGGAAAATGTTATTATTGAAGCTTTTGTTTTTGGAATGGATTTATTAGAAAAGGATACTATTAATATTATGACTTTGAAGGTTAGTGATAAAACAAGTAGTATACTTGCAAAAGTTTTCAAAAAAAACAAAAGAGAATTTGAGGCAATAAAAAAAGGTTTAAAAAGCGCTGTAAAGAAAAAAGAATGGTATCGCTTTCATGGTAATATTGAATTTGATAATTATTCTCATGAATTAGTATTTCAAATAAGAAATTTAGAACATATTCCTAGTAAAGATGAAAAAGTGGTAGATGATGCACTAGTTAAAAGAGTGGAACTTCATGCTCATACTATGATGAGTATGATGGATGGTTTAATTCCTAATGATGAAAAAGATCCACGTAACCTATGTCAATTTGCTTATGATTTCGGACATAAAGCTATAGCTGTTACAGATCACAATGTTCTTCAGGCTTATCCAAATATGTTTCATGCCGTAAATAGTTTAAATAAAGGCAAAAATCCGGAAGAACATTTTAAAATGATTTACGGAACAGAACTTAATGTGGTAAATGATGATATTGATTTTATTCACAATTTAAGAGAATATGAGCTTTTAAATGGCGAGTATATTGTATTTGATACAGAAACAACTGGTCTTTATCTTGGAAGTGACCAAATGATTGAAATTGGTGCTGTAAAAATTAAAGATAAACAAGTAATTGATCGTTTTGATGAATTTATTGATCCTCATCGTCCACTTCCAGAAAAAATAAAAACTTTGACCTGTATTACAGATGAAATGCTTGCTGGCCATGATGATGAGAAAAGTGTTACTAAACGTTTCTTAGATTGGGTAGGAGATCTACCTATGGTTGCGCATAATGCGAAGTTTGATATTGGATTTATTAATGCAGCTTGTGAAAAATATAATTTAGGAGAGTTTAATAATACAGTGTTAGATACAATGAGTATGGCAAGATTTTTACATCCAGAATGGCCTAATCATAAACTAACAACACTTGCTAGGCGTTATAAAATTGAATGGGATGAAGAAGCACACCATAGAGCAGATTATGATGCAGAAGGGACAGCTTATGCATTTATTAAAATGTGTGAAGAATTGGATAGTCAAAACATTGAAACAACTACAAAACTAGTAAATTCTGTAGATATTAATGAACTTGTTAAGTTCTCATTTCCTTTTCATTTATGTTGTTTAGTAAAAAATAAAACAGGACTTAAGAATTTATTTAAAATTATTTCTTATGCAAATACGACTTATTTATTTAAAAACAGTGAGCCAAAGCTTCCTAGAGGAGAACTAAAGAAATATCGTGAAGGGCTTCTTATAGGCTCTGGGTGTGTAAATGGTGAAATATTTGAAGAAGCAAAAACGAAAGATGATGAAGAACTTGCTAATTTAATGAACTTTTATGATTATATAGAAGTTCAGCCACTTAGTGCAATTAAACATTTATTACAACTAGAATCTAGTGGGTTTAAAACAATGAATGAACTAGAAGAACATATAAAGAAGATTATTCGTGTTGCGCGTGATGCAGGTAAAATTGTAGTAGCTACAAGTGATGCTCATTATTTAAGACCAGAAGATAAAATCTATCGTGATATAATAATTGGTCAAAAATCCAATGGAAAATTGCATCCTTTAAATAAAAGAGGTGTAGATCAACCAGATATGCATATTCGTACAACTAAGGAAATGTTAGATGAATTTGCATTCTTAGGCAGTGATCTTGCTTATGAAATTGTTGTAACTAATTCTAATAAAATTGCTGATATGATTGAAGAAGTCGAAGTAATTATTCAAACAGGAGGAGTTCCTTTTTCACCTAAAATTGATAAGTCAGTTGAAACAGTAACTAATCTTGTATATACAAAAGCTAAAGATTGGTATGGGGATCCACTTCCATTTAATATTGAAGAGAGAATTTCAAAAGAATTATATGGAGATGCGGTATTAGAAAGTATTCGTACTAAACTATCTCGCGAAGAAAAGCTAGAAGGCGATACTCTTAATAAAAAATCTTTTGCAATTCTTCATGAAACAATATTAAATGGATTTGATGCTGTAAAAGAAATTATTAAAGAAGAACTTGAAATTAAACTTAAAGAAGATCATGAGAATAGTATTAAAGAAATAGAAAATAAACTAAAAGAAGCTTCTTTAGAAGAAAAGAAAGAATTAGAAGAAAATCTAAAAGTATTAAAAGATACAGATCCTCTTAGTGATATTGAAAAAAAGATTAAGAAATCTTTAGGTGGTATTATTGGAGGAGGATTTGATGTAATTTATTTAATTGCACAAAAATTAGTTAAGAAAAGTAATGATGATGGCTTTCTAGTAGGATCCCGTGGTTCTGTTGGATCAAGTTTTGTTGCAACTATGATGGGTATTACTGAGGTTAATTCACTCCCTCCACATTATCGTTGCAAAAAATGTAAATGTAGTATTTTTGAAGATGAAAATGGTAATGCTTTAGGAGCAACTTATAAAAGTGGATTTGATCTTCCAGATAAGATGTGTCCAAATTGTAATATTGCTATGGTAAAAGATGGACAAGATATGCCATTTGCAACCTTCCTTGGATTTAATGCAGATAAAGTACCAGATATAGACCTTAATTTCTCAGATTTAAATCAAGCTGCAGCACATGATTATACGAAAGTATTATTTGGTATAGATAATGTATATAGAGCGGGAACTATCGGTACAGTAGCTGAAAAAACTGCTTTTGGTTTTGTAAGAGGTTATGCAGAACAAAAGGGTATAATTATGAGTAATGCTGAGGTAGAGAGGCTTGCTATGGGATGTACAGGAGTTAAACGTACAACAGGTCAGCATCCAGGGGGAATAGTTGTTATTCCAGGATATATGGATGTATTTGATTTTACACCTTTCCAATATCCAGCAGAAGATATTGATGCTGCATGGAGAACAACGCATTTTGATTATCATGCAATTGATGAAGATGTCTTAAAGCTAGATATTCTAGGACATACAGATCCTACACAGCTAAGAATGATTCAAGATATATCCGGAATAGATGTTACAACCGTTCCGTTAGATGATAAAGATACAATGGGCATATTTTTATCACCAGAACCTCTTGGGGTTACAAAAGACCAAATTATGAACGAAACTGGTACTCTTGGAGTTCCTGAGTTTGGAACACCATTTACCATTGGAATGCTAACCGATACTAAGCCTAAAACATTTGCCGAATTAATTAAAATATCAGGTCTTTCTCATGGTACTGATGTTTGGCTTGGAAATGCTCAAGAATTAATTAAGAATAATGTAGTTCCATTTAGTGATGTTATTGGTTGTCGTGATGATATCATGGTTTACTTAATGTATAAAGGCCTAAAACCAATTAAGGCATTTAAAATTATGGAATTTGTTCGTAAAGGAAAAGCATCAAAAGAGCCTGAAGCTTGGGCAGAACATAAAAAAACAATGGAAGAAGCAGGAATAGAGTCGTGGTTTATAGAGTCATGTGGTAAAATTAAGTACATGTTTCCTAAAGCCCATGCTGCAGCTTATGTAATGAGTGCATTTAGAATTGCTTATTTTAAAGTCCATTATCCAGAGATTTATTATGCAACATATTTTTCAACAAGATTTGATGATTTCGATTTAGAAACGATGGTAAAGGGATATGACGCTATTCGATCTCGTATGAATGAAATTATTGAAAAAGGCTATGATGCTACTAATAAAGAAGCGAGTGTACTTGAAACACTAAAACTTGCTTTAGAAGCTACAGCTAGAGGATATAAGTTTGGTAATATTGATATTGAGAAGAGTGATAGTAAAAACTTTATTATTGCAGATGATAAAAAAACGCTTATCTGTCCATTTA
The DNA here is from genome assembly GCA_946554525.1 of uncultured Mycoplasma sp. GTDB lineage: Bacteria > Bacillota_I > Bacilli_A > RF39 > UBA660 > Caccenecus. The sequence goes on from CAMNSE010000004.1 coordinate 70,262, forward strand.
GAACACTTGATGGACTAGGAGATAGTGTTGCTACTAAAATTATTGAAGAGCGAAATATAAAACCATTTTATAGTATAGAAGACTTCCAAAATAGAGGAAGAGTAAATGCTACAACAGTAGATAAATTAAGAGCACTTGGAGTATTTGGGGATTTACCAGAAACTAGTCAGTTAAGTTTATTTGACTTTGTTTAGGATAAATGATGGAAATAGAAAGAAAGTTTAAAGTAAATTATCTACCAGATTTATCTAATTATCCATTTTATGAGATAACTCAAATGTATTTAAGCTATGATTTAGATATTCGAATTCGTAAGAAAGGCAACAAATATTTTATAACAAAGAAAAGTAATGATACTATAAAAAGATATGAAGAAGAAGTAGAAATAGACTATCAAACATTTGATATTTTAAGTACTTTAAGCGTAGGTAATATAATATCTAAAACAAGATACTTAATTCCTATAGATAATAGCTTAACTGCTGAAGTAGATATCTACCATGGTGTTTTGGAAGGACTAGTAACAGTAGAAGTGGAATTTTCTTCTTTAGAAGAAGCAAATAGTTTTATAGCTCCTTTATGGTTTGGCGAAGAAATAACTGAAAATATGCAATATAAAAATAAAGAGTTAGCTAAATTAAATAATTTAACTCAAATAAGAAAGCTTTAAAGAGCTTTTTTATTTTGCAAAAAATATTGACTCCGGGGGGGGGTATGCTATTATAAATATAAGAATAGAGAGTGATAGTATGGAGTTCGAAACAATAAAAAAAGATAACCGTAAGAAATATGTTATTGGAGTTATAGTAATACTTGCTGTATCTTCAGTAGTGTTCTTTGTATCAACTAGAGCAAATTATAAAGATGAACAACGATTAAATTTAATAAATACGAGAGTTAATTATAGTCCAAGTGACTTAGATGTAATGGCTATAAAGGTGCAAAATTCAAGTGGAGGATATGATACGGTAGATACAGTGCCAACTAGCGGATACACACTAAATAGCGAATCATATTGTGAAGTAAATGGAAGCAAAGATGCAAGTATACCAATAGAATACAAAGATGGAAGAGTTACGATACCAGTAGAATCTAAAGGCACAAAATGTTATTTATTTTTTGATGAAAAACCTATATCAATAGCTGATATTTTAGATGGATTAACCAAAGAAAAAAGAACCGATTTTAGTTCAGTATTAACGAAAAATACAACTGGAAAAATATATACTGCTGAAGATGATGATGGTACAAGTTATTATTATGCTGGGGCAGTAGATAATAACTGGGTACAATTTGGAACAGAAAATGGAAGTCCAATATATTGGAGAATAATAAGAATAAATGGCGATGGAACAATAAGATTAATTTATAATGGAACAAGTATGGTCCAAACAGGAACATCAACTCAGATAAATGGAACAGCATATACGTTCTCGCATAAAGATGCAGTATCAGTGGAAACCTATGCTAATGATAATGCATATGTGGGATATATGTATGGAACAGCAGATTCTAGTACATATGAAGCAACCCATACGAATACAAATAGTAGTTATGTAAAACAAATGGTAGATGAATGGTATAATACAAATCTAAATAAAACTGGCATAAAAGAGAAGATATCAACGAATGCTGGCTTTTGTGGAGATAGAAGCTTACAAAGTGGAACAGGAGTAGGAACAACTCAAACTTATTATAAAGCTTATAATAGGCTATCTACAAATAAAGTCCCAAGCTTAAAATGTACAAATGAAAATGACTTATATACAGTAAGTAGTGCAAATAAAGGAAATAAAGCATTAACATATCCAGTAGGATTAATAACAGCAGATGAAGTAGCATATGCTGGAGGAATAATTACATATAATACTAATTATTCATATTATTTATATACAAACGAATATTATTGGACAATGACTCCTAGTGGTTGCAATGGGAGTAATAGTGCGTATGTGTTTCGCGGCGATCTGAGTGGATACGCCACGCACGGCGCGAGCGGTCTTCGCCCAGTTATAAACCTAAGAGCTGATACGCTGTTTAGCGCTGGAGGAGATGGAACAACAGCGCATCCATACGTAGTCGAATAGACGAAGTATCGATAAATAGAAAAAATGAACTAAATATTACAAAAAGAAGATTAAGAAATTAATTTTCTTTTTTTCATGAATTAATACTGTGAAATATTGCTCATCATTTTCCTTGACCTTCGGGGGGAGGTATGCTATTATAGTTTGCAAGGGAGTTTTAGGTTTATGAGTTTAAATGAATTAATAAAACGATTATTATTAATAGAAGAAAGAATTTCTAAGTATTATATAACTCTTGCTGAAATAGAAATGGGTATTTCTAGTGATCCAGATTACGAATATTATTTTAAAATGCTTTGCGATACTATCGAAGAAGAAAAGAATATTTTAAATGAAATTTCTATGCAAGATAATGGTATAAGAAGACTAAATGAATTAGTAAATGGGAACCTAAGAGGAGTTAAAGAACTTGATATTACTTTAGGAAGACATGCTAAAGAAGTTTATTTTAGATTAAAATATATGTTAGAATATATATCAGGGGATGAAGTACTAGAATATGTAAGTGTACTTAGGTATGATACCAATAAAGTAAAATTGATATTATTAGGCCATTTAAGAAATAATCCAGAATATGAAAGTATTATAGATGAATTAATTGCTAGTGAATATAATATGTACTTTTTAAACCCAGATAATGAAGCAGACTTTACGAGTCGCTTAGAAAAAGACATGGTATTAAAAGCTGATAGTTCTAGAACTGAAGATTTTCCGGGGTCAAAATATATTGATCGAGGAGTTTTATTATATGAATCAAGTGAAGCTTTAAATTATATAGTTATAAATAGTGTTGAAGACATTAGGGATGATAGGAATTTATTTGTGAGTATTATATTAAAATTATTAACTATATTTGCTAATATGATTTTATGTGAAGAAGATAATTTAGGTGAGATAAATGAAGAGATTACAGGTATACTAAAATCTTCTATTTATAGTTCTGAGTTAAAAGAATTAATTCGTGGAATTATAGAAATATTAGATCAAATAAAAAAAGAAATAAGCTATGAAAGATAATTTCTAGTTGTAAATTAATTTGTTTTAGTATATAATTTAGATATAAAAGTGATGATGGACTTGGAAAATCCGGAGCTATATAAAAATCAAGGTGATTTCTCTAAGAGAAATAAGTAGGGTGGAACCGCGCATATAACTTTGCGTCCCTACATATTTCTTTTAGAGTTTTTTAATTTAGGAGGAGCAAATATGAAAAATGTAACACAAGAAGAAATTGTTAATTTTTGTAAACAGTATGGATTTATATTCCAAGGAAGTGAAATATACGGAGGCCTTGCTAATTCTTGGGATTACGGACCAATGGGTAGAGAATTAAAAGAAAATATTAGAAAATGTTGGTGGAAAAAGTTTGTTCAAGAAAATCCCTATAACTATGGTCTTGATAGTGCTATTTTAATGAATCCCGAAGTATGGGTAGCTAGTGGACACGTTACTAACTTTAATGATCCCTTAGTAGATTGTAAAGCATGTAAAGCAAGGTTTCGTGCTGACAAATTAATTGAAGATCATACAAATGGTGCCGAGACTGGTGATGGATGGAGTAATGAAGAGCTAGAAAGCTATATAGCTAAAGAAGAAATAAAATGTCCTAAATGTGGAAAGCAAGACTTTACACCAATCCGTAAATTTAATTTATTATTTGAAACATCCATGGGAGTAACAGAAGAAGCAAAATCAAAAGTATATTTAAGAGGAGAAACAGCTCAAGGTATTTTTGTAAATTTCTTAAATGTCCAAAGAAGTATGAGGCTAAAAGTGCCTTTTGGTATAGCTCAAACGGGTAAAAGTTTTAGAAATGAAATAACTCCAGGAAACTTTATTTTTAGAGTTCGTGAATTTGAACAAATGGAATTAGAATTTTTCTGCAAACCAGGAAGTGATTTAGAATGGTTTGGATATTGGAAGAATTTTTGTTTAGACTTTCTAAAATCAATAGGACTTGATAAAGAAAATTTAAGATACCGAGATCATGCTAAAGAAGAATTATCATTTTATAGTAAAGCCACTACTGATATTGAGTATAAATTTCCAATGGGATGGGGTGAGCTTTGGGGTATAGCAGATCGAACTGATTATGATTTAAATACTCATATGGAGCACTCTAAAACAGATTTGAGATATTTAGATCCTGATACAAATGAAAAATATTTACCATATGTTATTGAACCAAGTGTAGGCCTTGATAGACTTGTTTATGCAACTCTTGCTGATTCTTATAAAGTAGAAGTTTTAGAAAATGGTGAAGAAAGACAAGTTTTAAAAATTCATCCAGCACTTGCTCCAATTAAAGTTACTATTTTACCATTAATTAAAAAAGTACATGGAGATGCAGCAAACGATATATATGCTTTATTATGTAAAGACTTCATGTGTAGTATGGATACTGCCGGATCTATTGGAAAAAGATATAGAAGAGCAGATGCTGTAGGAACACCACTATGTATTACTGTAGATGATGAAACTATTAATAATAAAACGGTAACAATAAGAAATAGGGATACAATGGAGCAGAATACATTAAAAGTAGAAGAATTAAAAAATTATATTAATGAAATTATAAAATTTTAATTTATTTATAAAAAGTTGGGAAAATCTCAACTTTTTTATTGTTTAAAATGAGTTAATACCTTATAATGATATTACAAGGTTTTAAGTCATAGGAGGTGCATAATATGAAGTTAATAACTCTTTTACCAGCAGATAAATATGTTGTTATAAATAAAACCATATTAACAGAAATTGATAAAAGAAATTTAATTCATTTATATGAACCTATTATTGGATTTAGCGCTACAAGCCTTTATTTAACTCTTTGGAGCGATTTAGATCGCTTAGAAATTATGAGTAAAGATTTTACTCATCATCATTTAATGAGTATCTTAAAAAGTGACTTAGATAGTATTAAACATGCAAGAGAAGCACTAGAAGCGGTAGGTTTAATTAAAACATATTTCAAAGAAGGAGATATTAATTCCTATGTATATGAATTATATTCACCTCTTAGTGCTTCTGAATTTTTTAATAATCCAATTCTTAATATTGTTTTATATAACAATATCGGAGAAGAAGAATATAATGATTTAAAGAAAATATATAAAAAAGTAAGTATTGATCTAAAAGATTATGAAGATATAACTAAAACTCTTAACGAAACATTTGAGGCAACTAATATCTCTGTAGTTGAAGCAAGAGAAAGAGAAACGCTTCCTCTTAATATTAGAAATGACATTGATTTTGATATGATTTTATCTAGTATGCCAAAAGGAATTCTAAATGAAAAAGCATTTAATAAAAAATTAAAAGAATTAATTATTAATTTAAGTTTTATTTATGATTTAGATACCCTTAAGATTACAGAAGTTTTAAGAACTAGTATTAATGAAAAAGGCTTTATTGATAAAGAGATTTTAAGAAAAAATGCCCGAAAGTATTATCAATTTAATCATGGAGGATTACCAACACTAATATATCGTGCTCAACCAGAATATCTAAAAACACCAATGGGTGATAACTCTAAAGAGGGTAGAATTATTGCAGTATTTGAAAATACAACTCCTTATGACTTTTTAAAAGTAAAATATAAAGGAGTAAACCCTACAAGTAGAGATTTAAAATTATTAGAAATGTTGCTAATTGATTTAGAACTAACACCAGCAGTAGTAAATGTTTTAATAGATTATGTTTTAAGAAAGAATAATAACAAATTAACTTTAAGCTATGTTGAAACTGTTGCGGGGCAATGGAAAAGAGCTGGGCTTAAAACAGCAAAAGAAGCCATGGATTTTGCTAGACGTGAACATAAGAAAAATACTAAACCAAGTAAAAATGCTAACATTAAAGAAGAAAAAGTTCCAGTTTGGTTTAATAAAAATATTGAAAAAGAAATAGTAAGTGAAGAAGAAGCTAAAGAATTAGCAGAATTATTACAGGTAGGTGAGCATTAATGGAAAGTATAAAAAATTCTAAATTTAAACAAGATTTAAAGCAAGATTTAGTAAAGGACTATCGTGAAAACCTAAAAGATGAAACATTTTCTACTTTAGTAAAAAAACTTTCTTTAACAGAAGAAGTAGGGAGTTTAAATAATTCATTATTATTAGATAGTGCATGCGAGATTAAAAATTGTAAAAAATGTAAAGGCTTATTTGAATGTAAGAATAAAGTTTTAGGGCACTTTTTATATCCAAGTATTCAAGGAAATATTTTAGAACTTTCTTATATTCCTTGCAAATATAAGAAAGAAAATGATAAATTACAAAGCGAGAGAAATACAGCATCAAAAGAATTAGAACATGCTCGTTTTAAAGATATTGATGTTACAGATAAAAATCGTGTAAAAGTAATTAAATGGTTAAAGGATTTTTATGATCATTATGATGGAATTAAAGATTTAAAGGGCTTATTTTTACATGGTTCATTTGGAAGTGGAAAAACATATTTGATTTATGCTTTATTAAATGAGCTTAAAATAAATAAAAAAATAGATTATATTGGCTTGTATTTCCCAGAAGTATTAAGAACACTAAAAGATGATTGGAATGTTTATCAAGACAAAATTGATAGATACTCTACAATACCTATTTTATTATTAGATGATATTGGAGCAGAACAAGTAAGCGAATGGGGAAGAGACGAAGTATTAGGAACTATCCTGCAAAACAGAATGAATAATCATTTAACAACATTTTTTACTTCTAACTTAACTCTTGATGAATTAGAAGAACATTTATCTTCATCTCGAAATAACATTGATAAAGTAAAAGCTAGGAGAATAATGGAGAGAATAAAACAATTAACTATTGATTTAGAAATGATTAGTGAAAATAAAAGAAAATAACTAATTTAATTTAGTTATTTTCTTTTGCATTACTTGCGATTTCTTCGCTATTTGGTTGTAAGCTTTTATTTTCTTCTAATACTTTTTTAACTACATCTTCGTACTTAGCATCCTTCTTTGCTTTTTCAATTTCTTTTAAAAGTTTTTTCTCATCATAACCTGTTGTGCTATAATCACCTACGACGATGAAAGGAATATATTCAGCATCTGCATTTAATTTTTCTGCAACAAGTTCCATAAGTTCTCCATTAACAGCACTATTTTCTTCTTTCCATAATTCATAAGTTACTACTTTAACATCTTTATATAAAGTATCCTTTTTTTCTGTGATATTAGCTATTGCATTTTTACAAGCAGGACATGTATGCCCATGGAAGATATATAATGTTACTTCATTATTAACTTCGTTATCACCACCTGAGCTATTGCTTTTCTTATTATTTAATAAGATAACAGTAATAATACTAGCAAATACAAGCAAAATTGCTATAACAACCGCACATATAGTTTTTGTTTTTTTCTTCATTTTAAACCTACTTTCTAAAATCTATTATACTACAAAAAAACTAAGCATTTCAACTAGTAATTAAAAATAATATATATTATAATAAAGTACATTCAGGAGGATAAAAATGTTTGATTATTTAAAAAAATTATTAGATAAAATAAAAAGAAAAAAGAAAGTATCCGCTAATGTTGATAATGATATTATTCATGAAGTTTGTTTACGCACTTTAAATACGCCATTTGATTTTAAAAATATAGAAATAATAAAGCTTTATTTATGTTTCTTTGACCGCAGTTCAAATGAATCTGAACGAGAATTAATTAATTCAACGTACTTTAATACCATGCCAAGCGAATATGTAAGCGAAGTAATTGAATCGTTTTATTTGTATCCGATAAATATACAACAATATAAAACATTTATAAATTCTTTAATTAGCAAAGTAAGTAATAAAATTGAAACAGATAAATTAATAAGTTTAGATAGAAAATATAATTTACAATTAAATTTAACAGATATTATATTAAAATACTATGATTTAGCTTCTATTTATGAATTATATTCTGGACTAGAGTATTCTAATAAAATTTACGATTTAGCAAATAAATTTTCGATGTATTTTTCATTAGATGAAGCAAAAGAATTTTTCTTACATTATTATAAAATGGGGATTGATTTTGGGCTATTAATTTGGTTATTATGCGACTATAGCATAGAGTTTGAAAAACAAGTCGATACAGTATTTTCAATATTAAATGAAATTAAAAAGGAAGATTATCCTCGTCTAATATCCTGGTTGTGTGAAAAAAGAGGTATCATAAGATATATTAACGAAAAAACCTTAGAAAGTAATAATTTAGCATTCCAATTTGCTTGGATAACAAGTGATGATGCCAAATTATGTTCAAATGAGATAATTGAAAATTTAGTAAAACAAGGATATCACTTAAAAGAATTGGTACAAAATGCAAAAAGCATATTACCTTTTATTGTAAGACTTATTTATGAAAAAGATGAGAAAATATTAGATAGTATATTAAGTGAAATTAGCGAAAACCAAAATATTGACATGGATAATATTTTAATGAGTGTAAGATTTTTAAAAGAATATAAAATAAAAAGAGATATAGCTGTTAGATTATTAAAAAGAGGAACAACACATTACCACTATTTAATACAGTTATATAAATATACAACAGGTGAATTAAGAGAAATATCTGAAGCCTTAAATAATAAAGGAATAAATTCTTCTCGAATACAATAATTATTTTATTATAGTTTTGGTATTTTTAAAATGTAAAATATTTGTTAAGATATTTTACATTTTTTTCTTTCTTTGCTATAATAAATATTAGGGTGAATAAAAATGGCAAAGAAGTATGATGAATCATCGATTAAAATATTAGAAGGATTAGAAGCTGTAAGAAAACGTCCTGGTATGTATATAGGAAGCACTGATAAAAGAGGACTTCATCATTTAGTATGGGAAATTGTTGATAATTCTATCGATGAAATTATTAATGGATATGGAAATCATATTAAAATTGTTCTTCATAAAGATGGAAGCATCACTATTGCTGATAATGGGCGTGGAGTTCCAATAGGAATGCATGAATCAGGTAAATCTACACCTGAAGTAATTTATACTATACTTCATGCTGGTGGTAAATTTGAAGAAGGAAATTATAAAGTAAGTGGAGGACTTCATGGAGTAGGTGGCTCTGTAGTTAACGCTTTATCTAAAAAAATGGACGTCATAATTTATCGTGAAGGTAAAATTTCCAATATTCGTTTTTTTAATGGAGGAGAAGTTGAATCTCCATTAAAAACAATTGGTGCAACAAATAAAACAGGGACAATTGTAACATTTTTGCCAGACTACGAGATATTTAAAAACTGTGCCTTTTCTTATACAACAATTGTAGAAAGAATGCAAGAGAGTGCCTTTTTAATTCCAAATGTAACTATTGAAATTATAGAAGAAGAAAATAATAAAACAACAAAATTTCACTATGAAAATGGTTTAGTAGACTTTGTTGAATATATAAATGAAGGAAAAAACGTTTTAAATAAGGTATTAAATTTTAGTGGGACTAAAACAGGTATAGAAGTAGATGTTGCTATGCAATATACAGATACATATAATGAAAATATTATTTCATTTGTTAATAATGTTAAAACAGTTGATGGTGGTTCTCATGAAGTAGGTTTTAAAACAGGAATCACCAAAGCTTTTAATGACTATGTAAAATCAAATAATCTATTAAAGGGAAAAGATGCAACCTTTGATGGAAGTGATGTTAGAGAAGGTTTAAGTGCGGTTATTAATCTAAAAATACCCGAATCTTTATTACAATTTGAAGGTCAAACTAAAGGAAAATTAGGGACACCTGAGGCACGTAGTATCACGGAAGCTGTTACTTATGAAAATTTAAAATTCTTTTTAGAAGAGAATAAGGAAATAGCACTTAATATAGTTGAAAAAGCAAGTAAGAGTAAACTTGCAAGAGAAGCTGCCAGAAAAGCACGTGAAGAAGCTCGTAATGGTAAAGGAAAAAATAAGATTGAAAAAAACTTATCTGGAAAACTAGCTCCAGCAACTAGTAAAAACCCTAAAATCAATGAGTTATTCTTAGTAGAGGGAGATTCTGCAGGAGGTTCAGCAAAAGGTGGAAGAAATCGTAAATTTCAAGCAATATTACCACTTAGAGGAAAAGTTATTAATGCTGAGAAAACTAGTATGAGTGAAATTTTAAAAAATGAAGAGATTAATACAATTATTCATACTATAGGCGCAGGTCTTGGACCAGACTTTGATGTAAATGATTCAAACTATGATAAAGTTATAATTATGACTGATGCCGATGTTGATGGTTCACATATTCAAATTCTTTTATTAACGTTTTTCTACCGTTATATGAGACCACTTATTGAAGCAGGAAAACTTTATATTGCAAAACCACCATTATATAAAATTGATTATGGTAAAAAACATTTTTATGCGTATTCTGATGATGAAAGATTTAAAATAGTTTCAGAAAATTCTGGCAAACCAGATATTTCAAGAAATAAAGGTTTAGGAGAAATGGATGCAGAAGAATTATGGGATACAACTATGAATCCTGATACAAGAAGTTTAATTCGTGTCAATATTTATGATGCGGCTCTTGCCGAAAAACGTGTAAATGTTTTAATGGGAGATAAAGTAGAACCTAGAAAAGAATGGATAGAAGAAAATATCATATTTACAATGGAAGATGATTTTAGAGCAGCTTAAATATGTAGAAATTCTACATATTTTTTCTTTAATAAAAATTAATATTGACATTTATTATTTATAAGCATATAATTTAATATATGAACAGATATTCATATGAAAGGGAGAATCAAAATGAATGAATGCCAATGTGGCCTCAATAGAGAATTAACGAAACAAGTAAAAAAGAAAATGTTAAATGATGATATTTTATTTGATATTGCCGAAGTATTTAAAATTTTTGGTGATTCAACAAGAATGAAGATAATTTATGCTTTAAAATTAAGCGAATTATGTGTATGTGACTTAGCATTTATTACCAATAGTACTCAATCAGCAATTTCCCATCAATTAAGAATTTTAAAACAAGCCAAGTTAGTAAAATCCCGTAAAGATGGAAAAGTGGTATATTACAGCTTAAAAGATGAGCACGTAATAAAATTATTTGAAATAGGACGTGAGCATGTTGAAGAATTATAAATATTTGATAGAAAACTTAGATTGTGCAAATTGTGCCAAAAAAATTGAAAATGCAGTTTCTAATGATTCAAGATTTGAAAATGTTATTGTAAATTTTAGTACTTTAACTATAAGTTTTAAAACAGCATTAGAAAATCCTTTTGAAACAGTTTATAATATTATAAAAGTTGTAGAGCCAGAAGTAAGAATTTATCAAGAAAAGCAAAAAGATAATAAAAAAGATTATGAACTTATTCGTCTAATATGCGCTATCATTATTTTATTAATAACTTTTAGTATAAGAAATAAAATGATTAAAGAAATATTAATAATTATCGTTTATGCACTTCTTTTATATAAAACAATAATAAAAGCTTTTAAAAAAATTTTAAAAGCTCATAATATTGATGAGAACTTACTTATTAGTATATCTGCCATTGGAGCATATGTATTAGGAGAACATATGGAAGGTATAATGGTAGTAATGCTTTATGTAATAGGTAAAATATTAGAAGATAGAGCTATTAATAAAAGCCGTAATTCAATTAAAAACTTAATAGACTTGAAAATTGATTATGCAAACTTAAAAGAAAACAATAATATCAGAAAAGTCAAATCGGAAGAACTTAAAGTGAATGATATAATTGTTATAAAAAAAGGAGAAGTAATTCCCGTTGATGGGGTGATTATAAAAGGAAGTACGTTTTTAGATACTTCAAGCTTAACTGGCGAATCAGTGGTAACGAGTGTTAAAAAAGATGATAAAGTTTTATCAGGTTCAATTAATACCGGGGATATTATTGAGGTTAAAGTAGTAAATACATATTATAATAGTACTGCTTATAAAATTTTAGAATTAACATTAAATGCCACAAATAATAAAGCTAAAGTAGAAACTAGTGTTACAAAAATAGCAAGATTTTATACACCAGTAGTTTTAATTTTAGCGATAATTATTGGTATTGTTCTTCCAATAATTACTAATATTCCATATAGTGAAAGTATTTATAGAGCCTTAACATTTTTAGTAATATCATGTCCATGTGCAATTGCGATATCAGTTCCCCTTAGTTATTTTGCCGGAATTGGAACTTCTTCTAAAAAGAAAATTTTAGTAAAGGGAAGTAATTTTCTAGATGCAATTACAAAGTGTGATACAATTATTTTTGATAAAACAGGAACACTTACAACAGGATCATTTCATTTAAAAGAAATAAAGAGTTATGACAAAAACTATAGTGAAAAAGAAATACTAAAATTGGCATGTCTAGGAGAAAAATATTCTAATCATCCAATTGCTAAAGTTCTATTAAATGAATGTAAAGAAAAATTAAATATTAAAAAAGTCACTGATTTTAAAGAAATTGAAGGCAAAGGTATTTCTTATGTTATAGATAAACATGAGATAAAAGTAGGATCTAATTCATTTGTAAACACAAAAAAAGAAGCAAATATATTTTTAAGTATAGATGATTCATTAGTAGGGAGTTTCATTTTTGACGATAGTATTAAAGAAAACGCTAAAGAAGTTATTAGTGAGTTAAAAAAGCAAAATATAAAAACTATTATGCTTACCGGAGATAATGAGGCATTTGCAAAATCTGCTTCAGATAAAATAGGTCTTGATGAACATTATAGTGATTTATTACCCAATGAGAAATATGAAAAATTAGAAGAATTAATGAGAGACCATCAAGTAATTTTTGTAGGAGATGGAATTAATGATACTCCATCACTTGTAAAGGCAAATGTTGGCGTGTCTATGGGCGAAATAGGAACTAATAGTGCAATAGAAGCAAGTGATATGGTAATTATGAATGATAATTTGTCTGGTATTATAAACGTGCTTAAAGTTGCAAAAAAGACTAATTATATAATTCGAATGAACTTAATATTTGCAATTGCTACTAAAATTATTATTCTTTTATTAGCATCATTTGGCCATGCAACAATGTGGGCAGCAATTTTTGCTGATACAGGAGTAACATTAATTACAATCATAAACTCTTTACGTATTCTAAAAAGCTGATTAAATAATCAACTTTTTTAATGTAAAGTTATATATCCAATTTAAAAATTGTAAAAGATTACAGATTTTAACAAATCTGCTAGCAGAAACATCAAAAATTACACAGATTCTTGTGGATTTTAATAAAACTGTTAGCAGAAATATTAAAATCTGTATTTTGCATTTTAGTCAATCTTATGGTATATTGGCAACATAACAAAGGAAGGATTAAAATGGAATTAGATTTTACAAAAGATGTAATTATAACATTTGATAATATCTTAATTGATATGCGTACTTATGAGAATTTTGGAGAAGAGGAGTTAAAAATAGCAATTAAAAAATTAGTACATTTAGCAAATGAACCAGAAAACCAAGGATATAAAATCATTCAAATGCATCAAGCTAAACACATTAATTTACCATTTGAAAATGGACTTATCTCTAAATTCTTTTTAAGAAATGAACAAGGTGATATATTAACAGAAGATTTAGAAATAGATATCTTATCAATAGAAGAAGCCGAGAAATATAGTGATGAAGAAAATAAGCTAGCAAAATGGTTAAGATTTATTGGAGCGTCTTCAGAAGAAGAAAGATTAAAAATAGCAAATGGAGAAGATATATTTTTAGAAATGAATAATGCAATAAACAAAATTATAACGCAAAAAAATTAGTGCAGTAATAAAAAGGACGGATACTATGAGTAAGAAAAATATGACTATTAAATTTCCAAAAGGATTTTTTGCAAGCATTAAATCATGTCCTAATGGCAAAAATGCAAAAGAAGCCGATAAACCATTTGCGTGGAGTAAAAATGTTTTAAATAAAACAGCAAGAGTGAAAATAATAAAATTAAAAAATAAATGAAGAACTTTATAGTTTTGCCAATTTATTGTAAAGGACAGTTTATTTCTGCTCTTTTTTTTGATATAATTGAAAAAGGTGAGTAAGATGGAAGATGTACTAAAAAGAATAGAAGACTATGCTTTAGAAGAAATCATGGGAACAAGATTTGGGTCATACGCTAAAGAAATTATTCAAGATAGAGCAATACCAGATGTTCGTGATGGCTTAAAGCCAGTTCAAAGAAGAATATTATTTGCCATGTATAAAGCAGGGTATACATACGATAAAAAATATGTTAAGTGTGCTGCAACGGTTGGAGATGTTTTAGGTAAATATCACCCACACGGAGACTCATCAGTATATGATGCTATGGTTCGTATGAGTCAGTGGTGGAAGCAAAATGAAATTTTAGTAGACATGAAGGGTAATAATGGATCTATGGATGGCGATGGGGCTGCAGCTTATCGTTACACAGAAGCAAGACTAGCTAAAATTAGTAATGAACTATTAGCAGACTTAGATAAAGATACAGTTAAATTTGCGCCAAACTTTGATGATCGTCTTTTAGAGCCAACAGTTTTACCTGCAAAATTTCCAAATTTACTTGTAAATGGAACCATGGGTATTAGTGCTGGTTATGCAACCAATATTCCACCCCACAATCTTGGAGAAATTATTGATGCTACCATTAAAAGAATTGAAAGTCCTAATTGTAAATTAGATACTATATTAGAAATTGTGAAAGGACCGGACTTTCCAACTGGAGGATTAGCCTGTGGTATAGATGGAATTAAAGAAGCATTTAAAACTGGCAAAGGAAGAGTTATTGTTCGGGCTAAATATGATATTGTAAAAGAAAAAGGAAAAGAAAAAATCGTTATTACCGAAATTCCATACGATGTAAATAAAGCTGTTTTAGTAAATAAAATTGATGGTATTAGAATAGATAAAAAAATCGATGGCATGGCAGAAGTTCGTGATGAGTCAGATAGAGAAGGGCTTCGTATTGCAATTGATTTAAAAGCAGGGGCAAATGCTGATTTAATTTTAAATTATTTATTTAAAAATACAGATTTACAAATTTCTTATAACTATAATATGGTAGCGATTGTAAATCGTGTACCTAAAACTTTAGGCATATTAGAAATTATTGACGCTTATATTGCTCATCAAAAAGAAGTAATTTTAAAAAGAACAGAATTTGATTTAGCTTCATATGAAAAAAGATTACATATTGTAGAAGGATTAATTAAGTGTTTATCAATACTTGATGAAGTAATTAAAGTAATTCGTGCTAGTAAGAATAAAAGTGATGCAGAAAACAATTTAGTTAAAGAATTTGATTTTACAATGGAACAGGCAAAAGCAATAGTAATGTTACAATTATATCGCTTAACTAATACGGATGTTGTAGAGCTAGAAGCTGAAATGGAAAAATTAAATAAATTAATTGAAGGATTAAAAGCTATTTTAAACGATGAAGAAGTATTAAAATATGTTATGAAAAAAGAATTAAAAATTATTAAGAAGGAATATGCAACTCCTAGAAAAACTAAAATTGAAGAGACAGTACAAGAAATTAAACTTGATATGAAAGAAATGATTCCAAAAGAAAATGTTGTTGTAGTAGTAACAAATGAAGGTTATGTAAAACGAGTAAGCAGTAAAAGCTATGCAGCTAGTACTGAAGATACAACTTTAAAACCTGGAGACTTTGTAACAGGTTTATACGAATGTAATACGCTAAATACATTAGTAATTTTCACAAATTTAGGTAATTATTTATTTATTCCAGTATACAAAATTCCCGAAATTAAATGGAAAGATTTAGGAAAACATGTTAATAACATTATCATGATGAATACAGATGAAAAAGTAATTGCGTCATTCATTTATGATAAAAATACATCACTCGTATTTGCAAGTAAAAATGGTATGGCAAAACAAACACTTATGAGTGATTATGAAGTAGCAAGATGTAATAAGCCAATGACAGCGATGAAATTAAAAGATGATGATGAGTTAGTAAGTGTAGATGTTGCTAGCAAAAATATTTTATTTGTTACAAATAATGGATATTATTTAAATTATAAAACAAGTGAACTTCCAGTAGTAGGGGCTAAAGCAAGTGGTGTAAAAGGAATTAATTTAAAAGAAGATTACGTAGTAAATATGTTTAGTTATGACGACAATACAGAATATGTAACAATATTTACAGATAATAAAACAGCTAAGAGAGTAAAAATAACTGACTTAGAAACTCATTCTAGAGCTAAAAAAGGAAGTACAATACTAAAGAAAACTAAAACTGTAACTTATAAAGTATTAAATGCCCTAAAAACAAACTCAAGAGATATAGTATTAACTAAATCAGATAGTGAAATTAACATATTTAAAAACAGTGATATTGCAATTATGGATTTAGCATCTACTGGTTCAAGTATTTCAAAATATAAAATAGAATTAGCAAGTATAGTTGCTATGAAAGAAAAGATAACAGAATCAAAAGAAGAAGTAGAAGAAACTAAAAAAGAAGAAGAGCCAAAAGAAGTAGAACCTAAAGCTTTATCTATGGAAGATTTCTTAGATGATTTTAAATTATAAGCAAATTAAGAAGATTTAGATATCTTCTTTTTTCTTGATAATATCCTTGTAAAACACCCTGTAAATGAAATGCCCTAAATATTGACTCCGGGGGGGGGTATGCTATTATTTTCTTATAAAGATAAGGAGATGGTAGTATGGAGAAGAAAAAGAATCTAACACTATTAGTAATAGGACTATTAGCAGTA
>CAMNSE010000005.1 GCA_946554525.1 uncultured Mycoplasma sp.
AAAGTTTTAAAAATTCATAAAAAGTACTTGATTTATATTAGCAAGTTTGTAGAGGTGTTGTATGAAAAAGAAAATAATTATAATTTCAGTAGTAATAATTTTAGTAGTTTTATTATTTCCAATTAGAAATCAACTAAAAGATGGTGGCACAGTAGAATATAAAGCATTAGTTTATAAAGTGTCTAAGGTTCATAAGCGTTCAGAAACATACCATGAAGATGGCATTAAAATTGAAATTCTAGGGAAAGAACTATTTAACAATGTTAAGGCTAAACTTATTGAAAAAGATCCACCATTTAGTGAAGAAAAATTGGGTAATATGGCATTAGAATACTTTTTTAAAACTACACCAGAGTGGACTCTAGATCCAAATGCATCAAAAGATGAATATCATCTTGGTATGGCTTATGATATAGAAAAATATCAAAAGCAAGATATGGTTGTTATTGAGATTAGGCATATACATAACAATATTAACAATACTTTAGATGCAAGATATTATATAAATATCTATACTGCAAAAGGGTTTGATGATTCAGGAAATGAAATAGATTTAAACTTATAATTACAAATTACAAGTTGAAAGTGAGATGAGAATATGGGATTTGATTTAGGACATACAATTAGTTCGTTATCAAAACTTGCATTACGAACTAAAAGAAAAAATGAGAAAATTGAATATGAAAAAAAGAAAAAAGCAGCAAGTGAAATTATTGATTCTGTTCTTAATCAATTTAAGGATAAAGAGAGTTTTCTTGAAACTTTAGATAAATCTGGAAGAGATATGATTAGTTATATGATCTCTCACGAAGATGAAGAAAAAACTTTAAAAGTATTAGAAATCATAGAAGATGTTAATAAAGAAGATAAACTTGGAAATGCGTATCTTACTATTGCTTGTTTAGAACATAAAGTAAAAGTTATTGAAAAATTGCTTGACATGGGTGCTAATCCAAATCATAAAACTAATCCTTTACTTAAAGCATTAGGAAGAAGAAATAAAGAAAATCCTGCAATATTAGAATTATTTGTAAAGTATGGTGTAAATCTAAAAATGAATATTCAAGGGAATACTTTAGAAGAAATAATCCGTTCATTTGAAGATGATAACCTTAATAAAATTTTAGATACAGCAAAATAACAAATTACAAGTATACTTTAAGATGTAAATAATTTAATATTTATATCTTATTTTTTTATGTTAAATTATTTACCAAGAGTTTAAGTGAGAACGGCAAATTACAGAGGTCATAGAATCTAACAAATTGACAGTTCAGCTTTTATTTCTATTATTAATTTAGTTTAAGATAGTGAGGTCGTAGAATCTATATAACAAGCTTGATGAAATAATGGTGGAAACAAGAGACTTAAATTCAGAAAGGAGTAAATAATGAAATCAGTATTAAGTGTTGATGTAGCTAAAGGAAAAAGTATGATAATGTTATCTACTGAATATGGAGAAGTATTGATTGAACCTAAAGAGATAAAACATAATTTTCGTGATTTTAATGAATTAAAAGATAAAATTGAAAGTTTTAATTTAGAAGATTTAACTATTTTCATGGAATCAACAGGAATATATCATTTGCCAGTAGAAAGATATTTTAAAGAAAATAATTTTAATACATTAGTAATTAATAGTTTAACGACCAAAAATAATTATGATACATTAAGGAAAACAAAAACTGATACAAAAGATTGTATGAGATTAGCTAAATTATTTTTCGTAAATGAAGTAGAATATCATGATTTGTCTAAAAAAGATTTATATGCTAATTTGAAAGCAATGACAAGACAATATTTTTATCTAACTCAATTAAATGTGAGTTGTAAAAATAGATATAAAAGACTTATAAATATATGTTTTCCAGAATTTGAAGAAATATTTAAAGGCAGCAGAATATATGAAGAAACAGCATTAAACTTTATTAAAACCTTTCCTCATGCTTATATAGTAAAAGAAAAAAGAATAGATGCATTATACAATAATTTGTATAAAACTAATTCTAGACATGATTATTATTATAAGAGGTTAGCAAACAAAATCAAAGATATAGCAGTTAATTCATATCCAGGTGTCGATAAAGATCATTCGGATGTAAAGAACTTATCTGATATGGCTGCTATTTTACAAGAGAATATTAAGACAATAAATGAATTAAAAGAAAAGATGATAAAAACTGCAAAAGAGTCACCTTACTTCGATATAATTAATTCTTTTTACGGGATAGGAGAAGTATTAACAACCGAATTATTAGGTGAATTAGGTGATATAACAAGATTTGATAATCATAGACAATTAATTGCTTTCTGTGGTTTAGATCCAACAATAATTCAATCTGGGAAAAGTATAAACGTGCATGGAACTATTTCTAAACGTGGAAATAAATATGCAAGATGGATATTATTTAATATTAGTCAAATAGTAGTTAAGTTAGGGCATCAATGTCCTGGACACCCCGTATATGATTATTATTTAACAAAAAAAGCAGAAGGTAAACATTATTATGAAAACCTAACTGCTTGCTCTACAAAAATATTAAGAATGTTATATACAATGTGCAAAAATAATACAACATTCAAAATAAATTAACAAATTAATTTTAACATATATATAATTACATTACACGAAAAAAATTAAAAAAACGCATATTTTCGTGTTTTTAGTCGTGGTATAATATTAATATAAATTTAGTGTTGACAAAACTTAGATAGTCAATTTTTACGAGAGATCAACTTTATTGCTGGTCTTTTATTATGATTTTAAGGAGGGATTTTTTAGATAAGTAATATAGATTTTTTGAATATGTTTTTATCTGCTAAAGATATTGAGGGGTGTTCAGATAGAACAATTAAATATTATAAAGATATAATTTTAAAGTTAATTAACTATATAAAGAAACCTATAAAAGAAATAACAACTGATGATATTCGATTATATTTATCTCAATATAAAGAAGAAAGTAATTGTAATTCTGTAACTATGGATAATATAAGAAGAGTGTTTTCAAGTTTCTTTGCTTGGCTAGAAGATGAAGATTATATTTTGAAAAGTCCTGTTAGAAGAATACATAGAGTTAAGACAGCTGTTGTTGTAAAAGAAACATTGTCAGATGAAAGTATAGAAAAATTAAGAGATAATTGTACTCATGTTAGAGAATTAGCAATAATTGAATTATTAATTTCTACTGGTATGAGAATTGGTGAGTTAGTTAATTTAAATATTGATGATGTAAATTTTGAAGATAGATCATGCATTGTTTTAGGTAAAGGAAATAAACAGCGTGAAGTCTATTTTGATGCGAGAACAAAAATTCACTTACAACAATATTTAAACTTGAGAACCGATGATTCAAATGTTCTTTTTGTTTCTAAAATAAAACCTGTCCATAGAATAACAATATCTGCTGTTGAAAGTATTGTTAGAAATATGGGAAATAAGCTCAATATTAAAAAAGTGCATCCACATAAATTTAGAAGAACAATGGCAACTATGGCTATTGATAAGGGGATGCCAATAGAACAAGTTCAAAAATTATTAGGACACACGAAAATTGATACAACCATGCATTACGCAATGGTTAATCAATCTAATGTGAAATTTTCACACAGAAAATATATAAGTTAAGGAGGAAATTTTATAGAAAAAAATAATGAAATTGCATTAAAATCAGGATATTATTTTATGATATTTAAAAAAGATGATATTCCTTTTTTTAATGAATTAGAAAAAACAAATAAAGTAGTTCGTAAGGATGATATAGAATACAATGTTTATACAGCTCCTACTTGGGAAATTGCTCAAAAAGTAGATGCTTTTATGGGTAATAATGATTTAGGATATGACATTGATGATTATTTAGTAAATAAAGATATTAATATATAGGAGGAATTAAAATAGAGAAAAATCAAAAAAATTACATAGAAAATATTGTTAATCATTATAATAATTTAAAACGAACAATAACAATAGAAGAATTGCAAACGCTCTATTCAACTATGTATCCTGATTCTAAAATAAAATTAAATAAAGAAGATTGGGCTATATGTAGTATAGACATTGAAAATAACAATAGTCAAAGAGTTTGTGATTATTTAGAAAAAGTAAGTAATCGGATTAACATTAATAAAACAAGTAGTTTAGTAACAAGTGAAATGTTTATCAATTGTTTATTAAAAGATTTACAACCATATCACAAAGAGATATATGGAAATATTGAACCTTTTTGTGATGGTCGAGAACAAGGATTAATGCTCTCGTTATATAATCAGTTAACAGATGATCAGTTTTATATTTGGGCTTGCGAATCCAAAACAGATAAAGATTTAATGATTCTAACATCTAAAGAAAAAAATAATCAAAACCTTTATATGCAGGATGATTTAGAAAAAGCCCAATATTTTAGTAAAAATAATTTGGAAGATGCTCTTTCCTATTCTCTTTCACAGATTAACAAGTTTTTAGGAAAAGAATTAAGTATTGGAATATAGGAGGAATTAGTATAGAATTTAAAAAAAATAATAGTTTAATTGTTAGTGAAACATTTTTTGAAAAATTAGAGAAACAACTTGAAAATGCATCGGATAATTTATCAGGTTATTATAAAACATTTAATAATTGCCGAGAACAAGGATTAATGCTCGAAATTTATGATAATGTACATGATAGCGAATTACTTATATGGGCTTGTGAATGTCGTAATAGTGATAACATAATGGTTGTGATAGCCGATAAATCCTGTTCAGATATTAATGATATGTTTGATGATAAAGCTTGGAAATCAGCTAAATATTTTGGTGTAGGTAATTATGATAAGGCAGTTAATTATACTTATAATGTTATAAAAAAGCAATTTGATAAAAATTTCAAAGAAGAATATAATACTAAATTTAAAATGCATAAGTGTCTTGCTGATTTACAAAGAATTGCGTTAGACTCTAACGAATTAAATTATGAAGATTATTACGATCTAGCGACTTTTGAAAATGTAGATCAACTTTATTTTTGTGATCTTATTATTATGGATGGTAAATTAGGATTAAGATATTCAAAATATAGTGATTCGTATTGCGAAGAATTTGATAACTTAACTTTTGAAGAGTGGGAACCAGATCTATCTAGTAATATGACATTAATGTTAGGTATGCAAGAAAGATTAAATAATTTTATTGAAAAAGAAATAGATTATGAACTTACAGTTGGAATGGGTGTTTAGTTATGTTTGAGAAAATAAGAGAAGATTATGATAAAGAATATAATGATGCATTAAATAAAACAGGATTATTTTGGGCTTTTGACCAAAAGCAATTTGATGAAAATAAAACACATAAAGATGCCCCTGACAATGAATATATTACTATTGGTGATGGTGGCTATTTACATAAATCTAATAAAACAAAATTTGATAATTTTTTTAAGAATATAGCTCCAAAATTAAAAGCAGATTTTATTTGTAAAATAAATATTGATGATTTAATAAAATATGAACTAAATAATTATGAGGCATATTATATTGGTGATTATACTCAAGTTATAATTGCTGTTAAGAGCTATTATCAAGATTTATCAATAGAAGAAATTACAAAAAAAGTGAAAAATATTTATGAAATGGAAATAGATAGAATTTCAAATGACTATGATGATGGAAATATTGGAATATAGGAGGAATATTTAATAATACAAGATAAAATAAAAGAAATTGCAGAAATAAGTTTTAAAGCAAAAAATTTAAAAGATGAAAAGGAAAAGGAAAAACTAGATAATGAAGTTAAGCGTATTTTAACAGATCTAAAAAAACAAGCTATTGATAGCTTTAAAGATGAGTCTGATCTTAAAAGATTTTTAGATAATATTATCAACTTTAATAACTACTCTTTTAATAATCAATGTTTAATATGGCTACAAAATCCTGATGCTAGATATGTAGCATCATTCAAAACTTTTTCTAAAATGGGTTATAAAATAAACAAGGATGAAACAGGTATGAAAATACTTATACCATCCTTTTTAAGATTTGCTAAAGTTAATAAAGAAGATGGTACTTTTGATATTAAGCCACTTTATATGTTAAATGAAGAAGAATTGAAAAAGTATAAAGACAAAACAGATGAGTCAGTTTCATTTTATAAAGAAAAAGTAACTAACTTTGGAGTTGGTACTGTCTTTGATGCAAGTCAAACCGATATGCCTTTGGATGCTATTGAAGAAGAATTAAATCCTGTTTTAGAAGATCCGAAAGCAGATGGTGTTGCTGATACTTTCATTAAAGCTATATATAAAGATGGATTTAAGGTTAAGTATGAAGAAATAAAGGATGGAGCTAAAGGCTATTGCGATTTTGATACCAATACTATTGTAATCAGAAAAGGATTAAGTAACTTGATGAGATTAAAGGTTATTGTCCACGAATATGCTCATGGTTTAGCCCATCAACATTTAAAAGATAACAATAAAGAATATAGAGATCATAGGAATCAATATGAGACAGAGGCAGAGTCTATTGCTTATGTCGTTTCAAAATATTTAGGTTTGGATACAAAGGATTATTCTCAAATGTATCTTTATTCTTGGAGTAAAGAAAAAGACTTTAAAGAAATTGAGGATTCTTTTAATACAATAGTTAATTATTCTAAAAAAATTATTAGTAATTATAACAAAATGTACGATGAACATCTTGGATTATGGGCAGATGATTATAAGGAATTAAAAGTATGAAAGCAACTAAATTTAAATGGAAATGGATTAAATTTTGGGGACATCGTTATTTGATGATTTCCCCAAGTAATTTAAAAATACAATATATCTTATATCATCGTAGAATTTTTAATATTGATGAGTGGGATAAACATTTTAAGGAGGATTTTAAATAGAAAACAAAATATTTATAAATAGTGTCGTAGAATACTTAAATTTAATGGAAGAAAATTTAGATATTATTAAATTAACAAAATTATATTCTAAAATTCATAATCCAAAAGTGGATGTTGAGTTTTCAAATGATGAAGTTCAAGAGTTCAACAATTACATTCATAATAAAGATGTTTCTTCTATTGTTAAACTTTTTGAGTCAAAAGAAAATATTGCTTGGGAAGTTTTAAAAGACATAATTCACGAAAAAACAGAAGGCTTATGGCAATTTGTTATGGATAATGCTTATGATAAATGGAAATCTAGTGAAATGAGTCGAGAGGATTTTTTAAATCAACTAACTGATTATGAAAAATTGGCTGTAATGTTTGGCAACTTTAATTATCAAGTGGAAAATGGAGGCTTGTATCAATGGCATGATAATAGTTATAGCGAGGATTTAGGCTCTTTATACGACTTTTTAGATAATTGTGATTATGATAAAAAAGATAAGTTTATGCAAGTCCTTGATGATTTCTCTTATGTAAAAACAGCTATAGAGGAGTTAGATCCTAATAATGATTGGTACAATGAAGATTGTCAAACAAGATTCGAAACATTAAAGTATTATGATAAAGATTATTATTCTATTCAAGATGGTTGGAAGAATTATTTTGAAAATTATTTGATTACTAATATACCTGATGAATATGTGCAGATGATATATCAATTAGAAAGGAATATTAATGTATGATAGTATGGAATGAAAAAGTTAAAAAAAGTGAAGATGTAATAAAAGCAGTAATTAATCAATTATACAAAGATCAAATTAATACTGATGGTGTTGTTGAAATTTTTAATAATGGAAAAGAACAAGGTTGCGTATTAAAGTTGTTCGATAAATATAATCCTAATCTTGATTTATGCATTTGGGCTTATTTGCCAAATAATCGGAAAATGAATAATCATATGGAAATTATTATTGGTAAACATATAAATTGTAACAATCTCAATATGTGGGATGGTGCTGATTTGGAGTCGTTTTCTTTTGAAGATGCTAAAGCTAGAGAAATGCATAATAATGCAAGAGATTTTATTATAGAAATAATAACAAAAAATTTAGAGAAAACTTATGATATTTCTAGATTGTGATGTTGGAGGGGTGATAAATAGATAATAAGAGATTATCCTTGGGTGATTTACTATTAGAAATAGGTAAATTAGTAAAAGAATATGAAGATGGAGTTTCGGTGGAAAAAACAAAAGAAGAAGATCTTTATAGTATAAATCAAGTTATAGATTTATATCCTATGTTGTCAAAACATATCTTAACTAATGCAATAAACAATAGTGAATTAAAAGTGACATGGATTGGCAATAAAAGATATTTTAATTTAAGCGATATCGATGATTACTTACAAAAAAAACAAGATAAAGTTGTTAATGATATTCCTGAAAAACTTGAAAGTTGGAGGAATAAAGCATAGCAAAACTTTTAAGCAAAAAAGTAGTTGATCGTTTTTCTATTTCTTATAGTGAGGCAAAACGATTAGGGATTACAGATGAAGATTTAAAATATATTACTGAATTAAGCCCTACAGATTTTAGAATTTCGATTCCTGCTTTTGATAAAAGAAGAACAAAGCTAGTTCATGAATTATTAGAAGCTATAAGAATAAAGTATGAGATGCTTGATCAGATTGATAAGGATCAAAAGGAAATTAAAGAAAAAGAAGAAACTTTAAAGGATTCTAGAGGGAAAGTCACTAAATATAGTTTGGTAAGAGATGGTGTAGAACTTTATTTGAAAGAAAGAAAAAAGGATCACGATAGAGAGTTTATCCAAGTATCTACCTATGAAAATGATATTTATGACTTTCAAAATAGTAAGTATCTTTCTGATTATGGTATTTTTGATGTTCCTATAAATGAAATTGATGATGATTATGCACAAGGCTTTGTTGATTACTTATGGGATCGTACTGCTACTAGAGGTAAAAATAAAGGTAAAAGATTATCAGAGAATACCATTTATAAACCTTTTTCTTTTGTGCATAAACTTTTTAATTATTTTAAGGATGATTTAAAAATAATTACAAGTAATCCATTTGATAATGTAAAAAGAAAACCCCATGCAGTTGCTGAAGATAAGGAATACTTTACTGATGAAGAAATGCATTATATAAAGGATAAATTAGAGTTTGAAAATATTAGATTCAAGACTTTAATTACTTTTATGATGGATATGGGATGTCGTAGAGAAGAAGCTCTTGCTATCAAATGGAGTGATCTTAATTGGTTTAGAGGTACTGTCAGTATTGAAAGGGCTTTTGTTAAATCTAAAATTGATAATAGATATATAATTAAACCTGTAAAACGAAAGAAAAGTGAAAGAGAAATCATTTGTACAAGTTATGTATTAGAATTATTGAAGAACTATAAGAAATTCAAAGAAGCGTGTGGTTTTGTAGTAAATGATGATGATTTCGTTTTTACAGCATGGGATAGTATGGACATTGTAGATCCTGATCGTTATACTAGAGAATTCAAATTGTTTATTCAAAAAATTGGATTAAAAAAAGATGTTCCTTTGAAAAATATGAGAGCAACAAATACTTCTTTCTATGTTGCTCGTGGTAAAAATTTAAAAGCTATACAAAACAGAGTTGGTCATGAAAATATCGAGACCACTCTAACATATTATGCTCAAGCAAATTATAATGAGGATAAAAAGTTAGTTCAATTATATGAAGAAGAGTTTTATAATAAACTTGGTTTAACGATGGCTGATTTATATCGTATAGTCACTAATCGTTTTACAGATAATAAAAAATTGGTTAGTGTATTAGAAAAAATTGGGGATGAGTTTATTGATGATTCTAATTATGATATCCAATTAGAAAGATGTCAGAATTACTTCAGGGAGTTATTTCCTATTTTCGATAAAATTATAAAGATTGATTCATTATTAGATGATGATGAAATTGATCACATCTTTGAGGGATTCCAAGCTCTATATCATACTATAAAAATTGATGTTTTAGAGCCAAGAATTAAAATATAATATAAGTTATAAAAATTAAACCCCTAACAATAGTTTTTGTAATTTTGGTACACAAGAAATACGATGACTAAAATTATTGTACCAATTGTGTACCAAATGCTTAAACTAATGTGAATTATTTTTAATTATTTTTAATTTTTAATGAATTAAAATTGATTAAAAGTAATTGACTAAATGCCATATTTTCCTGTATAATTAGGTTATTAGGAGCAAATGCAGAGGGTGGTCGATTTACACTCCAAAACTTTTGATGGGAGTTCGATTCTCTCCGCCCCTGCCAAGTGAGTATTACTCCAAATTAATGGAGTTTAGATATATTTTAGGAGAAAAGATATGGAATTTAAAGAATTTTCTAACCCTGAATCAAAAGATTATGATATTACTTCTTGCTTAGATTGCTCGGATCCTATTAAGAATGACCAAATTAATCCTTATACTGAGCAATTAATTGATTTAATCGGCATATTAGAAAACATATCTGAAGCAGAATTGCTACAGAATTATGGAATAACATTGCAAGAGTATTTTAATCCAAATTTAGAAACTATAAATAAAGTTAGAGAACGTTTTGGTGTCAGTAGAAAATAAATAAGAAATAAACTCCAAACTGATTTGGAGTTTTTATATGTTCTCTAAAATATTATATTTATTTTTTATATTAATTATTTTTTTTACGGAATTATTAATTTGACTTTCTGAAATACTTTTGTTATTAATTAATTCTTTAATAATATTAACTGCTTCAATTGGGTCTTCTGGCATTAATAAAATATCAACTCCAGCATTAATAGCTAACTCATAAATTTCGTTGTTAGTATAATTTTTAGTAATGGCTTTCATATTTAAGGCATCAGTAATCACGATGTTTTGATAGTTAAGCTCTTTTCTTAAATAATTATTTATAAGTTCTTTTGATAAAGAAGCAGGAGTATTATCATTTGTGATATTTGGTATGGACAGATGTCCAATCATAATAACTTCAGCACCATTTTTAATGGCATTATTAAAAGGTATAATGTCTAGATTTAATAGTTCTTCTTTTGTTTTATTTATGATAGGAAGATCCTTGTGAGAATCAGTTTCAGTGTTACCATGCCCTGGGAAATGTTTATAAACAGGAATTATTGAACTGTCTTGTAATCCTTTTGCTAAAGACAATCCCATTTTAGATACTAAATATGGATCAGAGCCAAAACTTCTATCTCCAATAACTTTATTATTAGGATTGGAGTAAACATCTAATACTGGAGCAAAATCCATATTTATACCAAATTTTTTTAAATCGCTCGCTATTAATTTTCCAGTTTCATATGCTAATTTTTCATCATTAGTAGAACCTATTTCTTCCATAGCAGGAATATTATTTAATGTAATTCCTGGTATATTTTCTAACCTTTGAATTCTACCTCCTTCTTGATCTGTTGAAATAAACATTGGAATTTTTGAAGTGCTCTTTATTTCGTTCAGAAAATTTACTGTATTCTCATAATCAGTAATGTTCTCTTTAAATACTATAAATCCTCCCGGCTTTACCTCTTCTAATATTTTTTTAAATTCATCATTTATTTCTGGTTTTCGATAGGCTACTATCATCATTTGACCTATTTTTTCTTCTAATGTCATATTATTAATAATTTTTTCTATTTTATCTTCTTCACTTTTAATAGTTGTCCTATTATCGGGAGTAGGTTTATTATTCTCTTTTTTAGAAAAATATTTTTGTAAAGAAAATCCTACTACTAATAAAATAATTAATATAATAATAATTCTTTCTAAATATTTCATATTACACCTCTTCACTCTTTATTCTTATTATAATAATTTTATCAAAATTTTATGTAAAAATCTATTAACTAATGGTATAATATTAAAAATTAAGGAGTTAATATGAAAAAAGATCTTAGAGAGTATGCTAAAGAAGTGCATAAGAATATAGTTAATAAAAAAGAGCAAGATTCTAAAATAAGAGAAGCTTTATTTCAAGAAGAAGCCATTATAACATGTAAAAATGTTTTAATTTATGTTTCTTTTGGTGATGAAATAGATACATATGGCATTATTTATGAATTATTAAAAGTGGGGAAAAATGTTTATGTTCCAAAAGTATGTGGAGAATCCTTAAAATTTTATCATATTTACTCTTTATCTGATCTTGCTTTAGGAAAATTTGGAATTATGGAGCCTACTACTAATGAAAAATTAGATAATTATCATGATTCTTGTATTATAGTTCCAGGCTTAATGTTTGATTCCAATTTAAATCGCCTTGGTTACGGTGGCGGATACTATGACCGGTTTTTAAATGATAAGAATATTTTCAAAATAGGATTATGTTATCAGGAATTGCTAATAGATTTTTTAGAAGCCGAAGCACATGATGTTCCTATGGATTTAGTGGTAACTCAAGAAAAGAAAAAACTTGTTAGTCGTTAACAAGTTTTAATTTGCTGTAAGTTTAACTTTTACTTCTATTTCTTTATTATTTCTAATAATTGTTAATTTCATTTCATCGCCCACATTGTGGTTATATAAATAGTATCTTAAATAAGCATTTGAAGGAACATCTTTATCATCAACTTTTATAATAATATCTCCTTCTTTTACTCCAGCTAAAAGAGCTGGGCTTTTCTTTTCTATTTCTGTTACTATTATACCACTTGTAATATTTGTATCTTTAACAATAGTATAATAATCTCTATATTGGTAAGGATTTGTATATACTGCTGAAATATCCATCATGTATACTCCTAAATATGGTCGTACCACTTTATTTCCATTTATTAATTCTTCAGCATATTTAATTGCAATTTCAATCGGAATTGCAAAGCCCATACCTTCAATTTTATCACTAGCTAGTTTAATTGATGTTATTCCAATTACTTCTCCATTAGCGTTTGAAAGCGGTCCACCGCTATTACCATTATTAATTGCTGCATCGGTTTGAATGGTATTTACAATCATTGGTGTTTTAGTATTACCGCTAGTCATCTCAACTTCTACTAGTCTATCTTTACCAGAAATTATTCCTCGTGTGACGCTCCAAGAGTAAGCACTATCTATAGGAGCTCCAATAGCAAACGCTGTATCTCCTAATTTTAAATCTTCACTGCTTCCTATAGTTGCTATTTTTTTAATATATTCTTTACCTACTGATAAAACAGCTATATCTGAATATACGTCGCTACCAACAATTTCTGCTTTTACAACTGTTTCATCTGTAAATTTAACATAGACATCATCAGCATTAGAAATAACATGGTTATTAGTTAAAAGATAAGCGGTATTTCCATCTACTTTGTAGACAAATCCGGTACCAGATGCATAAGCTTGTTCTTTTACATATGTATTAACAACAACAACGGAATCGTATACTTTATCTACAGCTTCGGCAATACCTGTATCAGTAATTGTTACATTTTTGTCTAACTTAGTAACTGTTGTACCTATTATATTAGGGTAGAAATGAAATACTAGGTACATACTTGTAGCTCCTAAGAAAAATACAAGTATTACTATAATTCCATTTCTTAGTGTATGTTTTTGTTTTAATTCATTCATTTTAATCCATCCTTACTATATCTTTATAATTTTTGGGAAATCCCATTCGATCTAAGACTTTATCTATTTTAATTGTGTGAATTCTTCCAGATAGATAATCAATTTCATACGAAATTTCATTTAACATTAAGTGAAAGTCTTCTTTTCTAAGCAGTCTTTTTAAAATTATTACTAAAGCAAACAAATCATTTATGCCGTAAATATACTCACCATTCATTTTGGGAATGTTAAGTAAATTATGATATTTTGTAGCCGGAATCTCTTTTTGCGTTTTGTGTTCATAGCATATATCTTCATGAGCACATAGATTTCGATAATTTGCTATAATTGGTAAATAAACTAAAAAACTTTCTTTATCAATTTCAAAAAGATCTCCAATCATTTCTTGATCTTCATCTTTTAATATGGTATATAGTTCTCCAACTATGCCAAAGGATAATACTTTTACCACAATCCATAAAGGAACATATCCATAACGGGTTTGATAATGCTGTGTTGCTGCATGCTGAGAGCCATTGATATTAATCTGCCTTTTTATTTTTTTTAGTAAGTCGTTAACTTGTCTATTTTTTTTAGGATCTCTTGTAAAATTATTAGGGTTTAAGTAATTTTTCTCTTTAAACCCATATTTTCTTGATAATTCATATGACATTATACTTTTAATATTATTTTCGATGATTAAAATGTTTTTAAATAAAATGTTTCTTAATTGACGATCAAAATAAAATAAAGCATATAATTCACGAAAATTAGTGCCATCAATAAATTTTCGCTCAGTCATAGATTTCATAAAAAGATAACGGTACCCACTAATAAAGAAATAGTTTTCTCTTAATAAAATATTTTTAGCATAAGATTCATTATCAATAATTAAGTTTTTATTTCTTAAAATTGTTATTTGTTCATCAAGCGTTTTAAATATCTTCTCCATATCCTCCACCTATTATAATATTATACCATATAGAGCTATTTAATTGTATAAAAATTGCATATTTTATATGTCAATATTTTGTGAATATTTGTTGAATTTGGTTGTTTGTGATATAATATTATTATAATGTTGCTTAAAAGAAATACTGTTCGTGGACTAATATGCTAAAATATAATCGCAAAAGAAGTAAATTATAAAGGAGAGTGATTTTATGCCTGCAACTTATACTCATCATACATTTACTAATGATGTTTACAAAGTTATAAAACCTGAACTTAAAAATAAGTTAGAACCATCGAAAGACATCTTTAATGTTTTTGGCAAAAGTTTTGATTTACTATTTTTCTCTAATTTCAGATTAGGAATAGAAGGGCATAATCATTTTGTAAACGCTTATTTTGAAAATATTATTAAATATATAAAAGATAATCATTTAGAAGACAATTCAGAAGTTTTAGCTTATCTTTATGGTTCAATTTGTCACTATGTACTGGATTCAACAATACATCCATATGTTTATTTTAAAACTGGAAATTTTTACAGTAGCAATAAGCAGTCGAAAAAATATAAAGGGAAGCATGATTATTTTGAATATATGATTGACGCTATTATTTATGAAGAGAGAAATAATGACCGTATTTATAAGGCGAGATTAGGAAAAGAATTATTTCCTAAATTAAAAATAGATTATGATTTATCTTTAGCTATTGATTATGCATTTTTAAATACTTTTAATGAAAAACAGGGAAGTAAATATATTAAAAATGGATACAAAAATTTTAAATTTATTATGACTCACGGAATGTGTTCTAGGTTTGGGATTAAAGCTCATATCTATTCACTTATTGATTGGACAGGAATTATAAAAAGTAAAAAGCTTCGTAATTTATGTTATTATATTAAGAAGATAGATAAAAGTGTTTTAAATCTAGATCATAAAAAGTGGTTATATCCGGTTGATAAGAAAATTAATTATCATTATTCTTTTTATGACTTATATGATTTGTCAATTGAAAAAGCTCGTAATTTAATAAATGATATTGATAGTGCTTTAAATAAAAATGAAAAGGAGCTTAAGCGGGTAATTAGAAGCATTGGTAACATAAGTTATGCAACGGGTAAAAACTCTAATAAATATTATCATATGAAATATTTTGAATATTAATAATAACTTATAATAGCGTCTTTTATAATAGATGCTATTTTTTGTTGATAGCTAGGTTGGTTTAATTTGTTCCTTTCATTATCATTTGATAGAAAGCCACATTCAATTAAAACTCCAGGAATATGTAATTTGCTATACATATAAGTATTTGAAGGTATTTTCTTTGTTTTACGATCAGATTTCGTATTTTCATTTAAATATTTTTGAATAGTTTCGGCTATTACTTTATTTTCTTCACTATTGTAAAAAACTTGAGGTCCTGAATAAACAGTATTAGTTAAATAATTTAAATGGATAGATAAATATAAGTCTCCATTACTTTCATTAATTAGCCTTATACGATTATCAAAATCACTTTTTTTTCGCCAATATGCGTTAGGTGAGCTTAAATCATAATCACCATCTCTTATTAATATTACTGTTGCTCCTACTTTAGAAAGCTCAATTTCTAAGTACTTACTTATTGATAAATTGATATCTTTTTCTAATATGCCATGACTTGAAGTTCCAGGATCTAATCCGCCATGTCCAGCATCGACTAAAATGATTTTGCCACTTAGAGGAAGTAATGCTTTTACCTCATTGTTAATAAATAAAGCACTTATTAACAATAATCCTAATATTAATATCTTTATTTTCTTTGTCATATTTAATTATATGAAAAAAATAGTTATTTAAAACTATTTTAATTTGTCTTCCTAATTATTATTTCATTTGGTCTGGTATACAAATATTTCTCTTTTGCGTATCTTTCTACATATTCTGGATTTTTTAATTTTTGAACTTCGGCTTTTAATGATTCTTCTGTGTCTAATAAGTCTTTATATTGATCTTGTAAATAAGCTATTTCTTTTTTGTTACTGCTTATCTTTAACCAATCTGGTAAAATATTAACACACATAAAAGAGATAATAAAAATAAATACTAATACAAATAATGTTAATCTTCTTTTTTCTTTTTTAGTGACTTTTCTTTTCATGTGTATCGCCCCTATTTTCTACAGTATATCATTTCTTTTTTCTTTTATCAAGGAAATTTCTTAGCTTGTCATTAATTGACACTTTTTTTAACAATTTAATACCTGTAAAGAATCCTAAATAAAGAAGTATAAAAAAGTATATATGAAACTTACCATTATTTATTTTAAATATAGTTATAATATATAGAAGAACAATAACATACATATATAAAATAGAAATAATACTTCGATATCTTCTTTTTTTATTTTTAATTATCCATTCATTTAATTTCCACGTAATATAAAAAAATATTCCATATATAAAAGATATTATTAAGGCGATAATTTGAGTTTTTGCATCCATTACTTAAATAATTTTGAAATAATACTTTCTTCTTTTGCTTTACTATTACCATCTAAGTAAGTAAATCCATTAATTTTACCCTTTATTTTTACATTTCCATCATGGGTATCTAATTTCATTATTTCTAAGTTAGCGCCTTTAATAAGGATATTTCCCATATTACTTTCTAATAAAAATTCTTCGCTGTCAAAACTAATTATTTTTTTAATACCTGTTAATGAGATTTCTCTTCTGTCCATTATTTTTAATTCATGATTTCCATAAGTGACTATATTTTCTGCTTTATCCATTTTCATTCTCCTTTTCAAAAGAATTATATGTTATTGATCTAAGTTTTAGAACAAATAAAAACTTGCTATAAGCAAGTTTATTCTGCTGTTTTATATGCTTCTAAAATAGCGTCTTCAAACATTTTTCGTACATCTGGATTGATTGGATGAGCTATATCTCTATATCCACCAGTAGCAGTTTTTCTACTTGGCATAGCAATGAATAGACCATTATCTCCTTCAATAATTCTGATGTCATGGATTGCAAATGAGTCATCTAATAGTACAGATGCTAGTCCTTTCATTCTTGATCCATCCTTCTCAATCTTGCGAACGGTTACTGATGTAATTTGCATAATGCTTTCTTCCTTCCTAAGTTACCTTGAACTTAATTATATTTTATAGCAAAAATTATTAAATAGCAAGTATTTACTTATAGTTTATTTTAACTTCTCCAGTAATAACATCGGCATAGGTAAAACTTTTCTCAGTATTTTTATCGATGATAGTAAAAATATTAGGATATATTTTATGAATTTTACCGTAAAATGTATTGGTTTTATTTCTCATGCCATATACTTTTACTTCAACATTTCTATTAATATTTTTTGTTAGTTCTTCTTTTAAATAATTAGTATTCAAAACTCCTCCTTATCTAGGGTATCCAACATACATGAGCCCATTGCATTTTAAGCCACCCATTCCGTTATGGCCATATTTAGTTTTATCTAAAAGCTCTAATAAATTAATTTCTTTGTTTCTTTCTGTAAGTGCAAGAGTGGATGCAATAATAGCGGGGTCTAGCGCGTGTATATTGATTCTTTTAGGCGAAGAGGCAAAATTAGCTCCAGCTTTTATTAATTCTTCATAATTTGATTGGCAAGCGCCAGCAATAATTACTAATTTATCATGGGAACTTTCATATTTCCTGGCGATTTTAACGGCTTTAACAAAGTTAGCAGAGTTTTTATAATTTTTAATATTATTTTCTTCGCCTTTTTTTCGATAATATGCATCATGTCCAGTAATAATTATAATATCGGGTTTGTAATCCTTTAATAAAGATAAAATACTTTCATAAATATGTTCTTCGCTTATTTTTTTCCCTATGGCATAGACGCCGCTTTTTTTATAGTAGTCTAAGCATTTTTTTAAGTAATCACTATCACCATCAATATGTAAGATTTTAGCAGGTAAGTAAAAATACCCATTTCTTTCTTCTGGAATTTCGCTAGTCACTTCTTCTAAAGCTTCTATTTCTTTCTCTTCATATTTTTCTAAATCATTTAAATAGGCATCAGCATAAAGTCTTACTTCTACCCCTTTTAAATAGTAAATATCATTTTTTATATTTGTTATTTTAAATATAGTATCATGATTATAGCTTTTTCTTGTAACATAATCGCCTCTTTTTAGTTCCATGTGCCTCACCGATAAACTATATGAAAAAAGCTAACTAAATATGAAAAAAACTAACTTTCTTGGTTAGTTTTTATTGTTTTTAATGCTTCACTTAAAGCTTTATTTCCTTTATCTGTTAAATGAATATTATCTGGCATTAAATATGACGGATTACTCTCTATTTCTTTGTAAAAGTCAATAATCTGGATGTTTTCTAAATCATTTAATGATTCTACAGCTTCTTTTGTAGTTGCTACTATATAGATTTCATGGCCTTTGCAAAGTTTGAAGATTTCTTCATATTCTAAACGATTTAAGCTAATATTTTTATCTAAAACGAAAACTACTTTATGAGTAAGAGTTCCGCTATTTACTTCTCTTTCTATTTCACTCTTTAGTGTTTCATAAGTAAAGGATTTGTCAGTATTATATTTTGCTTCTGGGTAATAGTCATGTAAATAATTAAAGGCGTTAATTAATATATCATTTCCATAAAAGCTAATTTTGTTTTTTAATTCATTTTTATATTCATTAATAATTTCATCTTTTTTTTGTTGATACTTTTTATAATAAACTTCATAGATTGCATTATATAATGCTTTGGAGTAAGCACTTCTTCCTTCTTCAGTTAAGTGAATTCCATCATAAACAAAGTATTCAGGATGTCCTTTTGAAATTGATTTCCAATCTATAATATGAAGTGTAGTGTAATTTTTAGCTAACGCTTCTAATGTATCATTTACATTGACATCTTTATCATTTGTGACATTCACCCAGAAAACTTCACGGTTGCCACAGGTTTCTAATATTTTCTTTTTACAATCTAAAGAACAATCACCATTTGCACCTAAGTTTAAAATAACAGGATTTCCTAGCATACCTTTTGATGATAAATCCACCAAAATATTGTTAGCAACCCAAGCTGTGCGAGATATTTTAGCGTCAAAATAACCATGAGGGAAAGTTTTATATAGATTTTCAAGCGCCCCTAACATAACAGAATCTCCTATACCAACAACTTTTAAATTTGTAACTACTTCATTTAATTTGTCTTTATTTGTATCTAATTCATCCAAAATTTGTTGCCAATGTTCCTCTTCTTCTTTCAACGCGTTTTTATATTCTTCTTGTTTTTCTTGCATTATTTTTTCATTTTCATTTAAATGATTTTCTAATGCTTTCATTTCATTCGTGTAATCTTTTGCAGTAATATATTTATATGCACCAAACAAAGAAGCAATTAAAAGGACAGATATTGGAATATATTTTACTATTTTGGTTTTTTTATTTTTTAAATTTAAACTATAGTTAATAAGTGCTGCAGTTATAAAAGTTAATAAAATAATTAGTGAAACTCTTATAATATGATTAGTAAATAATAAACTTATAGTATATATAAGAGGATATTGCACCAAGTATATTTCATAACTTATATTTGATATAAACTTAATAGATTTATTAAAGTGTTTTATTTTAGATTTTATTACAGTAGCGTAGTCAATTAATCTTAAAGTAATAAGGGTTGTTAAAATCATACTTATTGCAAAATGTTTAGATTTAGAACTTATGAAAACCATTAATATTATTAAGATAAGTAAATATATATAAAAAGCTATAAAAAATTTAGGTTTTTTCTTCATTTTTCTTGGAATAAATGGTTCGTAAT
Organism: uncultured Mycoplasma sp.; assembly: GCA_946554525.1. Classification (GTDB taxonomy): domain Bacteria; phylum Bacillota_I; class Bacilli_A; order RF39; family UBA660; genus Caccenecus. The sequence goes on from CAMNSE010000005.1 coordinate 20,224, forward strand.
ATGAATGAATAAATCCTAAAGTAAGTCCAAATAATAATGAAAATATTCTGGTTCCGGTATTATAATAAGTAAACATCATATTATTATTTTTGCTGGATATATAAAAGTATACTAAAGATATGATTGATAAGATTCCTGTAATAATACATGGTAGTATTTTATGTACTTTATCCCCCAGTTTTTTTAATAAGGTATATATATAAGGAAATATTAAATCAAATTGTATAAGTATAGCAATATACCATAAATGAATAAATGGAGAGTTAATATGTCTAGCAAAATAATCTAAATTAGCGTTTAATTGCCAAAAATTATTATAGCCGAAAAGGATAGATGTGGTCTCTGGTTTTAAGTTTAACCAAGAAAACATTGGGACAAATGAAACAATTAAAATTGTGATAAAAACGGTAATTATTAGAGGTAAATATATTTTCTTAAGACGATTTAAATAATAGTCTTTAAATGAAAATTTTTCTTTTTTAAAAGCACTAATACATGATAAATATCCGCTTAAAACAAAGAAAACGCAGACTGCCAAGTATCCACCTTTTAATAAATTTAGATGATATAAAAGAATTGCTACACACGAAATAACTCTTATAATATCGATATAGTCATAATATTTTTTACTACGTTTCATATAAACTCCTACATATATTATGAACTAATTATAAACCATTTATAATAGTTTGTAAATTAAATAAAAAAGAAATTATCTACATCTAGTAATTTCTTTCTGACGTATTTGGCTTAATAGAATTCTAATAGCTTCCCTCACGTCTTCTTTTGTAAGTCCTACTTCAGGATTTGTTTGAATGGCATACGCGCTTAATTCTTCCATATGACTTTCATCTAATATTACAAATGAAGGATTATATTTGCATATACTTAAATAAGTTTTAATTTCTTCTTCACGATTACCTAATACAGGAGTAGAGTCAATTATATATTCGTCTAAACCATATTTTTGTAATGTTTCAAATAATTTAATTAAAGAGTCTTCTTCCAATCTCCATTTAGTAGTTAAAACAATTCTAGAATCAGTTTCTTTTATGAGAAACTGGAAATTTTTTAAGCACTGTTTTTCAAATGGATAATTTCCTTTGCTGTGGGACTTATGCTTTGCTTGATAATCTTTAATATGAGCATTTCTAGAATTTAATACTCCATCTACACCTAAAAATACTATGTTCATTTTACACCAAATAATTTGATAGTTCGACAAATAAATCTAATGAAATTTCTTCTGCTCTAATATTTTCTGGTAAGTTATACTTATTTAGGACAACTTTTATTTTTTCCCAGTCGTAATTTTTTAAATTATTTCTAAGTGTTTTTCTTTTCATTGTGAATGAATCATTAACCAATTTGAAAAAGTGTTCTTCATTTTTTAAGTTATATCCTTTTTCCTTTTTGGTAAAATTTACTACAGCGCTATCTACTTTTGGCATAGGATTAAATGAATATCTAGATACATCAAATAAATATTTGATATCAAAATAATAATTTAAATAAACTGTTAGAGAACTATAAGCTTTAGATTTAGGAGAAGCTGTAAATCTTTCAGCAACCTCTTTTTGTACAAGCAGACTCATACTTTTTAATTTGGACAGTTCTATAACATGTTTAATAATAGGTGTAGTTATGTAGTAGGGGATATTAGCTATAATATAAATATTTTCATAAGAAAATTCTTTTGCATCTTCCAAAATATTAGCTTTTAGAAAATCTTTAAAAATAATTTTGGTTGTATCGCTATTATATTTATTTAATAATTCGTGCATTCGTTCATCTATTTCATAGCAAAGCAAAAAACTTTTCTTTGCTTTTAAATATTTAGTTAAAGCTCCTTTTCCAGGTCCAATTTCTATTATTAAATCATTGCTTTCAGTTTTAATACTTTCAGAAATATTTTTTAAAATGGTTTCATCTTTCAAAAAATTTTGTCCTAGACTTTTTTTTGCCTTTATTTGTTCCATCTTTAACCTCCTGCCAATTATATTATATCACAAATTAATTAAGAGAAAAATAAAAGAATGGACTATTTTGTCCATCCGAATCTTAATACATCATAAGTAATAGAGCTTCTTCCTACATATTTTAAAGCATATTCTTCACTTGGGCTTAAAAGATCAATGTCAGTTCCTAAAACACCACGATCTAAAACAATTGCTAAGGTTTTATCTTTACTAATTCTAGGACTGTTAAATTGAATAATACTTCCACAAGGAAGATTGCTACTTGAAGCAACAATTCTAACTTCTCCATATGTTGCATCGTTATATGTTGTTCTGCCATTACTTAAATCAAGTGAACTCATGCATGCTAAATGCCCTGTACATAGAGGACAGTATGCTCCGTATCCAGTTAATTCACCAGTAAAGCTATCAAGAGCTCCCCAAAGATAAGTTTGATGGGCTTGTTCACTGGCAATTCTTTCTTCTTCTTTATTAATAAATATTGCCATAGTAGATAAGTCAACGCTTTTATTAATATTCTCATTAGTGCTAAAAGTTACTTTTTTAAAAGTAGATGCGCTTAAAATACAAATTGCTATTATTACTAATACTATTTTAGTTGTATATTCAAAGTAAAATTTAATTTTACTCATATGTTCCACCTCATTTGGTCTTAATCATCATATCATAAAAAGCTTTAAATGTCAAAAGTCCGCTTAATGTTATCATTGGTAATTCTTGACAGTGTATCTCTATCTATTCCATATAAATTTGCAACAAAATCAGCGATATTACATATTCTTGCTGGCTCATTTTTTGTTCCTCTAAATGGTTCTGGAGTTAAATATGGGCTGTCGGTTTCTAAAACAATATTTTCTATAGAAACATTTTTTATAACGTCTTTTAGTTTTGAATTCTTAAAAGTAATAACTCCGTTTATTCCTAATAAAAATCCCAATTTAATATAAATTCTTGCTGTTTCAATTGAACCAGTGAAGGAGTGGATAACGCCCGTTACTTTATATTTTTTTAAAGCATTTATGGTATCTTCTGTTGCTTCTCTAGAGTGGATAATAACTGGCATATTATATTTTTGGGCAAGAGCAAGTTGACGCTCAAATAATTTTATTTGCTCTTCCTTGTTTTCTTTAGTGTAATGATAATCTAAACCAATTTCGCCAATTGCTATTACTTTTTTATTGGATAAGTTTTCTTCAATAAAAGTAATATCTTCTTCATTATAATTTTCTATTTCTTCTGGATGAATTCCTAGTGCTCCATACATATTATCATATTTATTTATAAGTTCTAACACTTCAATATTAGAAACGTTTGAGCAACCATTGTTGATAACTCTATTGATATTAACATTTTGGGCATTATTTAAGACTTCTTTTATATTTTCATAATATTCTTTATATATATGACAATGGGTATCAGTTAACATAAAATCACCATATATAATTATAATACATAAAAAATTTAATGCAATAAAAAAGAATAATTTTTAATTTACTACTTTAGTAGACTTTATAAAAAAAATTTAGTACAATTATATTATGGAGTGATGATTGTGGTAGAAGATTTATGTTTAATTGCTATGGATAATTGTGCAGATCTTGGTGCAAAAATTAATGAAGCAATACAAACAATGAGGGGTACAAGTGTAGATTACAGAGTAAGTGTTAAAGCTGATAGATTCAGTGATGGAGAAGGAAAGGCTACAATATTGTCTTCTATTAGAGGAAAAGACGTTTATATTATTAGTGATACTCATAATTATAGCTTAACATATAGAATGCATAATAAAGATCAAAGACTAAGTCCAGATGATCATTTTATGGATATTATTAGAGTTATCTCTGCAATGATGGGTCATGCTAAAAATATTCATGTGGTAATGCCACTTTTATATGAATCAAGACAGCATAGAAGGAAAAGTAGAGAATCTCTTGACTGTGCAGTTGCGTTACAAATATTGGAGCATTTAGGAGTAACCGACATTATAACAGTGGATGTACACGATCCTAATGTTCAAAATGCGATACCATTATTATCTTTTGATAATATATTCCCAACTAATGATATGTTAAACTTATTTTTTTCAAAAGAAGATATCGATCTTTCTAATACACTAGTTATAAGTCCTGATACAGGAGCTATGGATAGAGCAAGATTTTTTGCTAAAGTCTTAGGAACAGATGTAGGAGTATTTTATAAGCAAAGAGATGTTTCAAAAGTAGTGGATGGTAAAAATCCAATAGTTGATCATAAATATTTAGGAAGTGATTTAACAGGTAAAACAGCTTTAGTTGTAGACGATATGATTGCAAGTGGTGGCTCTATTTTAGAAGTTGCCGAGGAGTTAAAGAAAAGAGGAGCAAGCAAAGTATTCTTCTTTACATCATTTGCACTTTTTACTGAAGGTGCAAAAAGATTTGAAGATGCTTACAAGAATGGCTTATTTGATGCAGTGTATGCAACTAATCTAAGTTATCTTGATCCAAAAATACTATCTATGCCATGGTTTAATTCTGTTGATTGTTCTGGGTATTTAGCGCAAGTAATAGATTGCTTAAATAGAGGAAATTCTTTGGGTGAATTAATAGAAAACAATTCCGCAGTTACAAATTATCAAAATGGTTTGGCTGGAGTTAGAGAAAAAGAAAGGGAAAGTTAATGAAAATATTTTTAGGCAGTGATCATAGGGGAGTTACTTTAAAAAATAATTTAATAGATTATTTACAAGGAAATGGTATAGATGCAAGCGATATCGGAATACCTAACAGTGATAGTGATAATTATACTGATTTTGCATTTAAACTTGGAGAAATGGTACGAGATACTGAAGGCTCTTTAGGAATTTTAATTTGTGGTAATGGAGTTGGAATGAGCATAGCAGCTAATAAGGTTAAAGGGGTAAGATGCGTTAGAGCAGTTAGCGTTGACGATGCATTTGCTGGTAAAAATCATAATGGTGCGAATGTTTTAGCGCTTGGTGCAGATACAACTAGCGATATCAATTTGGTATATCAAATAGTAGATACTTTTGTAAATACTAAAAGTGTATGTGAAGAGCGTCATCAAAAAAGAGTAGATGCTATAATAAAGTATGAGGAAGAAAATTAATGGAACTTAAGATTTATTTATATGTGTTTTTTACGTTACTATCAGTATTTATTTTAAGTGGGGTTAATTTTGACCCTATTATTAAAAAAAATAAAGTCATAGAAGCAAGATTGCTGGTTTTATCTCTTAGTATTGCTCTTAGTTATTTACTAACAAATTTTGTTTTAGATTTTATTAATTAGGAGGGTTATTATGAGAGAGATGAATAAATTAGTTAGAGATAAAATTCCAGATATTATAATATCAAATGGCGAAAAGCCATACTATCATATTTTAGATCAAAAAGATTATATTAAAAGTTTATCCATTAAAATGATGGAAGAATATAATGAGATACTAAGTGCTTCATCAAATATTGAGGTATTAGAAGAATGCGCTGATTTATTAGAAGTTTTATTTGCATACGTAAAAGCTCATGATTTTGACACAGAAGATTTAATAAAGGCTTGTAAGGAAAAGAGAGACAAGCGTGGGGGATTTGATAAAAGAATATTTTTGGAAGGAACAGAATAAATGAAGTTTGGAATTGTGGAAGTTGGATCAACTGTTACAAAATCATATTTGTTTGATAATGATAACATAAAAGATTTAGGTTCAAAATGTATCCCTTTTAAAACTAATTATAAATTAAATAATAAAATATTAGATGATGATATAAATAGTTTAAATGACTTTATAAGTGAGTTAGGAAAAGAAGTAGAAGATATATATGTTTTTGGTACAAGTATTTTTAGAAATATTTCTAATAAGGAACTTGTTAGTTTTAAAGAAAAGTTGAAAGATGGAATTTTTAGAGTAGTATCGGCTAACGAAGAGAATCTATATACTGTTAAAGGAGTACTGGCTAATAATGATTATACTGGTGATATGGTAGTTGCTATTGGTGGAGGAGGCTCTACTGAAATAGCTTTTGTGCAAAATAAAGAGATAGTCAAAATGACAAATCTAAACTTTGGAGCTATAGATATTACAGAAAAATTCCCAGAGTTAAAAGAAAATAAGGTAAAAACATCTTTTGACCAAATGTTTAACTATACGTATGATTTAGTAGGGACCTTGGATTTTAATGCTGATGTAATGGTATTAGCGGGTGGTAATTATATTTATTTTTATGAAACATGTAACTATGAGATGCAAAGTAATACCTTGTATAGCGATGAAAATCAAAAATATATGTTAGACATAAAAACTGCTAATAAATATGACAGAGATATACTTAAGGAGTCTTTAGATGATATAAAGGAAAAATGTCCTGATAACACTGCTTGGTGGGATGGAGCAAGAGGAATGAGATTTTGTATGAACGCTATTGCTAATAAAACTGGCGCAAAATATATAATCCCAACAAAGATTAATATGTTACTTGGTCTCATAAATGAAATTAAAGAAAAAAGATCTATGTTTCAATAAACATAAATCTGTCTAATTTATTATAATCTTGTAATGTTGTTATATTAGAATTTGGAAAATAGCTTTTAGCTATTTTTTTAATTTCTAAGCTTTGAGTTGCCCCTATTTCAAATATTATATATCCATTAGTATTTAAAAAATATTTTGCGTTTTTTAAAATAGCCTCGTAAAACTCTAAGCCATTATTTTTAGCATATAATGCTATTTTAGGCTCATATTTAGTTTCAATAGATACTTCTTCATCCTCTTTTACATAAGGTGGATTAGAAATAATACAATCATATTTTTTATTTGGAAAATATTCTAATATATCTAATTTAAAGAAATCTATTTTTGAATTGTTATTTGTAGCATTTATTTTAGCTAAATCTAGAGCTTCATCACTTATATCACACGCATCAACTTTAATTGATAAATTTTTTTGAAGAGCGATTGCAATAGCGCCACTTCCTGTACATAAATCAATTATATTATTTATATTTTTATCTTTTAAAAAGTTAATTGCTCTTTCTACTAAAAGTTCTGTTTCAAACCTTGGAATTAAAACATTTTCATTTACAAGAATTTTTAAGTTATAAAAATCAACGTATCCTATTAAGTATTGAATGGGATAATGATTTTCTAACTTTTGATAAGCAACATTAATATTTTCTTTATATTTCTCGCGTAGTAATTTTATATCAGTTGGATTGTAATCTTCTTTTTTCATTGATACATTTCCTCTAAAACATCCATATTAGCTTCTAAATATTGTGTTAAATTTGGATGTTTTATTTTTAATGTTTCAAATCTTCGAATAAATTCAGAAGCATCAAATAAAAATAAATCAAGATAATATATTAATATGTCTTCGTAGAAATAAATATCATTTGCTTTAAGATACTGAATAATTTTATCAACATTTTTTTCATCTAATTTTTGAAATACACTTTTGTTAAAACTGTCAGTCATTTCTTCAATATCTTCAATATTTAAATATTTTATTAGCACATTCATCTTTTAGCCTCTTTTCCTTCTCCAATTAAACCTTCTTTTTTAACTAATTTTCTTAAATTAATACCATATTTATTATGTAATGCAAAAGGAGCATAGCCAAAAATAGGATTTAATTTCCCGTCAACTATTAAATCAAGATGGCTATCACTTATATAGTTTATTAAAGCTTTTATTTGAATAACACTTTTTCTAAGGAGTGATGTAGTAATATATTTTTTTAGCCCAATACTTGTCATATATTCTATTCCTTCTTTAATTCTAGAAATAGAAATGCTCCAAATGCTTGGCTTTAATAAGTGGACTAGCTCTGGATCTTCCCACTCTTTCATTTCCAAAATACTTTTAATAGCTTTATAATTACTTGTCCAAATAGTAGAGGTAAGAAGTGGAGCAAATTTAGGGTCATTCCATTCTTCCATTTCTAAGATACTTTTGATATCTTTATAATTACTAGTCCAAATATTAGAAGTAAGAAGAGAAGCAAATTTGGAATCATTCCATTCTTCCATTTCTAAAATACTTTTAATCTCTTCATAACTAATTTTCCAAATATTAGAAGTAAGAAGTGGAGCAAATTTAAGATCATCCCACTCTTCCATCTCTAAAATGTTTTTGATATTTTCATATTTACTATGCCATATATTAGAAGTAAGAAGTGGAGCAAATTTAGGATCATCCCATTCTTTCATTTCTAAAATGCTTTTAATCTCTTCATAGTTACTAGTCCAAATATTAGAAGTAAGAAGCGGAGCAAATTTGGGATCGTCCCACTCTTTTATCTGTAAAATGTTTTTGACATTTTCATAGTTGCTAATCCAAATAGTAGAAGTAAGAAGTGGGGCAAATCTAGGATCGTCCCATTCTTTCATCTGTAAAATATTTTTGACATCTTCATAGTTACTATTCCAAATATTAGAAGTAAGAAGTGGGACAAATTTAGGATCTTTCCACTCTTTCATCTGTAAAACATTTTTGACATCTTCATAGTTACTAGTCCAAATAGTAGAAGTTAGAAGTGGAGCAAATTTAGGATCGTCCCATTCTTTCATCTGTAAAATATTTTTGACATCTTCATAGTTACTAATCCAAATAGTAGAAGTTAGAAGTGGCGCAAATTTAGGATCGCTCCATTCTTCCATCTCTAAAATGCTTTTAATGTTTTCATAATTGCTATTCCAAATAGTAGAGGTAAGAAGAGGAGTAAATTTAGGGTCTTCCCATTCTTCCATCTCTAAAATGCTTTTAATATCTTCATAGTTACTACGCCAAATAGTAGAAGTAAGAAGAGGCGCAAATTTAGGATTGTTCCAATTTTTTAGAGAAAGAATTAATAGAACTTCTTTATAGGAACGAACATATATATAATCACAAATTAGTTTTTCTTTACCAATTTCTTTTAAATATTTATTTATTTGGATAATTTCATATGGTAACATAAGAAACTCCTAAGATTCTAGACTTTGGCCTGCTAGTTTAAGTCTTAAATCTTCTGTTTGTAAAGCCTCAATGACTGGTTCTAATTCACCATCCATAACTCTATCGAGACTCATGATAGAAAAGTTAATACGATGGTCTGTTACACGATTTTGTGGATAGTTATATGTTCTTATTTTTTCACTTCTATCTCCAGTTCCAATTTTGCTTTTTCGCTCAGCGCCCAATTCTTGTTCTTCTTTGTGTTTCATTTCATCATTTATTTTAATTTTTAACATTTGCATAGCGCGCTCTCTGTTTTTTAACTGACTGCGTTCAACTTGGCATGTTACTACAACTCCAGTAGGAATGTGAGTTAATCGTACTGCTGAATTTGATGTGTTTACTGACTGTCCACCAGCACCACTTGAATGGTATACATCCATTTTAATATCGCTTTCTTTGATATCAATATTTGCCGTTTCAACTTCTGGCATAACTAAAACTGTTGCAGTAGATGTATGAACTCTTCCTTGGGTTTCAGTTACAGGAACCCTTTGCACACGGTGGGAACCACTTTCATATTTTAGCTTTTTGTAAACATCTTCACCTTTAATCATAACCTCAACATTAGAGTATCCTCCACTTGTTCCTTCAATTGCATGTAGCTCTTCAATTTTCCATCCATTTTTTTCAGCATAATAAGTATACATACGATATAGATCTCCAGCAAAAATATTTGCTTCATCTCCACCAGCTGCACCTCTAATTTCCATAATGACATTTTTGCCGTCATTTTCATCTTTTGGCACTAAAAGAATCTCTAATTCTTTTGTAACTTTTTCTAAAGCTTCCTTTTGTGTTTCTAATTCTAAAGATGCCATTTCTTTTAATTCTTCATCTTTCATTAATTCTTTTGCATCTTCAATTGCTTGTAGAACATTTTTATATTCCTTATATTTTTTTACAGTTTCTTCTAAGTCACTAGATTCTTTTGATAAGGCTTTTAATTTATTAAAATCACTAATTACTTCTGGTTTCGATAATTCTATTTGTAATTCATTATATCTACTTTCTATAACGTTAAGTCTTTCTATCATAAAAATAGTCCTTTCTTTCTATATAATTATATCAAAAAGTTTAAAAAAAACAAACATTAATTGTTTGCTTTAAAGCTAAGCTTTAATGTTTTATCTTTGCACGCTTATTTCTTCTTCACTTAAAATCTCTCTTTTAACTAATTCTTTTAAATTAATACCATATTTATTATGTAATGTTGAAGGCGGATAGTTAAAAATAGAATTTAATTTTCCGTCAACTATTAAATCAAGTTGGTTATCACTTATATAGCGCATTAAAGCTTTTATTTGAATAACACTTTTTCTAAGGTGTGATGTCGTAATATATTGTTTTAGCCCAATACTTGTCATATATTCTATTACTTCTTTAATTTTAGAAATAGAAATGGCCCAGATGCTTGGTGTTAATAAATGGATTAGCTCTGGATCATTCCATTCTTTCATTTGTAAAATACTTTTAACACCTTCATAATTACTTGTCCAAATAGAAGAGGTAAGAAGTGGAATAAATTTAGGATCATCCCATTCTTCCATTTCTAAGATACTTTTGATATCTTTATAATTACTATTCCAAATAGTAGAAGTAAGAAGAGGAGCAAATTTGGGATCGTCCCATTCTTTCATTTCTAAGATACTTTTGATATTTTTATAATTATTATTCCAAATATTAGAAGTAAGAAGTGGAGTAAATTTAGGATCCTCCCACTCCTGCATTTCTAAGATACTTTTGATATTTTCATAGTTACTATTCCAAATAGTAGAAGTAAGAAGAGGAGCAAATTTGGGATCGTCCCATTCTTTCATTTCTAAGATACTTTTGATATATTTATAATTATTTTTCCAAATATTAGAAGTAAGAAGAGGAGCAAATTTAAAGTCATTCCATTCTTTCATCTCTAAAATATTTTTGATATTTTCATAGTTACTATGCCATATATTAGAAGTTAGAAGTGGAGCAAATCTAGGATCATCCCATTCTTTCATCTCTAAAACACTTTTAATATTTTCATAATTACTTTGCCAAATAGTAGATGTTAGAAGTGGAGCAAATTTGAGATCATCCCATTCTTTCATCTGTAAAATGTTTTTGACATCTTCATAGTTACTATTCCAAATAGAAGAAGTAAGAAGAGGAGCAAATTTAAGATCTTTCCATTCTTCCATCTCTAAAATGTTTTTGATATTTTCATAATTACTTAACCAAATATTAGAAGTAAGAAGAGGAGCAAATTTAGGATCATCCCACTGTTTTAGGGAAAGAATTAATAGAACTTCTTTATAGGAACGGGTATAAAGAGCCTCACAAATTAGTTCTTCTTTTCCAACTTTTTTTAAATATTTTTTTATTTGTATAATTTCATATGGTAGCATGTTAACACACCCTTCGTTTTAGAGATATTTACTATAAATTTTCCTTTTTCTTGATGAGTTATTATAGTTGGAAATTCTAAAAATGTCAAATGGTAAGATTTTATATTGTAAATGTTCTTAGTTTTTGTTACAATAAATTTTAATTTTAACTTATATATAACTTTTAGTTAAGTATAACATAAAAAAAGTGAATAATATTTTATTTGCTTTTTATGTTATACTAAGTTCGTAAATGAGGAGAGTTTATTATGAAAGAAGTTAAAACAACTGATATTGCATTATTTGCTAAATCATTTTATTAGGAGATACTTTAAATTATTGTTATGATTGTAAATACTGCAGACTAAATGGAGAATGTGAAGAAGAAAAACATTATTCTATATTACCAAGTGAAATTAATTCTAATTTTGCTAAATTGCCTGTGGCGGTGAATTTATTTTATGGAGATCCATTATTACAAATTGAAAATACAATTCATTATTTGCGTGAATTAGAGAAAGCTAAACATACAGGGCCAGTTATCATTATTACCAAAGGTGACTTTTCAAAGTTTCCGGATGTTCCATTTGATTTGGACTTACATATTGCTTTTTCTACTTTTGGTATAGATTCATATTTAGATGGCAATACAATGGCTAGATTTAAAAAGAATTTAGAAGAAACACGAAAAAGAAAAAATAATTATAAATATTCAATTGAATTTAGACCAATTGTTTATGGAGTTAATGATTCTCCTGAAGTTTTTGCGGAGGTTCTATCTTTAGCCAAACATTATGGCTTAGCAATTGGATATTCAGGATTACAGGGTAAGCCTGAGAGTGTTAAAATTTGGAAAGAACAGGGCATCGATTTAAAGCCTTACCCAGGATATCAATTTGGACATAAGAAAATTATTGCTTCAGACGTTGTTAAACGTTTTGAGGAGTTAGCGCATAGCTTGCAAGTTCCGATTTTCCGTAAAACTTCTTGTTTATTTACTTATGTTCATGGCTTAGAAAGAGATTACAATGCTCATTATTATCGTCCAAGTGAACTAGGATGCGCATCATGTGTAATGAAAGACAAATGCTTCTCGTTTAAAGAGCATTTAAGGGAAGATGCAAAATTTGATGAAGTAATTCCATTTGCATATGAAATTCTCACAAAAGATCGCCATGAATGTATATTAAAGAAGCAAGGAGTGTGTGAATTTCCTACAGAAGACTGTAGTAGGATATCAGGTAAAATTATTAAAATAGATAAACCTATTACTACAAGTGATGTTCGCGTTATTAAGTGGCTTACTGGTATGACTGTAGACGCTAACTTTTTTGAAAGTCCATATATAAGCGAAGATTGGGTTAAAAATCCATCTTTAATTAGGAGGAAGTATGAAAATAGGAATAGACATTGATGGTGTAATTTTAGACTTTGAGCGCGTAATGCGTGTGTATGCTGAATTTTATGACTTATTTATATTAAATAAAAAAGGTGTAGTTAACTCCAAAGAATTTAATTATTTAAAAAGATATGATTGGACCAAAGAGGAAAGAGAATATTTTATAGATAAGTTTTTAATATATGCTACTTATAAAACCCCATTCATTCCGGGCGCAAAAGAAGGAATTAAATTTTTAAGCGAACTAGGATTTGAAACCTCTATCATTACTGCTAGGGGAAGTCTTAGAGAAGAAACAAAATATGTTGTAGAAAAGATTTTATGTGATAATAATGTTGAAGTTAACTCCATAAATTGGGCTATAACAGATAAGGTGAGCTTTTGTAAAAATAACGGAATTGATATTATGATTGAAGATAACTATGATACTTGTCTTGCTCTTGCAAACGCCGGAATAAAGTGTATATTACTATTATCTGGAGAGGATAGATATGATGTTTCTCATCCGCTTATTACTTGTTGCAATAATTGGGGCGAAATCTGCCGAGAATTAGTACCTTATTCTATAACTAATATAGAAAAAGATACTGCCCTAAAGATTCTAAATTAACAATTAAAATGCACTATTTAGTGCATTTTTTTGATATATAAAAAGCAAACACTAATTGTTTGCTTCTTCATCTTCATCAACATCGATTACCATTAAATCTTCTAGATCGTCATCTGGTAAATCATCATCAGTATCAGTATCATAGAAAATATCATCTTCATTTTCTTCTTCTATGGCATCGGTCTCATTTTCTGCTTCCTCTGTTTCAGGAATAATAGTATCATCATCTTCATCATCAATAATTACTTCTGTGATATGAAGTTCTTTTAAATCCCATGAACCATCTTCTAACATGATAAATCTTTTATCGGTTGTTAAAAGTTCAAAGAAGTCTGCTATTTTATCTTCAAATTCTTTTTCACTTAAGTTTAATGCATCGCATACTTTTTTAAAAAGAACATTGATTTTCATTTTTTCATTTTCTTCTTTTAAGATAATATAAGCTATATCATCATAATTCATTATTTCTAATTCTTCTTTTGATATGTCTTGTAATTTCATATTTAAATCTCCTTTAATATAATTCACAAACATTATATGTAATAACATTCATTTTGTGTGTATACATACGCGTTTTGTAAATTGTAATATTAAAAACTATATTTGTCAATTCTTAATTTACATTTTTTCTGGAATATTTATACCTAAAATATTTAGTAAGTAAACATTATTGTCGTAAATTGTTTTTGTAAGCGCTAACCACGAATTTCTAGTTTCTTCATTTTCTTCAGTTAAAATATGATTTTCACCATAAAAATTATTATATAAATTTGTAATCTTATATAAATATTCACAAATTTCATTTAATGAACAGTTTTCAAAGCTTCTTTTAATAATTCTTTTTAAATCTAACATAGCAAGAATAATTTTGCGTTCGCTTTCAGTTTTAATATTGCTCATTTTATCAAATTTAATTTCTTTTGCTTTATTAAGTAAGGATTTCATTCTAATAGTTGAGTATAACAAATAAGTTCCTGTTTTTCCGTTTAAATCTGTAAATTTTTCAACATCAAAGTTATAGTCAGTTGTTCTTACAGGTAATAAGTCAGCATATTTGATAGCAGCAACTGCAATTGTTCTAGCTATACTATCTCTATTTTCAGTTACAGCTTCACTTAATCTTTTTTGGCATTCGCTAGTTGCCATATCAAGTAAGTCAGATAGAGGCATTACTCCTCCATCTCTAGTTTTAAAAGGCTTTCCATCACTGCCATTCATAGTTCCAAAGCCGTTAAATACTAGTTTTAGGTTTTTATCTGCCATGTTAGTTTTATATACTGCTCTAAATACTTGATTAAAATGCAACTCTTGACGTTTATCGGTCATATACCATATTTCATCAATGTTAAATTTATGAATTCTTTCCCAAATTGCAGCAATATCTGTAGCTTCATAAGATACAGCCCCATTACTTTTAATTACAATTAGTGGTGGAATTTCAAGTTTATCATCATCTTCTTTTACATCGATAACTTTAGCACCTTCACTATTTATCATGTGCCCACTACTATATAGGAAGTTTAGCGTTTCATCCATATATTCAAAATTATCAGATTCGCCTTCCCATAAGTCAAATTCAACATTTAAATCTTTATATAATCTTTTTACTTCTTTTTTACTTACATATACAATTTTTTTCCATAATGCATAATATCCTTTATGTTTATTTTGAAGCTCGGCATTTATGAGTCTTGCGCTTTCCATAATACTATCATTTTCCTTTGCTTTTGATGTAGCAATTGGATAAAGCTCTAATAAATCTTCGTTAGTGATTTCAAAATTAACATCCTCTCCATTATAATCTTCTTTAAAATATGGGAGTTCTGGATGACGAGTTTTGATTTCTAATATTACCATTCCCATAGGACGACCCCAGTCTCCTAAATGGATATCGCTTATCGTTTTACATCCAACAGCTTTGCATAAATTATTTAATGCTTGACCAATATTGGCACTTCTTAAATGGCCAACATGAAGAGTTTTGGCTACGTTAGGACCTCCATAGTCTAAAAAAATAGTACGTGTTTGGCCTTGATGATAATTAATTGTAATGTCCTTATTCGAATCGTTTATAAAATTAATTAAGAAATCATTACTAAATTTAATATTGATAAATCCAGGACCTGCAACACTTGCGTTTGTTAGTTCAGGGTATTTTTTCATTTCTTCAACTAATGTATTTGCAATTTCGATTGGATTTTTGTGGTATTTTTTTGCGAGTGGCATAACTCCATTAAATTGATAATCTCCAAGTTCTGGTCTATTAGATGGATTTATAGTTACAGAATCTATTTCATATCCTAAATTTTGTAAACTTTTTTTTATTTTATTTTCAATTTCTTCAATCTTATATTTCATTTTTTATTTCCTCTATTTCTATTATTAATTTTAAAGGTTTTTCTTGACTTTCTAACTTATATTTTAAAGTAAATCTTTTATAATCTTCCCAATTATATTCTATATAATTAATAGGAATATCAAATTCTTTTTGTAATTCTTTTAATTTTAAAGTACATTTATTTTCACTTATTTTTAAAATACTTTCAAAGTTTTCTTTTATAAATTTGAATTTATCTAAATGAATCTTAATTGTATCCACATCATTGCTATATTCTAAAACATCATCTTCGATGTGACAGATTGTTCTTTCATTAAAAAGAAGCATATTTTCTTCATAGGTTGTGATACTTGCTTCATAATCCATATTTATCCCTCATTTATAGTTTAGATTATACTAAATAAAGTAATAAAATACAATCTTTACTTATAATTTTCTCTTATATTCTCATATTAATAAGGGTGAAGAAAACTTGAGGGCACTAAGATTTATTTTTAAAATTGGAGTATTTCTTTTTATTTCTTTTATTGTAATAATTGTAGGTCTTTATACTTATGCTTTTTTAAGCCCTAAGTTAGAACTTAAAACAGCAGGTCAATTTTATATTTATGATGGTAGTGATAATTTGGTATATCAGGGATCTAGTACAAATAAATGGGTTGATCTTGATGATATAAACTATAATCTTATTAATGCTGTTATAAGTGTTGAAGATAAGAATTTTTATAAACATCACGGGTTTGATTATTTAAGAATTGCTAAGGCGATGTATCAAAATATTAAAAGTGGAAGAATAACCGCTGGAGCATCTACTATATCTCAGCAATACGTTAAAAATATCTACCTTGATTTTAACTCGACTTGGGAAAGAAAGATAGAAGAGGCGTTTCTTACTTTAGAGTTAGAAGTTCATTATAATAAAGATGAAATATTAGAAGGATATTTAAATACCATTAATTATGGGCAAGGAAACTATGGAATAGGAAATGCCAGTAGGTACTATTTTAATAAGGAACCTATAGAGTTAACATTAGAAGAATCACTTATTTTAGCAGGAATTCCTAATAGTCCAGGATATTATAATCCAGTTGCCAATTATGATTTATCAATTAGAAGAGCAAAAATAGTCGCAGAGTCAATGATGAATAATGGATATATTACAAGAGAACAATATGATAATTTGTTTAAAGAAAAATTAGAAATATATGGCCGTTCTAGTGAAGAGAATTTGGATATGCTAATGTATTATCAAAATGCTGTCATACAGGAGCTAAAATCAATCAAAACAATACCAGATAGTATAATCCAAAATGGAGGTATAAAAATTTATACTTATCTTGATATTGAAGCTCAAAAAATATTAGAACAAAATATTTTAAAGTATATGTCTAATACAGATTTGCAAGAATCAAGTGTTATTGTTGATCCAAAAAGTGGTGGAGTAATTGCTTTATCTGGAGGAGTAAGTTATTCTAAAAGCCAATTTAACCGCGCTATAAATTCTAAAAGACAAGTAGGATCTACAATGAAACCTTTTCTTTATTATGGTGCTTTAGAAGAGGGCATGACTTCTTCTTCGACATTTAATAGTCAATTTACATCTTTTACTTTAAGTAATGGAACTACTTACTCTCCTAAAAATTATGGCGCTATTTATGCAAATAAACCAATTACGATGGCTGAAGCAATTGCTTTATCAGATAATGTGTATGCAGTAAAAACTAATTTGTTTTTGGGAGCAGAAAAATTGGTTGAAGTTGCAAAAACTGCCGGGATTGAGAGTAATTTAAATGCAGTGGCTTCTCTTGCTTTAGGAACAAGTGAAATTTCAGCGCTAGATTTTGCAAGGGGATATAACACTTTAGCTACAGGTGGATTTAAAAAAGATGTCTCATTAATTAAAAAAGTTTTAGATCGTGATGGGAATGTCTTATATGAAAAAAAAGATAAGGAAGAGCTAGTCTTAAATATTAATAATACTTATATTTTAAATGAAATGTTAACGAGTACTACAAATAGTCAATTTATTGATTATACGAGGCCTACATGTTTATCTATTGCATCTAAATTATCTCGAAAATACGCAATTAAGACTGGAACTACAAATACAGATTATTGGACAGTAGGATATAATCCAGATATTTTAATGCTTACTTGGGTTGGATATGACGATAACCGGGATGTTCTAGAAAAAGATGCTAATATATCTAAAGATATATGGGCCGATACAGTCGAAGCAATTTTAAAGGATAAAGAAAATAGTTGGTATGATACGCCAAATAATGTGGTCGGAGTAGTTCTCGATGCTTCTACAGGAAAAACAACAAATGATACTAAAAAAGCTACTTTGTTCTATTATGTAAAAGGTACAGAGGGGCAGTATAATGATGCTGAATATGTGTCAAAAGAAGAGCAAACTGAATAATGTTAGTAATTAAGTGATTACTAACATTTTTAAATTATGTGTAATAAAAAGTGTAGATAATTTGGTTTATCAACACTTATTTTATTATTAATGATTTAGATTCTTGCATCTCTTCTGGTAGAGCAATATCCATGTAATCCAGAATTGTTGGAGCGACATTAGTTAAGTCTCCGTTTTTTTCTAATTTGATGTTAGTATCTGTTACAATAAATGGAACTTTACTTAGGGTATGAGTTGTAACTGAATTATTAAACTCGTCAAGCATAATATCAGCATTTCCATGGTCAGCTAATATAAACATTGTATAAAAATTATCCTTTGCTACTTCAAATAATCTTTCTAAGCAAATGTCTACTGTTGTTACAGCTTTCATTGTTGCTTCTAAGTCTCCAGTATGGCCTACCATATCAGGATTAGCAAAGTTCATAAATATGAAGTCAGTATCTTTTTCCATGGCACTTATTGCTTTTTTTGTGACTTCTGGTGCACTCATATCAGGTTGTAAGTTATATGTTTCAACTTTTGGTGAAGGAATTAATATTTTATCGCATTTATTAATCCTTCCTTCATACATTCCATCAAAGAAATAAGTTACATGAGCATACTTTTCGGTTTCAGCTATACGGGCTTGAGATAGATTTAAGCTACTTAAGTATAACCCTAATGGATTCGTAACATTAATATCTTCTAAAATAGAAATAGTTGGGATGTCTTTATCAATTGGAAAAAAACTATATATTTTTAAATTTTGATAATTGTAGGTTTTAAACTCTTCAAAATTGGGATTTATAAAAGCTTTTAAAATTTGCTTTGATCTGTCACTTCGATAATTCATCCATAAAATAATATCGTTATCTTTAATTGTATATTCGGGATCAATAATAATAGGGTATAAAAATTCATCCGTTTGGTCTTTTTTATATTGTTTTAATAACCCTTCGGTGGCGCTAGGAGCTTTGAGGCCTATTCCTTTTGTTACTAAATCGTAATATATTTTAGTTCGGTCAAAATTAGTATCTCTATCCATTGCATAATATCTTCCACAAAGTGAGGTAATATCGGTATTTGGATCGTCTTTAATTTTTTCCTCTAATTCACTAATAAAATTTATTCCAGCATTAACCTTTGTGTCCCTA
Organism: uncultured Mycoplasma sp.; assembly: GCA_946554525.1. Taxonomy (GTDB): domain Bacteria; phylum Bacillota_I; class Bacilli_A; order RF39; family UBA660; genus Caccenecus. The sequence continues at coordinate 39,467 of CAMNSE010000005.1, forward strand.
CCATCAGTTATTAAATGTAAGTGTATTTTTTTGGCACTATTATTTTTTAATAATTCGTAAACTTTTAAAAAATGTTCTAAGTTTGAATGAACTTTACCATCGCTATATAATCCCATGATATGTATGTCCCTATCTTTAGCATTTTCTAATAGTTCTGCAAATGTTTCATTCTCATTAGGATTTTTTAAAAATTCTGTAATACGTGGTCCATGTTGGGTAATTTTTCTTCCAGCACCAATAGTCATGTGACCAATTTCACTGTTTCCAAATTCTCCAGGATTTAATCCTACGTATTCTTCTGATGCATAAAGCGTTGTATGAGGGAATCTTTCCCATAATCGATTAAAATTCTTTGTATCTGCTAATTTTATGGCGTTTCCATATTCTTCTTCACGATAACCAAACCCGTCTAAAACAACTGTTAAGACTTTTCGCATATTTTCTTCACCTTTTTCTTATTAATCATACCATATATTAATTATAAATACAATTTTAAAAAAACTATTAATTTAAATCATTAATAGCATTATTAAATATGTAATAAATTTTTATCATAGCGAAGTCTGTCTGCAATAGTGGCAATAAATTCAGAATTTGTAGGTTTAGCTCTTTCAAAGGCTACACTATTCCCAAATATTTCTTCCATTAAATCATAATCTCCACGATTCCAACTAACTTCAATTGCATGTCTTATTGCTCGTTCAACACGTGATGCTGTAGTTGAATATTTGATTGCAACTTCAGGATAAATTTCTTTGGTAATACCACCGTAAGTATCGCTATTTTTGTAAAATAAGAATACACTTTCTCGAATATAGTTATAACCTTTAATATGACTAGGTATTCCAAGTTGATGCAAAAGTTTACTAATAGCAATGTGTACTTCGCGATCGCTTTCAGATAGGTTTATAACTTTCATTGTATTTAGATTACCTATTTCTAAAATTCTTGTTTCTAGAGCAAGCATGCTAAATGGTTTTAACATATAATAACTTACTCCATACATATTAGCTAGATTCACTGTGTACTCCTTTTTGTAACTTGTAAGTACAATTACTTTCTTGCTAATTTTCTGTTCTTTCATCATTTGGAGGATAGTTAGACCATCCATTTCGGGTAAAATTATATCCATTACAATAATGTCATAAGCATTTTGATTTTTGGTGATAAATTCAAAAGCATCTTTGCCATTATTAATTGTTTTTACTACTTCAATTACTGCGTGACTACTAAATTGTTGTTCAATATTAGAAGTGACATTTTGATTATTGTCAACCACTAATACTCTTAGCGTTTCTTTCATTTTTCTCTCCTTTATTTAGTTATTATTTACTACACGCAAAAACATTATAGCACAATAGTAGACATAATACTAGTAAATAATTTGTCTAGTGCTGTCAACTTGTGTCTAAAGTTGTCGAAAAGAAAAAACGCTCGTTACCTAAGCGTTATTTTTTCCAAAATTTGTGAGATATTTGCTGGATTTAAGCTGGCATAACCTAGCATAAGTCCATCTAAATCTTTTATATTATTTAAAAAATCTACGTTATTTGGATTAATATTACCTCCAAATACGACATCAATAGTGATACCGTAATAATCTCTTACAATTGTTTTAATAAAAGTTATCATACTTTTTATCTTTTCGATATTATGAGGAGTATTAGTACCAATTAAATAAGTTGGTTCATACGCTATAATAACGTTTTTAAATTCTTCTTTTGGAATACCATTTAAAACTCTTGCAATCATTCTTTCTAGTACTTGATATTCTACTTTTCTATCAAGTTCCTCTTTCGTTTCACCTATACAATAAATAACTTTTAAGTCATTTTTTAGGGCAGTATTGATTTTATTTATAATGTCTCTTTCTGTTTCATTATAATATTTTTTTCTTTCATAATGACCAACAATTGCGTAAGATACGCCAAGGCTTTTTAATTGCTTAATAGTTGTATTACCTGTTATTTCTAGATTTTCTTTTAAGTCTAAATTTTGAGTACATAACGAAATTCCCGAACCTTTAAATAAACTTAAATAAATATTAGAGGGAGCTAAAATCAAATTAATATCAGTCTTAATTTGCCGAATTTCTTCACGATATTCTAGCATTTCAGCATATGTTTTATTCGATTTTAAGTTACAGATCAAGTATTTCAATATTATCTTCCTCCCCAATTGCTTCAATTCCTGGTAGAGTTTTATTTGCTATATATTCGAGTGTAGCTCCTCCTCCACTAGAGACATTTTCAAAAACGTTTTTAAATCCTAAATTATTCATTGCTGAGGTCGTATCTCCTCCACCAATAACAACATGATTTTGAATTTCTTTTAATATGTTGAATATTTCTGTAGTTCCATTTTTAAATTCGTCTTCTTCATATACTCCCATTGTTCCATTCATAAAAATGGTATTACTTCCTTTTATAATTTGCGAATATTTATTAATTGTTTTTGGCCCAATATCTTTTATAATTTCGTCAGGATTAACTTCATTAATATTTTTTACTGCCACTGAACTATTAAAAGTGGTTTCTACAATAGCGTCAAGCGGAAAAGCAAATTTTGTTTTAAATTTTAACATTACTTTTTTTAATTCATCTATAATTTCGGGATTGTCTGTTTTTAGTGATGATCCAACACTAAGCCCTAGGGCATAAAGAAATGAATTAGCAATGCCTCCACTTACTAGTAAATGATCACAATTTGGTAGGAGGGCTTTAATGATTGGAAGTTTATCATCAACTTTAGCGCCACCCATAATTACTGTAAAAGGTTTTTCGGCATTTATTATTGTATTATCTAACATTGTAATTTCTTTTTTGGCTAAAAAACCTAATGCGCTTGGTAAAAATTTAGGAATGCCTACAACGGTTGTATGTGCTCTGTGAGCTACGGCAAAAGCATCAAATATAAATATATCTCCTAAAGACGCTATTTCTTTTGCAACATCTAGATTGAGATTAGATTCTGATTTATCAGGTAAGTCTAAAAATCTGGTGTTTTCAAGTAAAAGAACTTCCCCTGGAAGTAAGCTTTTAGCTAATTCTTTCGTTTCATTTGATAATATTTCTTTAGAAAATTTAACTGGTTTGTTTAACATTTTTTCTAGTACATTTTTTACAGGCTCTAAAGTATTTGTTATTTTATCTTCTTCGATTTTTACTCTACCTAAGTGGCTTAAAATGATAATTTTACAGTTTTCATTTATTAAATAATTAATCGTTTCTAGACTTTTGATTATCTTTGTTTCATCTAAAATATTTCCATTTTTCATTGGAACATTTAAATCACATCTTAAAATCACAGTTTTATTTTTTATGTACATATTTTTAATAAATTGTTTCATTTTATCCCTCTTATTCTATTTATATTATAGCTTAAAATAGCACTTTTTTACAAGCATTATTTTTTAAAAATAGTGTATTATATTAGCAATTACAATTCCTAAGATAATTGTTATAGCAGGTATTAATATCATTAAAATATTAATACTTCCTCTTTTTTGTTGTTCATCCTCTATTTTGTATGATCTTATTCTCTCTTTTTCTAGATTTAAATTATTCTGCTCTTTTTTATTTCAATTCTATTTTTTCAAAATACGCATCGGCAAGTTCTTTCTTTTCTTTGGACGTGCTTGCTTGCTTTGTTACGATATTTTCTTTTAACAACAAGTCATACAAGCTTTTTATAAACTTATCTTCCATATCCCTTGCCTCCTTATTATTTTTATTATAGCATTTGCAATTTAAAAAGCATAGCTTTTTGTATAAATATTTTAAAATAACTCTTCATATAATTAATAGAACTAGGAGAATATTATGAACCGAATATTATTAATTATTGTAGTAGTATTAATTCCTTTTGCATTAATGAGTAAAAAAGATAATACAACACTTGCTATGACTACAGAAACACTTGAAAAAAGAGAACTTGAGATCCCTCTTAATACCAAAGAGGAATCTTTGGAAGAAAATGATAAACCTTTACAAGTCCTAATTAGTAATAATGCAAATAAAAGCAATCCATATTACGTTGATTTAGAAGAGTATGTAATTGGGGTAGTCGCTGGAGAAATGCCTGCTTCATTTAATTTAGAAGCTTTAAAAGCCCAGGCTGTTGCTTCAAGAACTTACGCTTTATATAAATTATCTAATATTAAGAATTATGTTTTAAGCACATCAATTAGCGATCAAGTTTATTTAAATGAATCGCAAATGAAAGCAAAGTGGGGTAATGATTACAGTTATTATTATAATAGAATCAAACAAGCAGTAGATGCAACAAAAAATCAAGTTTTAAAATATGGAGATAATCTTGCTATTACATATTATTTTGCAATATCTAATGGATATACAGATAATGCTAAAACGGTTTTTAATGATGATAAGGCTTACCTTGTTAGTGTAGATTCCTCTTGGGATAAAAATTATAGCTATATTTCAACCTTTTCTATGTTAAAAAGCAATTTTTGCTCTAGGTTAAATATTAATTGTAACAGTATATCGATTAATAATGTAGTTCGCGGGGATAATCATTATGTAGATGAAATTACAATTAATGGTATAAAGTTCACTGGAAGGCAAATTTTTAATAAATTAAATTTAAAAAGTCATGATTTTGATTTAAGTGTTAATGGGGATTATATTAATATAACAACCTATGGATTTGGTCATGGAGTCGGTATGAGCCAATATGGTGCTCAAGGGATGTCTACAAATGGTTATAACTATGAACAAATTTTAACGCATTATTATCAAAATACTAAACTTTCTTTAATTTAAAAGTATAAAATTCAAAAATAAGTTCACCTTATAAATAGAAAGGTGAATGATATGAAACAAAGAAAATTAAGAAGTTATGTAATGCCAACTTTATATGTACTTATTTTAATGTTTATCTTTGGGACAGTAAGCTTAATTAGCACACTTATGAATACAGATCCTAATTATTTATACTCAATCGGTATTTTAACTGGAGGATCAAGGCCAGTAGTTAGTACTAATGGCGATGGAGGAGTCTCATCTATAATAAAACCTTATTTAAGCGAAACTGTGGAAATTGATAAATATTTTTACAGTAAAGACAGTGATGAAGAAACCCAAACAAAATCACTTATTTATTTTGAAAATACCTATATGAAAAACACAGGAATTTTGTATAAGTCAGAAAGCGTTTTTGATGTTGTAGCGGTAATTGACGGAACAGTTTTAAATGTTAAAGAAGATGAAATTTTAGGTAATGTTGTTGAAGTTGAACATAATCCTAATTTAAGAACAATTTATTATAGTTTAGATACTATTAATGTAAAAGTTGGCGATACAATTAATCAGGGTGAAACAATAGGAGTTAGTGGTTCTAGTAGAATTAGTAATGCAAAATATAATCTACTTTTTGAAGTATATTATAATGGTACATTAGTTAATCCTCTTGAATTCTATGAAATGGATCCTACAACTTTAAACTAAGATAAAAACTCACTTTACGTGAGTTTTTATATAAAGTTTTTTTGATTAAAAATCGCTTTTTAACACATAATAAAACTAAGCTTATTAAAGGAATGATCTAAATGAAAAAATTGATTCTATATTTTGTTGATGATACTTTGCAGATTGTTTATAATGATACAGTTATAAAAGAAAAATTAAAAAATGCAATTAATAATGGTATGATTTATGATAAAGATAAATTTACTATAGAGTTTGTTAAAATTTTGAAAAAAGAAAAAGTTAAAATCAAATTATTTGGTGGAAGTATTACTGTGGTAAAAGAGCCTTTTTATCATCCTTCTTATTTATTTTATTTAGAACATCTTTTAGAAGACATAGGCTTTGCGACAGTTAGCTATATAAATATACAAGATTTATTTGTTAAAGACGGAGTTTATATAGGAGTAAATAATAATTATATGACTATATATTTTGATAAGGCTATATTTATAGATTTAAATGTGTTTAAAGATATTCCTAAAATAATTGAATTCTTTTGGGATTTAAATGATAAAAATATTTTATTATTTGGAAATAATAAAATTATTCCTTCTATAAAATTGCAGAACAATGAGGTTTATTACTTTGAAAATTATAATAATTTTATAAATCAAAGTTTACTCAAAGTAAAAAAATATGATGCTTAACGTCATATTTTTTTGACAATTCATCTAATCTATACTATAATTAATTCTACAAATATAAATGATAATTGGCGGAGGAGTAGATTTTTTATGGTTAAATTTATAATTGTTGATGATGATAGGGAAGAAATATCACATATTAAGAGGCTATTAGATGAGGTAGTAAAAGAAGAAAAGAAAGTCAATACTTTTACGACTTTAACTAGTAGTTTAAAAAAAGAAATAGCAAATCTTGAGGAACGCAAAGTTTATATACTCGATATTGAACTGGGAAATAATGTAAGTGGAATTAATATTGCTAGATTAATTAGAGATGTTGATTGGGAAAGTGAAATTATATTTATTACCAATCATGATAAAATGTTTGAAATAGCGCATAGGGAAGTTTATGCAGTTTTTGATTTTATTGAAAAATTTCATGATTTTGATAAAAAATTTAAAAAAGATATTCAAGAAATTTTAAAAAGAAATTTTGATAATAAAATGTTTGTATATAAAGCAAATAATATTGAACTTAATTTGTATTATAAATCTATTTTATATATTTATAGAGATACTGAAGAAAGAAAATTAGTTATTGTAACAGATACGAATGAGTATAAAGTGAATTTATGTATTAAAGAAATATGCGATTATTTAGATGATAGATTTAAGCAGTGTCATAGATCGTGTATTGTAAATACTAAACGTACTCAAGAAAAGAACTTTAAAGAAGGATATTTTACTGTGGATAATAAAAATGTTGGTAAAGTCTACATGCTTTCTAAAAAGTATATGAAAGAATTAGATGTATGACAGAATTTGTTTTGTGGTCTTTGGCATGTTTGATTTCTAATTTGGGATTAATATTTTTCTATTATAAATTATCAGAAACTGAAAATAAGTTTGGATTTGTAAATGTTCTTTGTGTAATTTATGGAGTTTTGATTTTAGCTCTAATTAAATATTTCAAGCTTACCTTTTTAAGTCCATTTTCATTTTTTCTATCTTTTCCAATTATATTTTATTCTATAGAGCATTCGGACTTGAAGAGGTTTGTATTTAATACCGTTATAATTTGGATTTATGGTGTATTATTAGACTTATTTAGCATGCTAGTATTAGGAGGAATTTATCAGCTTTTAAAATTTAATATTTATAATCAAGTATCTATAATTGTTCCATCTATATTTGTTTTTGTCTTGTTTATTATGCTCGCTCACTCAAAGCGGCTAAAAAAGGCAACTGATAATTTATATAATCTTATAAAAAAGATAAAGTATGCTGATTTAATGTTTTTAATATTTACTATTTTCATATTTGTTATTGGAGTTATTTTTATTATAAATATTAAACATATTAGTATCAATCTGATGGCATATTTAATAGTTATACTAATTATAATTGTTTTTATTTTACTTTTAAGAAAAAAATATTACGATATAGAAAACATTATATATTTAAAGACTCTTAGAGGAAATAATATTTTCTATAAAAAATCTGAAGAAGAACAAAGAATTTTAAAACATAATTTAATTGCTAAACTCTTAGGAATAAAATCAGTATCAAATAAAAAAGCTCAGATTTTAATAGATGATCTAGTTAACGATTTTAATTGTAATGCAAACTTATCAAAAAGTATAAGTGAAATTCCATATGGTTTAGATGGCGTTATTTGTGAAATAATAAATCCATATTTTAATGAAATTAATTTTAAATTTTCTAATCAAATAAAAAACGATATTTTTGATTTATTAAAACCTAGAAGATATAATGTACTAGTTGAAAAGTTAACAATTTTATTAAATAACTCTATTGAATCATGCATTAATAGCTCTAGCAAAATATTAGTAATTAATTTATATGAGGAAGAAAATGAAATTATAGTTGAAATAAAGAATTCTTTTTCATCTAACTTAGATATAGAATCTTTAGGAATGATTAATTATTCTACAAAAGGCAAAACAAGAGGGCTTGGGCTTTACTCTGCATTTAGAAATAATGAAGTAAGATTAAATATAAGCGTTGTAAATGACTTATTTGTTGCTAAGTTGTGTGCCAAGAGAAATAAACAGTAAATAAAACATAAAAAAGCGGGTTATTATCGATATGAGCTTTGCCTCTTTGATTAAAGAATCATAGTTCATATTTAACCCGCTTTTTATACCTTATATTAATTCTTCAGGACATTCTGGTTCATCCCAAAAAAAGTATAAAGTGAATGGTGTTGCTGATGCTGATTCAGCAGCGCCACTTAATAAATTTGCTAAAAATGACATTTGTTTACCTCCTTTACTTCTTAAATTTTGTTTAAATATATATAAATCATTTAAACCATAATTAATTATTTTTCTTATAGTATTTATAATTATTAAACTGTGTTTTCGTTACTTTATATGTTAATGGATTAATAAATACTATTTGAACTATTAGGGCATATAATATTGCGTTATTTACTATAATATTTTTGCTAAAATAATAAATTAAAAAGTATAGTATAACGGTTATAAGAGAAAATATTTTACATTTTTTTCTTTGACTTTTTCTAATTAGTGGTTTTTTAGGAGTATCAGCCGGTGCCCATAATGCCATTGATAAAAATGCAATTATTAAAACTATATATCCTATATTTCTGGAAATATTAAAATCTTTAATTAATAAAGGAATTATGTTATAAATTATAATAGTAACAAACCAGCAAGCAAGACTGTTTTTGGCATGCATCCCATAGCTAAAAGATCTTAGGCCTGCATAAAATAAAAGAAATAAGCAAGTTTCTGTAAACGTATCTAAAATTATTGATATGGTAACGCATGTTATCAATTTTATAAATAAGCCATATATTCCCTCTAACCCATATTTTAGTTTTATAATTTTTAAATCATCGCATTCTTGATATTTTTGTATAAAATTAATAGATGAATTTATAAATTTTTCTTTCATGTACTACCTCACTACGATAAGAGTATAACTTATGGTTAAAAATAAATAAAGCGGGTTTGCGCTAAGTAAACGAGTTCGTGTTTAAAAACATTTTATACAGGTTTATTTTATATTTAAGATAATTTTAAACTCATATTTAATAGTTTTAAACGCGTCTTCTTTTTATTTGATTTTAATTGTGCTATCCTTGTTGTGGCTTAATGCTCAAGTGAAGTTTGCTTGCGAATTTTGTCGAACGGTTTTTCTTGAAAATGGGCTTGCATACATGGTATTGTTAGTTCGTGAGGTAAGAAGGTGAGGTGTTGATATGATGCAAGGAAAAGTAAAGTGGTTTAATAATGATAAAGGATATGGCTTTATAGAATACGGCGATTTAGAAGATATCTTTGTTCATTATTCTGCGATAGTTAAAGAAGGTTATAAAACTTTAAAAGAAGGAGCTATTGTAGATTTTAAACTAGTTGAAACTTCTAAAGGTTTACAAGCGGTTGATGTTTGTGAAAAAGAACTAACTACTATCTAAAATTAGTAGTTTTTTTAATGGATTCATGATATAATTAAATTAAGAGAAAGAATGGTGATTTTATGGAACTCTTAGTTAGAGGAGATAAAGTGACAGTAACTAAATCTATAAAAGATTATATTACTGAAAAGATGGAAAGGCTTAACAAATATTTTGAGAATGCGGATAGTCTAAAAGCTACGGTTATCGTGCGTGTTAAAAATGGAGAACAAATTATTGAAGTGACTGTTCCAACAAATAAATTCACTTTAAGAGCTGAAGAAAAACATGTAGATTTATACGCTGCTATTGATTTAGTGCTTGATAAATTGGAAGGACAAATTAGAAAGAATAAAACTAAGCTTCATAATAAATATAAAAGCGTTGTTCAATTTGATATGATTCCTGAAGATGAAGATGAGGAATTAAGCAAAATTGTTAAAAGAAAAAATATTGATTCCAAGCCTATGGATGAAGAAGAAGCAATATTACAAATGGAACTTTTGAATCATGATTTCTTCGTATTTAAGAATGTAGATGAAGAGTGCGTTTCTGTTATGTATAAAAGACGTGATGGGAATTATGGAATTATCAATGTAAAATAAGAGTTTAGAAAACTCTTTTTTATTGTTTTTTTAAATTGTAATTATAATAAAAAAGTATTATTATGTTTGGCAAATAATAGAATAATATGATATAATCTTATTTATGGAAGGTGATTTTAACATGGGATTTTTAAGAAAAATGTTTGATACTGAATATAAAGAATTAAAAAAATTTGAAAAAATAGCTGATGAAATTATGGCATTAGATTCAGAAATGGCCAGTTTAACTGATGAAGAGTTAAAAGCAAAAACGACTCTTTTTAAAGAAGAATTAGAACAAGGAAAAGATTTAGATGATTTAATTGTTCCTGCTTTTGCCGTTGCAAGAGAAGCAGCTAGTCGTGTTATTGGTGAAAAACCTTATTATGTACAAATTTTAGGTGGGCTTGCTCTTCATTTTGGTAATATTGCTGAAATGAAAACGGGAGAAGGAAAAACTTTAACTGAGACAATGCCTACTTATTTAAACGCTTTAACTGGTAAAGGTGTTCATATTGTTACTGTAAACGAATTCCTTGCTAAACGTGACTCAGAATGGATGGGTAATATTTATCGTTTCTTAGGTTTAACTGTAGGCCTTAATATGAGAGAGTTATCAGCGAGTCAAAAACAAGAAGCATATAACTGTGATATCTTATACTCTACAAATAATGAAATTGGATTTGATTATCTACGTGATAATATGGTAGCGCAAGCAAGCCAAAGGGTGCAAAGACCACTTAATTATTGTATAGTCGATGAAGTGGATTCTATTTTAATAGATGAAGCTCGTACTCCTTTAATTATTTCTGGCGGAAGGTTTAACTCTAATAATTTATATATTGATGCAGATCGTGCTGTAAAAAAATTAAAAGAAGATATAGACTACTCTGTAGATGCTAAAACTAAAAGCGTATCGCTTACAGAGGAAGGAAGCAAGAAGATTGAAAATATTTTTCATTTAAATAATTTATATGATTTAGATAATACAGCTTTAGTGCATCATTTAAATCAAGCATTAAAAGCCAATTATGGATTTAAGAAAGATGTTGATTATGTTGTTCAAAATGATGAGGTAATTATTGTTGACCAATTTACTGGTCGCTTAATGGAGGGACGTCAATTTAGCGAGGGATTACACCAAGCTATTGAAGCAAAAGAGGGCGTAACAATAAATACTGAAACTAAGACAATGGCTACTATAACATTCCAAAACCTATTTAGAATGTATAATAAGTTATCAGGTATGACAGGTACCGCTAAGACTGAAGAAGAAGAATTTAGAAATATTTATAATATGTATGTTATTGAAATACCTACAAATAGGCCTGTTATTCGTGAAGATTTAGCTGATTTAGTTTATGCTAATCAAAAAGCCAAATATAATGCGATTATTAATACTGTGCGTGAAATCCATGATACAGGTAGACCAATTCTAATTGGTACTATTAGTGTTGAAGCTAATGAATACTTAAGTAAACTCTTAGATAAAGCAAAACTAAAGCATGAAACTTTAAATGCTAAGAACCATGAGAGAGAAGCGGAAATTATTGCACATGCAGGTGAGATTGGAGCTATAACTCTTGCTACTAATATGGCTGGTCGTGGTACCGATATTAAACTTGGAGAAGGCGTAAAAGAACTAGGAGGCTTATGTGTAATTGGTACAGAACGTCATGAATCTCGTCGTATAGATAACCAACTTCGTGGTCGTGCTGGTCGTCAAGGAGATCCTGGAATGAGTCAATTCTTTGTATCTTTTGAAGACGATTTAATGCGTCGCTTTGGTACTGATAGAATTAAAGCAATGCTTGAAGGAATGGGCGTTGGAGAACAAGCCATACGTAGTAAAGCTTTAACTCGTTCTATTGAATCAGCTCAAAAAAAGGTCGAAGGAAATAACTATGATATTCGTAAAAGCCTACTTGATTATGATAATGTTTTAAATGAACAAAGAGAAATTATTTATGCTAGACGTAATGAAGTTTTAGACATGGAATCTATTCATGATAGAATAATGGAAACGTTTAAAAATGCTATTGCTGATATATGTGAAGCTCATATTGAACCAGAAGGCTATCTAACTGAGGATGACAAAAAAGAAATTATAGAATATGTTAATAATAATTTCTTAAAAGCTCATGATTTAAAACTTAAAGATATTAAAGAATTAAATGATGATGAAAGTGTTAAATTTATTACTGATTTAGTAATTGAAGATTATGAAGATAAAATTAAAGATGTTCCTGTAAGTGATGACTTTGAAAAAGCAATTACTTTAAAAGTTATTGACTCTAACTGGGTTGATCATATGAGCGAAATGGAACATTTAAAAGAAGGTATTGGACTTCGTGGATATGGACAAGTAAATCCAGTTCAAGCTTATACAATGGAAGGCTTCCAATTATTTGATGAATTCTTAAGTAGAATTGATAAACAAATTGCAACTTTCCTACTTAATGCTGAAATTAAGCAAAATGTTGAAAGAAAACAAACATTAGACGGAAAAGCTAGCGATGGAAAAGAAAAAGTAAAAGCTACACCAAAACGTGTAAATAAAATAGGCCGTAATGATGAGTGCCCTTGTGGATCTGGAAAAAAATATAAGAATTGTTGTGGTAAATAAGCCTGCAAATCCGTATAAGTAAAAGGATTGTAGGCTTTTTCCTAATTACAATATTTAGGTAATATTAACTCAAAAAAGTGATTTAGATAAGTTTAATTGTTTTAAAGCATTTTAAATGATAAATAAAGGGTGGTAATATGGAAGACAAAATTAAATTCAAAAAAATAACAAAGGATAATTTAGAGGTTGCTTGCAACGTTCAGAATGAAATATTTCCGGATGAAGATGCAAGAGAGAATTTTATTGAACAAATAAATAATGATCCTTATAGGAAAGAAATGGATTATTATATCGTGTATTTGGATAATACTCCAATTGGTGTTACCGGAATTTATTCGTATAATGAATACCCAGATGATGCATGGCTAGGTTGGTTTGGTATATTAAAAGAATATAGAAGAACTGGATTTGGGGGAAAAGTTTTAGATAAAACAATTAAACTAGCAAGGGAAAAGGGATATAAAAATTTTAGATTATATACGGATGAATATGCAAAGTCAGCACACAAATTATATGAATCTAGAGGAATGGTAAAAGAAATTTATGATAGAGAAGATGATAAAGACGAGTATTTTATTGCGGACATTTATGTATATTCAATTTGTTTGACGAATGAGCAAGTGGAATTGTGGAACAATAAATTTTTAGGATTAAAAGAGCAAGGTGAAAAAGAAAATCTTTATAAATAAAAAAGATTAATATGGGTTGATTTTGCTCGCATGTCCACAATTTGTCCATATTAATATGTATGTAAATAATATATTTAATCTTTGTTCGTAATGTAAATAATTTAAAAAATATGGTACAATTGATAGGGATGGATGTGATATTAATGGAAAAATTTTATTTTGAAAGACCATCTTTGGAAAGAAAAGAAGAAATTATTGAGTATCTTGATGAGTTTGTAAAATATGGTTCTGATATAAATGGATCTGGTTCATTAGATAAAATATATGAGGGATATACTTTTGAACAAGCATTAGAAAGATGTTTAAATATGGAAAATAAAGAATATGCCGAAAATGTAGGACGATGCCAGAGCGAAACCTTTTTACTTATTAGAGAAAATGATAATAAAATAATTGGCACAATTAATATTAGATGGAATTTAAACAAAGAAATGTTAAGATTTGGCGGACACATTGGTTACGGAATTAGACCTACAGAGAGGAGAAAGGGCTATAATAAAATTAATTTATATATGGGACTGATAGAAGCAAAAAAAGTAGGTTTAGACAAAGTAATGCTAGACTGTGATGTAAATAATCTGGGTTCAGATAAAACTTTAAAAGCATTAGGTGGCGAGCTAGAAAGAACAGAAATAGATCCATCTGATGGAACATTAACGAATGTTTATTGGATTGATATAGATGAATCTTTAAGTAAATATAAGGATATATATGGTCCTAATATTTCAACAAGCGAAGTAGCAAAAATAAAATAAGGGGAATTTTATTAAAATATTTTACTGAAGCAATGTGAGGTAGCGTTTAAGCTATCTTTTTTGTTTAGTGATGCTTTAATAGAGGAAAAAAGAGAGTATAATTCTAATTATAGATTTGAACATATGCAATCGCATAAATTATAAGTCATATTAAAAAATGATTTTATAAACAATAAGTAATTCTTGATTTTTAATATTATCAGTGTATAATAACACCTATGTGGAAGGACTAGCACAATGGAAGAAATGGTTATAATAAAAGATGGGGTCAAGGTAAATGACAATATATACCCTAAATTTAAACGAATGTCAAAATTAATTGGTTGCTCGCCAAAAGTTAATTGCTGGGGTGACGGGAGGTACTTATTAATCCATCTCCGAATTTGTCTTGAAACCTATATACCATATGTTATTAAAAAGAATTATAATTTTTTTAGTGAAGACGAGACAAAGCTTTTAAAAGATTTATATGCTGAGATTGAAGAATTGCTAAAATGTTCAGAATATGATATAAGAAAAATCAATAAAATTATGAATTATTTTATGTCTTTATACGATACAGTTATTAATTTTTTTGAGCTAAGACTATATATTCACAGGAGAAACATTCTTTTAACTGAATTACAAAAAATTTTAGATGAAAAAGATTATATGGATTGTAGGATTAAATTAATAGGCGCAAAAGAAGATATAACAAAATTAAAAGCAGCAGTTTTAGAATGTGAAAAAATAATTATTGAGGACTGGACAAAAAAGCTAACAAATCCAAACGAATATAGGGAAGGGGAAAGATTTGCATTTATTTGCCATACGGGAAGTTTAACAACATCTCGTATTGTTTCAGCGTCTTTGATAACCGATAAAATTTGGTCAGGATATAATAGTTCCTATATATATTTTATACTAGACCATAGATCTATGTTTAATACGTCCCCAGATGATGCTTATATACAAAACGCTCTAATTGATGATCCTATGTCTGCAACACTTGATAACCTATTTTCGCTTTTAACCAAAGAAACTTTAGAAAAGGAGTCTTTGCAAAAGCAAGAAAAATGGGGGGAAAACCATTATAATGAAGTAGACTTATATAAATGTGAACCGTTAGCTATACTCGTTTTAATGGAAAATGACGCACACGATTCTTTTTATTATGAAATGGGAGAAGAAAAACATAAAAAATATCCGGATTTACCAATAATATATATAAGAAAGTCGTGGTATGAGCAAAAAAAGGAAAGTACATTAAGTAGAAAAAAATAAAATGGAGTTTATATTATAAGAATAATATCTAATTAAAGTTTAATTTAAACTATAAATAATTACATTTTTAAGAATTGTAGATATGATATGAAAAGAAAAACAAAAATTAATTTATGTGTATTACTATTAATTTTAGGACTAGCATCTTTTGTTTTACAATTATTTGTATTTGAGGCACCTGATGGGATTATAGGTTTTCTATTATGTTTAACTAGTATTTATCTAATGATGGGAAGTATATATAAACTATGTAAGTTAAGCGCTAATTTCAAAAATTTTCTATTAAATATATTAGATTTACTATTTTTTATAAAATAAATTTATGGTAGGAATACTAATTAAAAATTTAATAACTGTCTCATTGCATTTATAAATGATTTAATATATTATGTTGCTTAGAAAGGAGAAATTTTATGGCTAATGAGAGTAAAAAGGATTTTAATGCAATGTTAAATGATGATAAAGATATGCCTAAGTATGTTTTAATAACCGACCAAGCTAGTATAGTAAAATATGGCGGAGATAATATGTATTTTGCTCCACCTCGGTTTTATGATGAAGTAATGAAAAAAGTACCAAAAGGGTATCTTACAACAGTAGGAGATATTCGAAAGTATTTTGCAAAAATAAATAATGCTGATTTCACTGATCCTATAACAGCGGGTATCTTTACTTCTATAGCTGCTTGGGCAAGTTATCAAAGAGATACTAACGAAACTCCTTACTGGCGAACGCTAAAAAATAATGGAGAATTAAATCCAAAGTATCCAGAAGGCATTAAAATTCAAAAGGAAAAATTAGAAGAAGAAGGATATACTATTATCAAAAAGGGAAGAACCAATATTAGATATTATGTTAAAGACTATGAGAAATATTTAATGGATTTAGATAAATAAACATATATTTTAATGGTGATATTATGTTTAATAAACAAGACGCACTATATGCTGCTAGAGTTTTAAATGTAAATTTTGATAAATATAGTGTAGAAGAATTTTTATCTGGTATTAATATTGAACTAGAGCATGGGTTAGTTGATAAGAAAACAAACGTTACTAATGACAATTTAATTCCTACAGCTAAAATAGCACTGGCTCATTTAAATGAATATCCTAATTATTATAATCTTGATTATGGATTACTCGCATTTGAGAAGTTTTTAGAAAGCAAACTATAAAGTTTACTTTCTTTACATTTTCGAACTTTTTAAATTGTTAATAAGCTTATTTGATGATATACTATAGTTAATATAAAATATTCTTTATGAATTTATAGAAAAGAGATAATTATGGATAAACAAGAAAAGTTAGAAATATTAAATGATTTAAAATTAAGAATTATAGATATCGGGAGGTCTCTTTGATGTAGTTAAACTAGAGAGGCTAAAAGAAGAACTTAATAGTTCAGTAAATAAAGAAGATTTTTGGCAAGATACTAATAAAGCTAATGATATATATGGCAGATTAAAACAAATAAATAAAGTATTAGATACATATCAAGATATATTAGATAGTATTAATTTATCTTTGGAAATTATGGAAGTTGAAGAGATCAGCGAAGCCGAGTTACATGCTTTGGAAAAAAAATTAGAAGATTTAGAAATAAACGCCTTACTTTCAAAAGAATATGATAGATCGGATTGCTATTTAGAGATTCATCCTGGAGCGGGAGGAACTGAATCTTGCGACTGGGCTAGCATGCTTCTTCGCATGTATGAAAGATTTTTATTAAAAAATAATTTTCAATACAAAATTATTGATAAGCAAGATGGTGAAGAAGCGGGCATTAAAAGTGTGACATTAGAAATTATAGGTGAGTATGCTTATGGATACTTGAAATGTGAAAAAGGGGTCCATAGATTAGTACGTATTTCGCCTTTTGATTCAAATAAGCGAAGACATACTTCATTTGCTTCTGTTAATGTTACTCCGAAATTTGATATAAATATAGAAATAGATATTAGAGAAGAAGATTTAAAAATAGATGTATATCATTCAAGTGGCGCTGGTGGTCAATCGGTAAATACAGCAAATTCGGCAGTGCGCATTACTCACTTGCCAACTAAAACAGTAGTTACTTGCCAAACCGAGAGAAGCCAACTTAGAAATAAAGAAACTGCTATGCAACTTCTAAAAAACAAACTCTATTTAAAACAAATGGAAGAACAAGAGGCCAAATTAAAAAGTATTAACGGGGAAGTATCTAATATAGACTTTGGAAGTCAAATCAGAAGTTATATATTAGAACCTTATAAATTAGTAAAAGATAATCGCTCTAAATTTGAAAGTACAGATCCATTAAAGGTTTTAGATGGCGATATTATGCCTTTTATTGAAAGTGTTTTAAAAACGCAAAATAATGAGTAAAATCATTATTTTTTTAATTTTTACAAAAAGTGATGAATCTGTTGCAGATTTTTATAAATTGGGTAGTAGTTTTTGTTATTTCTGTTTAAATTTCACTGGTTTTTCTTCAGATTTTAATAAATCTGTATTTTGACTTTCTGTTTTTAATATGCTATATTGCGTCCAGAAATGGAGGAGAAATATGCAAGATAAAGTCATAAAAGAAGGGGTCGATGATCTTTTTAATAATATTAAAGAGATGGTAATTAGCAGTAAAAATAAAGTATACACTACAGTTAATACAGAAATGCTAAATCTGTATTGGAATATTGGCAGAATTATATTGAATATTCAAAAAGGCGAAAACAGGGCGGCCTATGGTGAGGAAATTTTAGAAAAACTGTCACAAAAGTTAATAATTGAGTTTGGCAAAGGCTTTTCTGTGAGAAATTTAAGGCGGATGAGGAAATTTTATGTGTATTTTCAAAATCGGACAACGGTGATGTCCGAATTAAGTTGGTCACACTATTTAGAACTGTTAAAAATAGATGATGAACTTAAAAGAAGCTTTTATTTAAATGAATGTATAAACTCAAGATGGAGTGTTAGAGAACTTTAAAGGCAGCGAAATTCTTTACTTTATGAAAGAATATGCGTGTCTGCAAACAAAGAAAAGATTTTAAAATTATCAAAAAATGGACAAATATTGGTGGATGGTAAAGACTTAGTTAAAGATCCATTTGTATTAGAATTTTTAGATATAAAAGAAAATCATAATTATTTAGAAACGGATTTAGAGAAAAGTATTTTATCTCATTTAAAAGAGTTCTTGCTAGAATTGGGGAAAGGATTTATGTTTGTGGGTTCTCAAGTAAGATTAACATTAGAAGAAGACCATTTTTATCCAGACTTAGTATTTTATAACAGAATATTAAAATGTTTTGTTATTATTGATTTAAAAATTGGCAAAGTAACTCATCAGGATATTGGACAAATGCAAATGTATGTGAATTATTATGATAGAGAAATAAAAAGTAAAGAAGAAAATTCAACTATTGGAATACTGCTTTGCACAGATAAGAATAAAACTGTCGTGAAATACACGCTCCCAAAAGATAATAACACCATTTTTGCTTCTTCATACAAACTACATATACCAAGTAAAAAAGAATTAATTTCAATGGTTGAAAAAGAAAAGCAAATTTTCAATTTGCAAGAATTATAGTAATGTAAATGTTTTAAATTTTTGATAATTTTAGCTTGACTTGAATAGAATATACTGTTATAATCTATTTCGTATGACTGCTTTGATGTGCAAGGTTGCTGATACGCTCGGCGAGGTTGTTCCATATGCCTCTTGTATCAGGGAATTTGTTACGGAGCGAGCCTATACTAGATATAGACGAAAGGAGAATGAAGATGTCAAATTCAAAAGTAAGAATTAATCTTAAAGCTTATGATCATAGATTACTTGATACTGCTGCTTTAAAGATTGTTGAAACTGTAAAAAGAACTGGTGGGGAAGTATCAGGACCTGTTCCACTACCTACAGAAGTTCAAAAATATACAGTTTTAAGAGCGGTTCATAAATATAAAGATGCTCGTGAGCAATTTGAAATGCGTACTCACAAGAGATTAATTGATATTAAGAACCCAAGTAAAGAAACTATTGATGCTTTAACTCACTTAGATTTACCAAGTGGTGTAGACATTGATATAAAATTATAATAAGGAAAGAGGATTAAAAAATGAAAGGAATCTTAGGACGCAAAGTTGGAATGACTCAAGTTTTTTCTAAAGATGGAAAATTAATTCCAGTTACAGTTGTTGAAGTTGCACCAAATACTGTAATGCAAGTTAAGACTGTTGAGAGTGATGGCTATAATGCTGTTCAACTAGGCGTATTTGAAAAGAAAGAAAAAAATGCTAACAAGTCTGAAATGGCTAGAGCAAAAAAAGCAAACACTACTCCTAAGCGCTTCTTAAAAGAAATTAGAGATGTTGAAGGCGCTTATAATGTAGGCGATAAAGTAACTGCTTCAATATTTGAAGTAGGAGAAGTTATTGATGTAACTGGTACTAGCAAAGGTAAAGGTTTTACTGGTGTTATTAAACGTCATAATCAATCTAGAGGGCCTGAAACTCATGGTTCTAGATATCATAGAAGACCAGGTTCACTTGGTACCATGCTTCCAAAAAGAGTACTTAAGGGTAAAAACCTTGCTGGACACATGGGTGTTGAAACTGTAACAATTCAAAATCTTGAAATTGTTGAAGTAAACGAAAATGAAAATTATATTTTAGTAAGTGGAAATATTCCAGGAGCAAAAAATTCATTAGTATTAATTAAATCTGCTGTTAAAAACTCAAGAAAGAAGAATCCAAAAGAGATTATTACTTATGAAACTGTTATTGATGAAGTAGTTGAAGAAACTAGTGCTGTTGTAGAAGAAACTGCAGTAGAGACAACTGAAGTTAATGAAGTTTCAACAGAAGAGATTGTCGAAGAAGTACAAGATACTAATGATGAAAACGAAAATCCTGGGGAAAACAATTAGTTTTCTAGAAAGGACATTAAAATGAAAATAAGTGTTAAAAATATAGCTGGTGAAAAAGTTAAAGATTTAACTTTAAAAGACAGCATTTGGAATATTGAAGCTAATGATTTAGTTTTAAAGAAAATGATTCGTTTACAACTTGACGCTACACGTCAAGGAACTGCGAAAACTAAAAATCGTAGTGAAGTTTCTGGAGGAGGAAGAAAGCCTTGGAAACAAAAAGGTACTGGACGTGCTCGTCAAGGTAGTATTCGTGCTACTCAATGGAGAGGTGGCGGAATATCTGGTGGAGTAACTCCTAGAGATTATACGTTTAGTATTAATAAAAAGGAAAGAGTTTTGGCTTTAAAAAGTGCTTTAACTCATAAAGCTCAAGATAAAGAGTTAGTTATTCTTGATACAATTAAACTTGAAAGTTTAAAAACAAAAGATATTAAGAAAGTTATGAAAGATTTAAGTCTTGATGGTAAAGTATTATTTGTTACAAGTGACGAGAATGAAAATCTATACATGGCTACTAGAAATTTAGGTTATGCTTATCATATTATGGCAAGCGATATTAACTGTTTAGATTTAGTTAATGCTAATGTTGTTGTAATGGATGAAGCAGCCGTTAAAAATATTGAGGAGGTGCTTAAATAATGAAAGATTACGCTGATATTATTTATTCACCAGTTATTACTGAAAAAAGTGCACTTAAAATGCAAGATGAAAATGTTTATACTTTTAAAGTTGCTAAGACTGCAACAAAACCACAAATTAAAACTGCAATTGAAAGAGCGTTTGGAGTTAAAGTTAAAAGTGTTAATACATTAAATACAAAAGCAAAGAAAAGAAGAGTTGGAAAATATACAGGAATGACAAAAACTTATAAAAAAGCCATTGTTACTCTTGAAGCTGACTCAAAAATAGAATTATAGGAGGGATAAAGTTATGGCAATAAAGAAATATAAACCAACGACAAATGGTCGCAGAGGAATGACTACTTTAGCTAATGAAGAATTAACTACTTCAACTCCTACTAAAAGCTTACTTAAAAGTAAATCAAAAACTGGAGGAAGAAATAATCAAGGTAGAATGACAGTTCGTCACATTGGTGGTGGAGCTAAGAGAAAATACCGCGTTATTGATTATAAAAGAAATAAAGTTGGTGTAACTGGTAGAGTTGCAACAATCGAATATGATCCAAATAGAAGTGCTAATATTGCTTTAATTAATTACCGCGATGGTGAAAAAAGATATATTATCGCTCCTAAAGGATTACAAGTTGGTATGATTATTGAAAATGGTCCAACAGCAGATATTAAAGTTGGTAATGCATTACCACTTGAAGCTATCCCAGTTGGTACTGTTGTTCATTGTATCGAACTTAAACCTGGTAAGGGTGCCGAGGTTGCACGTAGTGCGGGATCTAGTGCTCAAATATTAGGACGTGATGGTAAATATGTTATCTTAAGACTTCAATCTGGAGAAACTAGAAAAGTTTTAGGTGTATGCATGGCTACTATCGGAGTAGTTGGAAATGAAGACTACGAATTAGTAAATTTAGGAAAAGCTGGACGTAAGCGTCATATGGGTATTAGACCTACAAACCGTGGTTCTGTTATGAACCCTAATGATCACCCTCATGGTGGTGGTGAAGGCCGTACTCCAGTCGGACGTAAGAGTCCAATGACTCCTTGGGGTAAACCAGCTCTTGGATATAAAACTAGAAAAAGTAAAAAAGCATCTAGCAAGCTTATTGTTAGTAGAAAGAAAAAATAGGTGAATGAGATATGGCAAGAAGTTTAAAAAAAGGGCCTTATGTATTTGATAGATTACTTAAGCGCGTACAAGAATTAAATAAAACAAATAAAAAAGAAGTTATTAAAACTTGGTCTCGTCGTTCAACTATTTATCCTGATTTCGTTGGACACACAATTGCTGTTCACAACGGAAAAGAATTTATCCCAGTTTATGTAACTGAGGATATGGTAGGTCACAAGCTTGGAGAGTTTGCATTAACTCGTAAGTTTGGTGGACATGCAGGTCAAAAGTAGGAGGTAAAAAATGGAAGCTTATGCAATACATAAGGGAGCTATGATTGCCCCTAGAAAAGCAAGAATGACTATGGATTTAGTTCGTGGTAAAGATGTTAAAACAGCAAGAGCTATTTTAGAAAACACAAATACTAAAGGTGCTCGTTTAATTCTAAAGGTTTTAAATAGCGCTGTTGCAAATGCTGTAAACAATAATGGAGCAAAAGAAAATGAGTTAGTAATTAGTGAATGTTTTGTTAATCCAGGAACTGTTTACAAACGAATCAAATTTGCTAGCCGTGGAAATGTTGATAGAAGAGATAAAAGAACTAGTCATATAACTGTAAAAGTTAGTGATGGTAAAGTTAAGGAGGAAGCATAATGGGTCAAAAAGTTAATCCTATAGGATTTAGACTTGGTGTTAATAAAGATTGGGAATCTAAATGGTTCGCAGGAAAAGATTATGCTAAAGTTTTAAATAAGGATATTAAAATAAGAGAATACTTAGAGAAAAAATTAAAAGATGCAGCAGTTGCTTCAATCCTTATTGAAAGAAAGAAAAATCGTATCGATGTAACTATTAATACTGCTAAACCTGGTGTAATTATCGGTAAAGGCGGAGAAGATATTGAAAAAATTAGAAAAGAAATTAAAAGATTAGTTGGAGAAGATGTATACGTTAATATCGTAGAAGTTAAAAATCCAGATTTAAATGCTAAATTAGTTGCACAAAATATTGCTTCTCAAATTGAAGCTCGTGCTCCATTTAGAAGTGCTCAAAAAAGAGCTATTAGAAACACAATGAAAGCTGGAGCTAAAGGTATTAAAACAAGCGTATCCGGTCGTTTAGGTGGAGCTGAAATGGCTCGTACAGAAGGATATACTGAAGGTACTGTTCCACTTCATACAATTAGAGCAGATGTTGATTATGCCACAGCTGAGGCTGATACAACATATGGTAAGATTGGTGTAAAAGTATGGATTTATAAAGATGAAATTCTTCCTGCTAAGAAGAAAGTTATGAGGGGAGATGACAAGCATGTTAATGCCAAAAAAGACTAAATATAGAAAGCCTCATCGTCTAACTTATGATGGACATGCTAGAGGAAATACTAGCCTACATTTTGGTGAATTTGGTCTTCAAGCACAAGATGGAGCTTGGATCAGTGCTCGTCAAATCGAAGCTGCTCGTATCGCTATGACTCGTTATATGAAACGTGGCGGTAAAGTATGGATTAATATATTCCCACATTTAGCTATTACTAAGAAACCTCTTGAAACTCGTCAAGGTAAAGGTAAAGGTAACGTAGATGAATGGGTAGCAGTTGTTAAAAAAGGCAAAATTATGTTTGAAATTGGTGGAGTTAGCGAAGAAATTGCTCGTGAAGCATTAAGACTTGCATCTCATAAATTACCAATTAAAACTAAATTTGTAAAAAAAGATGAGAAAGTTGGTGAGTCTCTTGAAAATTAAGGAATTAAGAGAACTTTCTAATAGAGAATTAGAAGGAAAAATTATGGAATCTAAAAAAGAACTTTTTAGTTTACGTATGAAACAATCTACTGGTACTTTAGAAAATCCTTCTAAGATAAGAGAATTAAGAAAAGATGTTGCAAGAATGAAAACTATCTTACGTGAAAGAGAACTTAAGGAGGTACAAGATGGAGAATAGAAAACAAGAACTAGTTGGTAAAGTTGTAAGTAACAAAAACGACAAAACTATTACTATTTTAGTTGAAACTTATAAAACCCATCCACTTTATAAAAAACGTGTTAAATATTCAAAAAAATATACTGCTCATGATGAAAAAAATGAAGCAGGTGTAGGAGATACAGTTAGAGTTAGAGCTACAAGACCGTTATCTAAAACTAAAAGATATGAACTTGTAGAGATAATTGAAAAAGCTGTAATACTTTAGGAGGTGCCGCATGGTTCAACAAGAAACAAGATTAAAAGTTGCTGATAACACTGGAGCAAGAGAATTACTTGTTATTCGTGTTCTTGGTGGCTCTAAAGTAAAATCTGCTAATATTGGAGACGTTGTAGTAGGTACAGTTAAAAAAGCTATTCCTAATTCAAATTTGAAAAAAGGTAAAGTTGTAAAAGCTGTTATTGTAAGAAGCGTTCAAGGTATTAGAAGAAAAGATGGAAGCTATATTAAATTCGATGACAATGCTTGCGTTATTATTAAAGATGATAAAACTCCAGTAGGTACAAGAGTCCTTGGACCTGTTGCAAGAGAATTACGTGAACGTGATTATATGAAGATTGTATCTCTTGCTAAGGAAGTTATATAGGAGGCTAAATTTATGATGAAAATTAAAGTTGGCGATGAAGTTTTAGTTATTGCTGGTAAAGATAAAGGTAAGAACGGTAAAGTAATTAAAACTTTAAAAAATGAAGCAAAAGTAGTTGTTGAAGGAATTAATATTGTAAAAAAACACGTTAAACCAAATAATACAAATGATAAAGGTGGAATATTTGATATCGAAGCTCCTATTCATGTATCAAACGTTAAAAAGGTAGAAGTAAAAGAAAAAGCAACAAAAGCAAAAAAAGAAAGTAAGAGTAAGTAGGTGAATATTTATGAGTAATTATAGAAAATTATATGATGAAAAAATCGTAAAAAGTTTAAAAGATGAATTTAAATATTCAAGCACTATGCAAGTACCAAAATTAGAGAAAATTGTTATCAATATGGGTTGTGGCGATGGTGCTCATGACGGTAAATTTATTGAAGCAGCTCAAAAAGATTTAGAAGCTATTACTGGTCAAAAGACTGTCGTAACAAAAGCTCGTAAATCTATTGCAGGATTTAAACTTCGTGAAGGTCAAGCAATTGGAGTTAAAGTAACACTTAGAGGTGAAGCTATGTATAACTTTATGGAAAAGCTAATTCGTGTTGCACTTCCTCGTGTGAGAGATTTTAGAGGAGTTTCAAAAACTGCATTTGATGGAAAAGGAAATTATACTTTAGGAATTAAAGAACAATTAATTTTCCCAGAAATTGAATATGATAATGTTGTTAAAGTTCGTGGTATGGATATTGTATTTGTAACCACTGCTCATACAAACGATGAAGCTTATCATTTATTAAAGGCATTTGGAATGCCTTTCAAGAATTAGGAGGAATTCAACATGGCTAAGAAAAGTATGATTATTAAAGCAAATAGAAAACCAAAATATAAGGTTCGTGCTTATACTAGATGTGAGAGATGTGGAAGACCTCATGGTGTAATGCGTAAATTTGGTATTTGCCGTATTTGCTTTAGAGAATTAGCAAACGAAGGTAAAATACCTGGTGTTAAGAAATCAAGTTGGTAAGGAAGGAGGAATTTTAAATGGTTCAAGATAAAATAGCAGATATGCTTACAAGAATTCGTAATGCAAATCAAATGAAATATAAAACAGTTGAAGTTATTGGAACTAAAATGACTGTTGGAATTGCCGAGATTTTAAAGAGAGAAGGATTTATCGCTGAATATTCTTTAGAAGAAAAAGTTACTGGTAATATTCTTACTTTAACTTTAAAATATGGTGATAAAAAAGAAAGAGTTATTACTGGTCTTAAAAGAATCAGTAAATCTGGTTTAAGAGTTTATGCAACTGCAGATGAAATTCCTCGTGTTCTTAATGGACTTGGAATTGCAATTATCTCTACTTCTAAAGGTTTAATGACTGATAAGGAAGCAAGAGAAGCTAGATTAGGAGGCGAAGTACTTGCCTATATTTGGTAAGGAAAATATATGAGTAGAATTGGTAATAGAAAACTTGCGCTTCCTGCTGGTGTAACAGTTACTGTGGAAGATGGTGTAGCAACAGTAAAAGGAGCTAAAGGATCTTTAACACTTGAAATTAGTAAAGACGTTGAAGTTGTAGTTAGCGAAAATACTGTTGAAACAAAAGCTAAAAATGAAACAAGTGTAGCTAATATAAATGTTGGAACAATGAATTCTTTAATTAACAACATGATTGTTGGAGTTAGTGAAGGATTCACAAAAGGACTTGAAATTGTGGGAGTTGGTTATCGTTTCCAAGTAAGTGGAAATAAAATCAATGTTTCTGCTGGTTTCTCTCATCCTGTTGTTGTTGATGTTCCAAGCGATTTAAAAGCTGAACAAGTAAGTAATACAGAAATCACAATAAGTGGTATAGATAAGCAAAAAGTATCTGAATTTGCGGCTAATATTCGTAAGATTAGACAACCAGAGCCTTATAAAGGTAAAGGAATTCGTTATAAAGGCGAATATGTACGTCGTAAAGAAGGTAAAAAGGCTGCTAAATAAGGTTAGAAAGGTCGAGAAATATGATTAAGAAAGAAAATAGTAATGTCGCACGTTTAAGACGTCATGCACGTGTACGTGAAAAAATAAGTGGAACTGCATCATGCCCTAGACTTAATGTGTTCCGTTCTAATAATGGAATCTATGTTCAAGTAATTGATGACGAGACTGGTAAAACCTTAGTTAGCTCATCAACTGTTGAACTTAAGATTAAAAATGGTGGTAATATCGAAGCTGCTAAATTAGTTGGTGCAGATATTGCTAAAAAGTGTAAAACAGCGAAAATTAAAACTGTTGTATTTGATAGAGGCGGTTACCTATATCATGGACGTGTTGAAGCTCTTGCAACTGCAGCACGTGAGAACGGTTTAGAGTTCTAGAGTGGGAGGATAGATACATGAAAAAACAAGAAACTAAGAAAAATTTATTAGAAGAAAAAGTTATCTCCATTGGTAGAGTAACAAAAGTTACTAAAGGTGGTAGACATTTTAGATTCTCTGCAACTGTTGTAGTTGGAAACCGTAAAGGTTTAGTTGGTATTGGTAATGGTAAAGCTAATGAAGTTCCAGAAGCTATCAAAAAAGCTTTACAAGCTGCTAATAAAAATGTAATAAAGGTTGCGTTAATAGATAATAGAACAATTCCTCACGAAGCTACTGCTAAAGTAGGTCGTGCAGTTGTTATGATTAAACCTGCTAAAGAAGGTACAGGAGTTATCGCTGGTGGTGCTGCTCGTGCAGTTCTAGAACTTGCAGGTGTTAAAGATATTGTATCTAAATCTTTAGGATCAAATACAAAAATTAATGTTGCTAAAGCTACACTTGAAGCTTTAAAATCACAAAAGAGTCCTGCTAAAGTAGCAGCTCTACGTGGTAAGAAAGTGGAGGAGTTATAAGATGAAGTTAGAGTCATTAATTGCGTCTAACGAAACAAAGGCGCGTAAAAGAGTTGGCCGTGGCCCAGGAAGTGGATCAGGTAAGACTGCTGGACGTGGTGAAAACGGTCAAAAGTCAAGAAGTGGAGCAAGTATTAGTGCTTGGTTCCAAGGTGGACAAACTCCAATCTATCGTAGAGTTCCAAAACGTGGATTTAGTAATGCTCGTTTTGAAACAAAATATGCGACAATTAATTTAAGTGATTTAGATAAATTCTTTAAAGATGGAGAGGTAGTTACTCCTGAAGTATTAAAGGAAAAAGGATTACTTAAAAAACAACTTAGCGGTGTTAAGGTTTTAGGAAATGGCGAAATTACTAAAAAATTAACTGTTAAGGCACATAGATTCTCATCTGCTGCCGTTACAAAAATAGAAAAAGCTGGCGGTAAAGCAGAGGTGATCTAGAATGTTTAAAGGAATAGCCAAAATATTTAGTAAATCTAATAAAGATTTAAGAAAACGTATTTATTTTACTTTATTTTGCTTAGGGTTCTTTGCAGTAGGAACAACTGTTACCATTCCTTGGGCAAGTAGTATTTATGAGGAGTTAGGTTTTTTAGAAATCTTCAACTTAATGAGTGGTGGAGGATTAAAAAGTTTCTCAATATTTGCTTTAGGTGTAAGTCCTTATATTACAGCAAGTATCATTACACAACTCTTGCAAATGGATATTATTCCATATTTTAAGGATTTAAAAGAGCAAGGCTATGTCGGAAGACAAAAAATAAATAAAATAACTAGATATTTAGGTATTATTATTGCCTTTATTCAAGCATACGCGATGAGTATATTTTACTTAAAGACAAATGACGTTATGCTTATGCTTAAGACAAGTTTAGTAATGACTGCAGGTACTGCATTCTTACTATGGATGGGTGATCAAATAAGTCAAAAAGGTATCGGAAATGGACAATCACTTCTCATTTTAGCAGGTATCTTAATGAGTATGCCTAGTGTATTTACGAGTGCATTTACGGCATTTATTCATGGCTCATTTGAAACTGGACTTGGCATCACATTATTCATTTTATTTATCTTAAGCTACATTTTAATTATTGTAGGTATTATTTGGATTACTCTTGCTGAAAGACGTATTCCAATTCAATATTCGAATAGAACAACTAGTGCATATGGGGCACAACAATCATTCTTACCTATTAAAATTAATAGTGCAGGAGTTATGCCAGTTATATTTGCATCCGTTCTAACAACAATCCCTGCAACAATAGTTCAGCTTACTAAGAGTGAGGCTGCAATAAACTTTGTTAATAATTATATTGTTTATACTAGCCCTACAGGTTTCTTATTATATATCATATTTATATTTATCTTTGGATACTTCTATACTTTCTTAAGTATGAATCCAGATGAAATGAGTAAGAACTTAAATAAGAATGGTGGATATATTCCGGGAGTAAGACCTGGTGAAGATACTTCAAAATATATAAGTAAATCTTTATCAAGACTTACTTTAGTAGGAAGTGTATTCTTAGTAATACTTGCTGGACTTCCAGTAGTAATCTCAACATTTACTGACTTACCAAGTAACGTTACAATTGGAGGTACTGGTATCCTAATAGTTGTTGGTGTTGCGATTGAAACATATAAACAAATAGAAAGTAGTTTAACAGCTAGAAGCTATGCAGCAAAGAAAAAGAGGTTTAGATAAAAATGCGTAATATCATTTTTATCGCTCCTCCTGCCGCTGGCAAAGGCACTGTGAGTGACTATTTAGTAAAAAATTATAACTATGACCACTTATCTACTGGAGATTTACTTCGAGTAGAAATTAAAAGTGGAAGTAAACTTGGACAAGAAATAGATGCTTTAATATCTAAGGGTAGTCTTGTAAGTGATGAATTAATTATTCGTTTAGTTGATGAAAAATTAAATTCAATAGGATCAAGCAAACCATTTATTTTAGATGGTTTTCCAAGAACACTTATTCAGGCTCATAAACTTGATGAAATGTTAAATGATAGAGGCATTACTAATACTGTAGTAATCTATTTAGACATTGATATAGATACTGCTCTAAAAAGAGTTCTTGGTAGAACTAGTTGTCCAAAGTGTAAAAGAAGCTATAATATATATAGCGAAGAATTAAAACCAATACATGATAATATTTGTGATGATTGTGGTACTACACTTGAAAGAAGAAGCGATGATACAGAAGAAACATTTAAAGTTCGCTTTAATACTTATTTAGAAAACACAAGCCCAATTATTAAATATTATGAAGATAAAGGAATGTTAGTTAAAGTAAGTGCTACGCAGCCTTTAAATGAAATTTATAATAGTGTTGTAAAAGAAGTCGAGACTTTAACTAAAATTAAAGAGGCGAAAAATGATTAGTATTAAAAGTGAAAGAGAAATAAAGTTAATGAGAGAGGCTGGTTATTTAAACTTTCTTACTCATGAAGAAATTAAAAAACATGTTAAAGCAGGAGTTACAACGAAAGAACTTGACCGTGTTGCTTATAATTTTATTTCTTCACATAATGCTAAACCATCTTTCTTAAACTATGAAGGATTTCCAGCTAGTATTTGTGTATCAATTAATGATGAAGTAGTACATGGAATACCAGGAAATAGAAAAATAAAAAATGGTGATATTGTATCAGTTGATGTTGGTGTAGAAATACATGGATATCATAGTGATGCAGCTAGAACTTATATTGTCGGAGATGTAGAGCCTGAAGTAAGAGATTTAGTTGTAAATACAGAAAAAGCTTTGTATCAAGGCTTGCAACAAATCAAAGAAGGTGCTAAAATAGGTGATATAGGGGCGGCAATTGAAGATTTTGCTCATAGACACGGTTTGAGTGTCGTGGAAGAATTAGTTGGTCATGGAGTTGGAACTAATATTCATGAAGATCCAGATGTTCCAAATTTTGGAAAAAAGGGATGTGGACTAACTTTAAGAGCAGGAATGGTATTAGCTGTTGAGCCTATGCTTAATCTTGGAGAAAGATATATTTATATGCATGATGATGATTGGACAATTTCTACCGATGATGAAATGCCTAGCGCACATTTTGAACATACAGTAGTAGTGACAAAAGATGGATATGAAATTTTAACAGGAGACAAAAAGAATGGCGAAAAATAAAAATTTAAAAAATGAAACAAATAAAGAAGAAAAAATTGAAGTAGAAGGAAAAGTAGTTGAAGTACTTAAAGGTAGCGATTACTTAGTAGAACTACCAAATGGATTTACTGTAAAAGCCTACGTTTCTGGTAAAATGCGAGTAAATATGATTCGTATTCTACCAGGTGATACGGTAACAATAGAGCTTTCGCCTTATGATTTAACACGTGGGCGTATAACATGGAATAAAAGATAATGGAGGTATTATAATGAAAGTTAGACCATCAGTAAAAAAGATTTGTAAAAAGTGCAAAATTATTAGAAGAAAAGGTAAAGTTATGGTTATTTGTGAAAATCCAAAACACAAACAAACTCAAGGATAAGTTAGGAGGATATTATGGCACGTATTAAAAATATTGAATTACCAAGTGAAAAACATATATGTGTAGGACTTACTGCTATATATGGTATTGGTAGAAATTTAGGAAAAACAATTTGTGAAGCTGCAGGGGTTAAACCTGAAGTTAAGGTTAAGGATTTAACTGATGAAGAGATTACTCGTTTACGTAAAGAAGTAGACAATTATATTGTTGAAGGTGATTTACGTCGTAACGTTCAAATGAGTATTAAAAATAAAATGGAAATTGGATGCTACCAAGGTGTTAGACATAAAAAAGGTCTTCCAGTAAGAGGCCAAAGAACTAGCCGTAATGCTCATACTCGTAAGGGTAGAGGTAAAGTAGTAGCTAACAAGAAAAAAGTAGGAAAGTAGGAGGTTAATTATGGCATATAATAGAAGAAAAAGAAAAGTAAAGAAAAATATTCCAGAAGCTGTAGCTCATATCCATTCTACTTATAATAATACAATTGTTACGATTACTGAAAAAGATGGTAATGTTATAGCTTGGGCATCAAGTGGTACAATCGGTTATAAAGGTAGTAAAAAGAAGACTCCTTTTGCTGGAGGATTAGCTGCAGAAGCCGCTGCTAAATCTGCAATGGATCAAGGCGTAAAAAAGGTTGATGTTGTGGTTAATGGTCTTGGAAGTAGTAGAGAAACTGCTATTCGTTCACTTCAAGCTGCAGGATTAGAAATTAATTCTATTAGTGATGAAACACCAGTACCACACAATGGTTGTCGTCCACCAAAACGTCCTAGAAATTAATGTATTAGAAAGGGAATTAGAAATATGATTAGTTTTGAAAAACCAGATTATAGAATTGCTGAATATCAAGAGAGCAATAACTATGGAAAATTTGAATTAGAACCTCTTGAAAGAGGATTTGGAACAACAATTGGAAACGCAATCAGAAGAGTAATGTTATCAAGCTTGCCAGGAAGTGCTATTACTTCTGTAAAGATTGAAGGAGTTTTACATGAATTCCAAAAGATTGAAGGAGTAGTAGAAGATGTAACAAGCATCGTACTTGCTCTTAAAAATGTTGTTGTTAAAAATCATACAGAAGAAGTAAAAGTTTTACATTTAGCAAAAGATACTGAAGGACCAGTTACAGCTGGAGACTTCGAAAAGAATGCTGATGTAGATATTATTAATCCAGACTTAGTTATTTGTAACTTAGTTGAAGGTGGAAAAATCGATATGGAAGTTACTATTTTTAATGGTAAAGGATATGTTGATTCAAAAGAAAATAAGAAATTATTTGCTGAAAATAAAGCTGGTGTGATTGCAATTGATTCTAATTATTCTCCAATTGAACTTGTTAAATATGAAGTTGAATCTACTCGTGTAGGTCAAAATGAAAATTATGATAAGTTAACAATGGAAATTAATACAAACGGAAGTATGAGTCCTGAAGAGGCTATGGCACTTTCTGCTAGAATATTAATTGAACATTTTAATATTGTTGCTGATTTAAATGCTATTAGTGATGTTACAGGATTAATGCAAGAAAAGAAAGTTGATACAATTACAAAAACTTTAGAAACTCCAATTGAAGAAATTGAATTCTCTGTTCGTGCTTATAACTGTTTAAAAAGAGCTGGTATTCACACTGTTCAAGATCTTATTTCTAAAAGAGAAATTGAAGTTACTAAGATACGTAATTTAGGTAAAAAATCACTTAAAGAAGTACTTGATAAAGTAGCTGAAATGGGACTTAAGTTCCGCGATTAAGGAGGTTATAACATGTCATATAGAAAACTTAGTAGAGAATCTAGACAAAGAAGAAGTATGCTAGCAAATATCACTCGTGATTGTTTAATGAATGAATTTGTTGTTACTACTGAAGCTAGAGCAAAAGAAGTTAGAAAGTTCGTTGATAAAATGATTACTTATGGTAAAAAAGGTACTTTAGTATGTAGAAGAAAAGCTTTAGCTTTCCTTTATAACGATACTGAAGTTGTAAATAAAGTATTTAATGAACTTGCTAAGCGTTATGAAACACGTAATGGTGGATATACACGTATTATAAAATTAAAAGAACGTGTTGGAGACGATGCATTACAAGTTAAACTTGAATTAGTTTAATAAGACTATTCCAAAAGGAATAGTCTTTTTTAAACTAATTAATATTGTTTTACTAAATAATTTTTGATATAGTTTTATTGTGGAGGTATTAAATGAAAGTATTATTATTTACACATAAAAGCGACATAGACGGAATGGGTAATGCAGTTTTAGCGAAACTTGCGTTTGCTAATGTTCATTATGTTTTAACTGAAACTTTTAATCTTCAACAAGAAGTTGCTAAATTTTACAATGATGGTAGTATCTATGATTATGACAGAATTTTTGTAACTGATTTATGGCTGGAAGATCCTATGCTTTCTCAAATTGCAAATGATGAAAAATTGAAAAATAAGTTTTTTATTTTTGACCATCATAAATCAGCAATAGAGAGCAGTTCAAATACTTATTCGTTTATAACTAGTAGAATATCTGATGAACATGGTTTATGCAGTGGAACAAGTTTGTTCTATGAATATTTAATTAGTTGTAATTTGATTAGCTCGGGGAAATCAATCAAAGACTTTGTTGAATTAACTAGGAGATATGATACAAGGGAGTGGAAGACTAAGTATCAAGATGAAATGCCACATCAATTAACTTTATTATTTGACTGTGTTGGATGTGATAATTATATTGAGATGATGTATAAAAAGTTAAAAAATTCTAAACTAGATCATTTTGCATTTAGTGATGTTGAATTGTTACTTATTAATAATAAAATAGCTCAATTAGAAGAAAAATTGCAAGCTTATGCTAAAAAGATAGAATATAGAGAAATTATGGGCTTAAGAGCTGGGATTATTTTTATTGATTATGAACATCGAAATGATATAGCAGAGTATTTAAGAGAGAACAGTTATGATTTAGACTTTGTTATGTTGATTGCGTTAGATTATGGATCTATTTCTTATAGAAATATTAAAAGCGGTGTTAATGTTAGAACTATAGCAGAAGCTATGGGAGGTAAAGGACATGATTATGCAGCTAGCTCTCCTATATCTATAGAACAAAAAGACTATATAATTAGAATTTTAACTAAAGGAAAAAGTGATATCTAAAATAGTAAAACTCGGTAATTATCCGAGTTTTCCATTTAAATATAAATCATAATATTCGTCATAAGTTAATTCTGAGTCGTGCACTTTTGTAGCCAGATCTATACCTAAATAGCGAATATGCCAAGGTTCTTCCATAAATCCAGTAATATATTGTTTACCTTTTGGGTATCTTATAATAAATCCATATTTATAAGAATTGTTAAGCATCCAGTTATAATCATATGTTGTTAAATTATCTTTTAGAGTACTACTTCTAACATCAACTGCAAGCCCAAGTTGGTGTTCAGAGAACCCTGGTCGTGCTGAATATGTATCAGCAATTTCTTCGCCATCTCTTCTCTTATACATGATATATAATCCATTTTGGGTAGCAAATGAACGATAAGCGCTAAATGGAGTAATATTAACATTATCTAATAATGCAGCACTATTTAACTTTTCATATGCATCGGCAGCTTCTTTTCTAAGTTGATAATTAGTACTACCAATATTTACTAAATCACTTGGTTCGTATTCATCAGGAAGTTTATGAAATTTATTTACTAATATTGTTAAATCACTTGCTGCCTCATCGCTTGTATAGGTAGAATAATCTGAATATCCTTTTAAATCTAAACCAATATTAACATAAGTAACAACCGTTTTTAATTCATACTCCTTGTTTGCTTGTTGATAACTTAAATATCTATCTAAATTTTCAATATGAAAATTACTGATATTTTCAAAATCTAAAATATTAAAATGATCCATATTTAATATTATGTCTAATTGTTCAAGAAAATTATTAAATATTAAATTTATTTCTTTAGCATTATATCCTTTTAATAAAAGTTTATTGATATCGAAAACAAAGTTTTCTACATCTTCTTTATAAACAATGTTTAAATACTCTTTAAAATATTCATCTTTATATAATCCTTTTTCTAACATAATTTCAACTGTTTTAGAATAATTTTCTTTATAAACTTTATCATATATATTATATTCTTTCATAGCATTAGTTGCTTTTTCTGAATATTTAGGTGAAGCTATATTCTTTGGATTTTTATTTAAAATAAATATTGTAGTTCCCCCTATTAATAGTATGACTAGAATTAATATACTCATTATTAAAATTGGGTTTCTTTTCATTTATATTCTCCTTATATTATTTATTATATCAAATTTTTAAATTAAATAATAAATAAATTAGTCAAAAATTGCAAAAAATGTTAATATTGTGTTATAATTTTATTAGGTGATATATTATGTCAAAGAAGATTATATTAACAGGAGATAGACCAACAGGAAAGCTCCATTTAGGACATTATGTTGGCAGTCTTAAAAATAGAGTTGCTCTTCAAAATAGTGGAGAGTATGAAGTTTATGTATTTATTGCAGATATGCAAGCTTTAACTGATAACGCTAAAAATCCTCAAAAAATACGTGATAGCATTAAAGAAGTTGCATTAGATTATTTATCTGTGGGAATAGATCCTGATAAAACAACTATTTTTGTTCAATCTCAAGTTCCTGAGCTTACCGAACTTACAACTTATTATATGAATTTAGTTACGCTTGCTCGCTTAAAGCGAAATCCAACTATTAAGACAGAAATTAAAGAAAGAGGATTTGGTGAAGCAATTCCTGTTGGATTTTTGTCTTATCCTATTAGTCAAGCTGCTGATATAACAGCATTTAATGCTGATTTAATACCCGTAGGCGAGGATCAACTTCCACTGATAGAGCAATGCCAAGAAATAGTAAGAACATTCAATTCTATTTACGGAGAAGTATTAAAAGAGCCTAGCGTTTATTTATCTGATAATAAAGCTTGTAAAAGGCTTCCGGGAACTGATGGAAAGGCAAAGATGAGTAAATCATTAAATAATTGTATTTACTTATCTGATGATAGTGAGACTGTTCGTACGAAAGTTATGGGTATGTATACTGATCCCAATCATATTAGAGTAGAAGACCCAGGAAATGTTTCAGAAAATGCAGTATTTACATATTTGGATGCTTTTGCAACTAATGAACATTTTCAAAAATATTTACCTGAATATCAAAATTTAGATGAATTAAAAGCTCATTACACTAAAGGTGGGTTAGGTGATGTTAAAGTAAAAAAATTCTTGATTAATGTTTTAGAAGATATATTAGAGCCAATGCGCGAGAAAAGGGCTTACTATGAAAATCATTTAGATTTAGTATTTGATATGCTTAAAAGTGGCAGTATGAAAGCGCGAGAAGTAGCGGGGGATACTCTAAATAAAGTTAGAAATGCTATTGGAATAAATTATTTTGATTGATAATTTGTCAAATCAAGTGCAACAATTTATAAAATTATTAATTAACTCATTTG